>JAYTPK010000078.1:0-42627 GCA_043747295.1 Polaromonas sp. | reverse complement strand
AATTTAAAACTATAAAAAATATAAAACTTTTATTAATTCTTTTTGGTTGTTCTTTTCTCCTTGTCTTCTTTTGCGTTCTCTGCGTAACCTTCGCGTCCTCTGCGTTCAAAAAAAAATCTTCTTCCCCCCTTTAAAATTAAAAATAACCTTCCTTCTTGCGCTTCTCCATCGAAGCCTCAGAAGTTTTGTCATCCATGCGGGTTGCGCCGCGTTCGCTTACGTCAGCGGCCAGGGTTTCGATCACGATTTCGGCTGCGGTGGCGGCCAGGCTGGCTACGGGGCAGGTGCAGGTGATGTCGCCTACGGTTCGAAAACGCACATCGCGATGTACTGCTACTTCACCCTCACGCAAAGGTGTTAGCGCAGTCACAGGCACCAGCAGGCCTTTACGTTCGACCACTTCACGTGGGTGTGAGTAGTACAGCGAGGGTAGGGCAATGTTTTCTCGGGTAATGTATTGCCACACATCTAACTCGGTCCAGTTGCTGATCGGGAAGACGCGAAAATGCTCCCCCGGTTGTAGCTTGGTGTTAAACGCTGTCCACAGTTCGGGGCGCTGGCTTTTGGGCTGCCACTGGCCAAAGCTGTCGCGGTGGCTAAAGATGCGTTCTTTGGCACGGGCTTTTTCTTCGTCACGGCGCGCACCACCGATCAGCGCGTCAAATTTAAATTCTTCAATGGCCTCCAGCAGCGTCACGCTTTGGTGCACATTGCGCGATTCGCCAGCGTGTGCCAAGCGCACCGTGCCGCGCGCCATGCTGTCTTCTACGCTGCGCACAATCAGCTTGGCTTGTAGCTCAGCTGCGCGATGGTCTCTAAAGTCAGTCACCTCATGAAAATTGTGGCCCGTGTCGATCATTAGCAGCGGGTAGGGAATGCGGCCTGCACCAAATGCCTTCTCAGCGCACTTGAGCATCACTAACGAGTCTTTGCCGCCGGAGAACAATAAAGTAGGACGCTCAAACGCCGCAGCTACTTCGCGCAAGATGAAGATAGTTTCTTCTTCTAGCGCGTCCAGATGTTGGTTACTTAGGGTGTGCAGCAATTGGGGCTCAGTTCTGGCGTTCATGGTGTTTTAAGATTTAAATACGGGGGATTTTTTGAACGCAGAGGGCGCGAAGGTTGCGCAGAGGACGCAAAAAAGAAAATACTAAAAAAATACAAAAAATTAATACAGGAAGTTAATTCAAGAAATAATTCAGAAAATTCAAACTCAGTTTTGAATCCCCTTTGGTTGTTCTTTTCTTTTGTCTTCTTTTGCGTTCTCTGCGTAACCTTCGCGTCCTCTGCGTTCAAAAAATTCTTCAAGCGGTTGCCACAACAGGTATGTCCCGAAGTGACGATGAAGCCGCCACATGCAGCCCACACTCTTTAGCCGAGGCTTGTTCCCACCACCAGCGGCCGGAGCGAATGTCTTCGCCCAGCGTTACGGCACGCGTACAAGGTGCGCAGCCTATGCTGGGGTAGAACTTGTCGTGCAGTGCGTTGTATGGCACATGGTGGCTGGCAATGAAATGCCACACGTCGCCGTTGGTCCAGTCGGCTAGCGGGTTGACTTTGGTAATCGTTGCACTCACAGCGCCTGGCACTAAAGCTGGTGGCTCAATGGCCAAGACTTCAGCGCGGGCGTTAGATTGCTCGCGGCGCAGGCCTGTGACCCAGGCTTTTTTGCCTTGCAGTGCTTTGGCCAGTGGCACCATTTTGCGGATGTTGCAGCAGGCTTTGCGCAGCTCTAGGCTTTGGTACATGGCATCGTCGCCGTGCACTTGTACAAAAGCCTCTGCATGTTCAGCATCGGGTTCATACACGCGCACTACGCGGTCAACCCCGTAGGTGGTTTGCACGGTGTGCAGCAGGGCGTTGGTCTGTGTGTGCAGTTTGCCGGTTTGCAGCACAAACACTTCGCTGGGCAGCTGCAATGTGTGCAGCAAATGCGTGATCACCATGTCTTCAGCGCCTAGGCTGCTGGCTTGGGTGATGGGGTCAAAGCGCGCGCAGGCGTCTTGCAGCACCGCTTGCGTAGCGGCCAGTTTGGCGGCGTAGGTGATCGACGCTTTGGCGTAGACGGTGATGGCGCTCATGCTGCTGCCTTGGCAAACTGGGGCTTAGCGTGTTGAACACCTGCGCTGTCATCACCTTGGTAAAACCCGCTGTACTGCGCTAGCAGCTTTGCGCCATGCACAGCATCTTGGTCATCGCGCAGCACAGCGCTGCTGAAGCCGCTGCGCTGCATTTGCACCAGTTGGTCGATCAGCACTTCGCCAGTAGCGCGAATTTCGCCCTTAAAACCTAAACGACGGCGCAGCTGCACGGCCTGGCTGTACGCACGGCCATCGGTAAACTTAGGAAAATTCAGCTCTATCGTGCCTGCTTGGGCAATATCAGCCTGCAGAGTGGTCACATCGGCATCATTAGGGATATTTAAGGTATTTTCAGAGCCTTTTAGCTCAGTAGTCCAGGTATTTACTGCTTTAGTAGCTATTAAATTGATAGTATTTGCCATGTTGTAGTCCTCAGGCTGCTTGCGCATCAGCGTGGGCAGTGTCGCGTGCACCGTCACGTACATCTGTAAAGCGTGCACTATTAGCCGCCGCTTTAAAAGGCTCTAAGCCCACGCGGCGCAATGTGTCGATAAAAGTTTCGTGCTGCAGTCCGTGCGCATTGACTTTGCCCACTGAGCGCAGGTTTTTGTATTCGGTCAGCACTGCATCAATCACCTCTACCACCTCGGCTGCGCTGAAGGCTGGGCCCACGGCTTTGCCAGCCATGGGCGCGCCTGACAATGCCGAACCGTCCGACCCGCCCAGGGTCACTTGGTACCATTCTTTGCCGTCTTTATCGACACCTAAGATGCCAATGTGGCCGCTGTGGTGGTGGCCGCACGAGTTAATGCAACCGCTCATGTGCAGGTCAATCTCACCCAAGTCATCTAGCTCGTCTAAGTCTTGGTAGCGCGCTGTTATTGCCTCGGCAATTGGCAGGCTGCGTGCATTGGCCAGCGAGCAAAAGTCACCGCCTGGGCAGGCAATCATGTCGCTCAATAACCGAATGTTGGGTTTGGCAAAGCCTGCTTTGCGCGCTGCTTGCCACAGTGCGGGCAGTTGGTCGCAGTGCACCCATGGTAGCAGCAGGTTTTGGTCATGCGTTACACGCGCCTCGCCTGCGCTGAACTGGTCGGCTAAATCAGCGGCTTGGCTCAGTTGTAGCGCTGTTGCGTCTCCTGGGGCGTAGCCTAGGCGTTTGAACGACAGGGTGACTGCGCGCAGGTCAGGGTTAGCGTGCGCGGCCACGTTGCGGGTCAGCCAGCGGGTGAACTCAACGTCGTCATGGGCTGCAGCTTTCAGCACATTACTCACCTTAGTTGCTATTTTATCGATAGCTGGTTGTGCAGTAAATGCATGGACTGCAGGCTTAAATGATGCCGAAACGCGGTCTAACTCAGCCTGCGTGATGGTGTGTGGTGCGCCGTCTTGGGCCGCGATGCGTGCAAACTCAGCTTCCACATCGTCAATGTATTTTTGACCTTCGGATTTGACTAAAATTTTAATACGCGCTTTGTAGATGTTGTCGCGGCGGCCATACAGGTTGTACACGCGAATAACGGCTTCGCAGTAATTCAAAATCTGGTTCCACGGCAAAAACTCGCGCACCGTGCTGGCGATGATGGGGGTGCGCCCCATGCCACCGCCGACCAGCACTTTGAAACCTAGATCGCCCAAGCTATTGCGCACCAGGTGCAAGCCCACATCGTGCCATGCTGTGGCGGCGCGGTCTTCTTTAGCGCCCGTAACAGCGAACTTGAACTTGCGCGGCAGAAAAGCGAACTCTGGGTGCAGCGTGCTCCACTGGCGCAATATCTCGCAAAACGGTCGCGGGTCGGCAATTTCATCGGGTGCAATGCCTGCCAGCTCGTCGCTGGTAATGTTGCGAATGCAGTTGCCGCTGGTTTGAATGCCGTGCATGTTCACGCTGGCCAGCAGGTCCATCACATCGGCGCTTTTGTCTAGAGGAATCCAGTTGTACTGCACGTTTTGGCGCGTGGTGAAGTGGCCGTAGCCGGTGGTCAGCTTCACGCCGTGGCCTGACAGCTTGGCTTGGCCGTCTACTGCGGTGTTAAACACTTCGTGCGAAGGCTGGTCGTAGTCGGAGGCAATGGTAGCCAACACGCGCAGCTGCGCGCTAGACACTTCCCCATAAGGCACGGCTACACGCAGCATAGGTGCGTAGCGCTGCACGTACCAGCCGTTTTGCAATCGCAGTGGCTTGAACTCGTCACCGCTTAGGGTACCTGCTTGGTAGCGCTCTAGCTGGTCTCGGTACTGGGCTGCGCGTTGTTTGACGAACTGTTTATCAAAGTCGGTGTATTGGTACATATTTTTTAATGAGTTGCAGTGGTGTGTTCTGCAATTTTCAGATCATGATCAGCTTGAAGCCCGCATAAGCCAGCAACACCGACAGCAGCGATCGCAGCGCCCGCTCGGGCACCTTGGTGCTGAACTGTGTGCCTAGCCAAATGCCGGGTAATGAGCCTGCCAAAAGCTTAGCCAGCAGCGACCAGTCCACCGAGCCAATCGAAGCGTGGCCCAAGCCTGCTACCAATGTGAGTGGCACGGCGTAGGCCAAGTCTGCCGCCACGATGCGTGACAAAGGCAGGGCCGGGTACAACAGCATGAGCACCGTCACACCAATAGCGCCTGCGCCCACCGAGGTAACAGACACCAGCGCACCAATGAGTGCGCCAAACAGCACGGGCAGTGCCCAGTGACGTGGCTGGGTGGCGGCTAGCAGTTGCTCGGCCGACAAACCGCGCGGCGTGGCCTTGCCCTTAATGGCTTTGTACAAGGTGGCCAGCGCGGTCAGCAGCAATGCAAAGCCTAGCGTGGTGGTCATCACCTTTTGCACGGCGGGGCTGGTGGTACCCACGCTGTGCAAAAAATAAATTGTGATCAATGCAGCGGGGATTGAGCCTGCGCACAGCGACGCCACTATGCGCCAGTCTACCGTCTTGGTGCGTGCCAAATTAACCGTGCCGCCTAGCTTGGTAAATGCTGCAAACAACAAGTCGGTGCCAATGGCCAAGTAAGGCTTGATGCCAAAGCCGAAAATCAAAATAGGGGTCATCAGCGAGCCGCCACCCACACCAGTGAGCCCGACGATCAAGCCCACCATAAAACCCGCGAAAATAAATGCAATATCTGCCATGGGTGCTAATGTGCCCCAAGGCTTCAGATTTCCAAACTACATTTTTCTTCTTCGCTTATGCGGATATGCTTATTCGCAAAGCCATATAAGCGCCATTGACAGACTGCATAAACGCCCTAAGAATAGACACAAATCAACAACTAACAGCCTAGCGAGGACTCCGATGGACCGCCGCAACTTTATTCAATCGTGCTCTACCAGCGCCGTGTGCTTAACCGCTAATGCCGCCATGCCCGCACTGGCTGCCAACGCGGTGCCCAAGCCCTATGCCCGCGTGCTGCTAACCGATGAGCGGGGCGATCCACTCAAAGCCAGCAAATTAGCGGCACAAACCAACTATGTTTTTCATTACCCGTTTGAGGCTACGCCCGTGTTTTTGCTCAACTTGGGCAAGGCGGTGGCAGGCCATTCACTCAGTACCAAAGCGTCTGACAGCTATACGTGGCCAGGCGGTGTGGGCAGTGCCAAAAGCATTGTGGCGTTCAGCGCCATTTGCGCGCACCACTTGGTCTACCCCACCAAAGACGTAAGCTTTATCAGCTTTCGCAAAGGCGCCGCCTTGAATGCCAAAACCCCCAATGCGGGTAACGACCTGATCCACTGCTGCGCTGACCACAGCCAATACGACCCCGCGCAGGGCGCTAAAGTGCTCAGCGGCCCGGCCAGCCAGCCACTGTGTGCCGTGCTGCTAGAGCACAACGCGATAGACGATACGCTCACGGCCTACGCCACACTGGGCGGCGAGCTGTTTGACGACTTTTTTAAAAAGTACGAGGCCAAGCTCAGCATTGAGGTGGGCAGCAAAGCCAAAAACACGGTGCAAGCCAAGGCCGCAGTGCGCGAGCTAGACAAGTTTTGCCGCAACCCGGTAAAGTGCTAGAGGTCAAATGCGAGAGGTCAAGTGCTAGCCGTCAACGGCACGGGCGCAACTTACGTTACAGTCCCGGCTGGCTAAATGTTTTAAGCCGCGTTAAAGGATGCCCCATGAAAGTTATCACCGCTGCTGTGTTGTCTGTTTTGGCAATGGCAGCCCAAGCCCAGACGAAGGCTAGCACTGCCCCCATCAAAATTGGCGAGATCAACAGCTACTCCACCATCGCCCAGTTCACCACGCCGTACAAGCAAGGCTGGCAGCTGGCCGTAGAAGAGGTGAACGCTAAAGGCGGTTTGCTGGGCCGCAAGGTAGAGGTGATAGCGCGCGACGACGCAGGCAAACCCGAAGAGGCGCTGCGCCACGCGGTCGAGCTGACATCAAAAGAAAACGTAGATGTGCTGGCTGGCGGCTTTTTTAGCAACATAGGCCTGGCCCTGGCTGACCACGCGGCAAAAAACAAACGCCTGTTTATCGCCAGCGAGCCGCTGACCGACGCTATTGTGTGGACACAAGGCAACCGCTACACCTTTCGCCTGCGCCCCAGCACCTACATGCAAGCGGCCATGCTGGTGGAGGAGGCCGCCAAGCTGCCCGCCAAGCGCTGGGCCACCATTGCGCCTAACTACGAATACGGCCAAAGCGCCGTCGCCAGTTTTAAAGAACTGCTTAAAGCCAAACGCCCTGATGTAGAGTTTGTAGGAGAACAGTGGCCTGCTAACGGCAAGTTAGAAGCGGGTACCACGCTCAGCGCCATCATGGCCAGCAAGCCCGATGCTATTTTTAACGTCACTTTTGGTGCAGATTTGGCCCGTTTGGTGCGCGAGGGTAACCAGCGCAACGTGTTTCCTAAAATGCCCGTGGTGTCTTTACTGTCAGGCGAGCCCGAGTATTTGGACGTTTTAAAAGACGAAACCCCCAAGGGCTGGATCGTCACCGGCTACCCGTGGGACCAGATCGACAGCCCAGCCCACGCCAGCTTTGTGGCCAGCTACTACAGCCGTTACAAAGAAAACCCCAAGGTAGGCTCGGTAGTGGGCTACGCCACCATGCAAGCTATTTTTGCCGCCATTAACAAAGCCAAAAGTACTGATAACGAAAAATTGGTGCAAGCCATGCGTGGCCTAAAGTTTGCCACACCATTTGGCCCGGCTGAGTTTAGGGCGGTAGATCACCAAAGCACCATGGGTGCGTATGTGGGAAAGCTTGACCTGCGTGGCGCAAAAGGCACAATGGTGCAGTGGCGTTATGCCGACGGTAAGGATTATTTGCCCAGTGATGCGTATGTGAAGGCGCGTCGCCCTGCAGAGGCACTAAAATAAACCTAATGTTCAGTTTTACCCATTTTGCGTAGATGTTTAACAGCACTTCGTCCATTGATTCTGCTGGGTCACCAGCAAGCTATGAGGCTACGCAATCAGCGGGGCTGGACAGCCCTGTGGGGTTTGAAATTCCCCGGCCTTCAAATTCAGACGCGCACCGCCCACCGGGCTTTGAAGAAACCCGCCCCATAGACTGGGAGGACCAAGTCCTCAAGCCCGACTACGACGAGCTGATCGCCGCCATGAGCTGGGGTGAGAGCGCCGAGCCCGACCTGACCAACCGCAAGCGTGTGCTGGTGGTAGACGACGACCTGCCCGCACGGCTGTATTTGCGCGCCAAGCTGTCACTGCTAGAAGGCGTTGACGTGTATGAGGCCAGCAGCGGCGACGAGGCCGTGGCCATTACTCTGAGCACCCCGTTTGACGGCGTGCTGCTAGACGTCAACATGAGCGGCCTAGACGGCTATGAAGTGTGCCGGTCAATCAAACGCCACGCCCGCACCAAGGGCCAAAAGCCCCCCAAAATCTACATCGTCACCAGCCGCACGGGCATGATGGACCGCATGCGCGCCACGCTGGCCGGGGCCGATGCATTTTTATCGAAGCCGCCGCACCCAGCTGAGCTGCACGAGCTGCTGGCTTCTCTTTAGCCAAGCTGCTTTCACTTTTAGCAAGGCAGCCTTCAGCCTAGCTAAAACTACTGAGATGAAAGCTACAGTGTGAAAAAATACACACTTTTGCACGTATCATTGCCCGGTCCATGCAAAGAATCTTCATCCGAGTCATTGGTTTTACCAGCGTAGAGCGGCACGCGCTGAACACCGTGTTTCGCCTATCGCAAGCGCGCGATTCGGGGCGCAGCATCAGCTATGAACCGTGGACAGACGGGGCACCTGATGCACCCGGGCTGGTACTGGTGGACGGCGCAAGCGGTGACGCCAACCAAGAGCTCACCCGACTGCACCAAGACCCTTCGATGGGCCTGATCTGGGTAGGCGCCATTACCCCAGCGCAGGCTTGGCGCAGTTTTACCCGCCCATTGAGGTGGCCAGATGTGCTGACGGCTATGGATATGTACTTTGATCGTGCCTCGGCGGCCAATGTGGATATTGACTTTGATCTGAACCTAGACCTAGACCTAGACCTAGATAACCACACGCCGCCTGCCCAGACGGACGCGGCTGCCACGCAGCCAGCGGCCTTTAACGATTGGCCTAGTGTGGGCAGCGCAGCAACCGTCAAACGCGCACTGATCGCCGATGCCAACGGCCCCGCCCGCATGTACCTGCGCACCAAGCTTGCAGCTGTGCACATCACCCATGTGGACGAGGCTGACACCTTAGCCCAAGCCAAAGACTTTCTCACGCAGCAACGCTACAGTTTTGTCAGCCTGGACGCGGGTTTGAAAGACGCTGACCTGTGGCAAACCATCGGACTGGCCAAAGGTGCTTTAAATTTGACTGGCGGCCGTGCTAACGGCACCGTTTTACTGGTCACTGGGCAGCACATCAGCCTAACCACCCAGATCACCGCCAAACTTAACCGCTGCACCACATTGGTTAAGCCTTTGTCGCCTGATAAGTTGCAGCTTTTGCTACAAAATTTATAGCTGTCTGAGTAATGAATGCTTGGACTACAAGCGTTTTTCGTTGTTAAAACGCGGAAATCTATAACCGCAACGATCCACCCAGCCAGCCCGTGCGCACCCCCACCAGAGTTTGCAAGTTCACCCCTTTCAGCACCGGCCAGCCACTGCTGGTGGCTAAAAACATATCGCGCAGCCACGGCAGTATGGTCAGGTCGCTTTGGAACAGCGGGGTGAGTAGGCTGCTGGCTTGGCTGTAGAAGTGCAGGTGACCTTTGCGCTCTTTGGTGTAGGCGGCTAGCGCTGTGCTTAGGCTGCTGTGGCTGGCTAAGTTCCTGGCTAGGGCCACGGCGTCTAGCAGCGCTAAATTGGTGCCTTGGCCCAGCTGCGGGCTGGTGGCGTGGGCTGCGTCGCCTATCACTACCGTGTTGTCAGTGTGGTAGCGCGGCATGCTGATGTCGTGGTAGCGCGCCCAGGTCAGCTGGTCCATGCTGGTGATGTGGTCTAGCAGCGGGCCGCAGGCCGGGTTGAGCGCTAGCACGGTGTCTTTCCAGGCTTGCAGGCCTGCGGCTTGCAGGCCTGCATAGCGGTCTGCACGCAGGCTCCAAAACAGGCTGACTACCGGGGTGCTACTGTCGGGTGCTAGGCCGGTGGGCATGATGCCTAGCATTTGGTGTGCGCCTCGGTACCACTGCCATAGGGTGCCGCCGTAGTGGCGCTGTGCGTCAGGCAGCACGGCCCATACGGCGCCCCAAGGGTAGAGTTTGGCTTTGAACGGCAGGCCCGTTTGGCCCCGCAGTTGCGAGTTGGATCCATCAGCTATGACGCGCAGGTCGTAGCTGTCCAGGGCACTAAGCTGTGTGACCTCGTGCCCCGTGGTGATATGAACCCCCGCCTGCTGGGCTGCAGCCCACAGTGCGTTAAACAACACGCCACGGTGCAAGCCTAGCCCATAGCTGCCTTTTTGCCAACGGTCGTAGCGAATGTCGATCACCCGCCGCCCACGGTGGTTTACGCCATACAGCCAATCAGCTTTTGCGCCATGCGCCAAAATTTCACCTTCAATACCCAGCGTGCGCATGGCGGCCAAGCCAGTAGGTTGAATCAAAATGCCTGCACCTACAGCGCGTGGTGTGGCAAACTTTTCAAACACCGTAACCCGGTGCCCTGCGCGCGCCAGCAAGGTGGCCGAGGCTAAACCAGCAAAACCTGCGCCTACTATGACGATGCTCTGGGGGTTTGGGGTGGCCTGGGAGTCTTGGGTGGCTAAGTAGCCTGGGGTGGTTTGGGCGGCGGTAGTTTTCAAAGAGATGGTTGGGTTAGTGCTATGCTATTTATTCTATAGCTGTTTGAGTAGTAAATGCTTGGACTACAAGGCTAAAAGATTACTAAACAGCGTGAGTCAATCGCTACTATGATGTTTGCCAGATACCTACCCAATGCACCACTCCCACAGCCAAGCAGATCAGCGAGCTGACCATGATAAATTGCACGCTGTGTCCAGTCTGGCGTGTCAACAGCAGCCCAAAGCCTGCAATACCCCGCAGCAAGTACACCGCTGTGATTAACCACAATATCTGTCTAAGCCATGGCAGCTGTACCCCTAGGCCTACACCCGCTCCAGACAACGCGTAGGCAGCCCACACGCCTAAAACCATTGCTATCCCCAAGGTCAGCACATCGTGCCAGCCATGCCCCTTCAAAGCAGCCTGTGCAAACTTCTCGCCCGCGCCGAAAAAGCGATACCACGGCGCACCGCCAAAGATGATGCCCACGTGCAGCAACGCAGCTATAGCGCTCAGCCCAGCGCCTAGTACAAGGGCCAAATTGCAGCAGGATACGTCATGTGTCATAGCACACTCCTTGGTTTAAATAGCTATATTTTTAATAGCAGACTGATTAATAAATACTTGGACTACAGCAGGTTTTGGCATGTGACGCAGCCAATACAGCGCCTCATTGTGTTCAGTGGTGCCGCCAGCCTGCAGCATGCGCATGGTGTCGATGCTGTAGACAGTTTGGGGTAAGTTCGCCGCTAGCAGCGCTCCCAGTTTCATTAGCCACCACGGCATGGGTAGCCACAGAGCTGCGCCTTTTCCTGTGCCGTTGTCTGATGCGCTGCGCAGGCGTTGCATCAAGGCTTTGTAGGTCATCACCTCTGGGCCTGCAATTTCAATCGTGCGGCGCAGGGCTTTGGGGTGTTCGCAAATGCGGGTTACCGCCTCGGCTACGTCTTGCACTTGCATGGGCGCTACCTGCGATGCGCCGGGGTGAAAGCCGCCACTAAACCACGGACCTTTAAACCAGCCGGGCAGGGCGATGACGGGTAGCTGGGCCAGCCACTGCAGTAGCCGTGTGGCGGAGCTGCCTTGGCCTACGACCAATCCGGGGCGCACGATGGCGTAGTCTACGGGGCAGGCGTGTACGGCGCGCTCGCAGGCTAGCTTGGCGGCGGTGTATTTGCCAGCAGTGTGGCCACCAGACTTGTCAGCTAGGCCAAGGCCTGATATGAGCACTACACGCGCCACGCGCTCAGCCGCGCAGGCCGCTAGCAAGGCGGTGGGCGCTTTAACGTACACCGCGTCAAAGGTGTTGCCGCCGCGCTCTATCAAAATGCCAGCAGCGTTAACGACAATGTCGGCTTCGCGCACTATGGCGGCATACACCTGGCTCGATTGGTCGTAGGCAAAATCTACGGTCACATCGCAGCCCTTGCGGCCTGCGGTCAGCACTTGGTGGCCGTGGCTGCGCAGCTCAGTGGCAATAGCGCGGCCGATAAAACCTGCGCCGCCAAAAACAATAACTTTCATAATGGACTCCTTGGTGTGTTGGTGGCTAACCTGCGCGCTGCGCGTAATGTGCGAATACGCTCTAGCAGGGGCATAAAAGCAGCTGAAAATCCATACCGGTTGCGTGCAAAAACGGCGTAGGCGGTATCAAAAGCAGGCTTCAACCCGGGCCAGCCGGTAGGCGCTGTTAGGTGGCCTAGGCCCACCGCGCCGTAGGCTAAGCGAAACACCTCTACCCCCACCACCAGCGTGCCATCGGGCCGCTGCGCGTGGATGAGGCCGTTCATTTGCGCTAAGGTTGCGCCGTAGGGTGCGGTGTCAAAAAACGGGGCTGAAATATCAACAAACTTAAGCTGCCCTGCGCTGTTGCGCGCTTTCAGGTTGTCCATCTCCAGGTTGCACACAGGGCAAGCACCGTCATACAAAAGCGTGAGTGGGAAGTTGTCGTTCATCATTAGCTCCAGAGTGATTTAAAAACATTGGCAATGCTGGTGGCCATAAATATCAGCACGATCAGGCCGCTGACCCATGGTGTGACTGCAGTTGTGTTGCCCAAACTGTCTAAAGTGCCCCAGCGGCGTAGCGCGTAGCTGCTGGCACCAAACACATGGGTGACGGCGGCGTAGGGCCACATCAAACCGAAAAAATTGACCATCACCATCAGCCCTAAGCCGATGGGTAGCCACAAGATACCCAGACTTAAATTGCCAGGTAGGGCAGAAGCCAGCGCTACCAATAGTGAAAGCCCCAGCAGATACAAGGTACTGATCATCAGCCGCCAGCCGCTGAGTAAAAACCGGTTGCGTGGCGACATGCGCGCCTCTGACGTGCCGATCCAATGCATCGTGCCGTCATCGCGTTTAGGTGACTTGGGCAGGCCAAACAACCACACCGACAAGCCGCCGTGCACCAGCAAAATCACCAAGTCCAAAATCAAACCTGGCACCAGCGCGCTGCCCAGCATGATTTGCAGCAATGGCGACACGATCAGGCCCCAAGCCAGCGCGCGGTTAATGCGCAGCCACAGTTTCTTGTGTGCCAAAACCTTTCCCAATGCCTTACCCGTTGCGGTACGCCAGGGCTCGCTGCTGTTAGCGCCTGGTGACGAAAACGCTTGCATTACGCTGTAGTAAAGGGCGGCATAGACTGTGGCATTCATGGCTTTCTCCTTGGTTGTTATTACAGTTAATTCTGTCAATACAGAAATATAAAGCCAAAAAAATGGAAAATTCAATCAGGTGTTCAAAAACGCATCAAGGCCCAATCACTGACCCCATTGATTGCACATCTTGCTGGGCTTTGTCTTTGGCCGTAGGTGCGGCAGCAGGGGCGTCACCACGTATCAGTTTTTGAATTTTGGCACCCAGTTTCAGCACTTTGGTGAGCGTCTCAGTGTCAAGGCGCAGCATCTCGTCAGACCACACCGTCATCGTCTCCAGCATGGTCAGCATTTCGCGCACGCGGTTAGCCCGCTCTACGCCGTCAAGCATGATCTCGGGGTGGTTTAGCAGCTCGCGTAGCATGTCAATGGTGGGGGTGATCTCGCGCTCTTTACGCTCACGCACTATCGTGCGTGACAGCTCCCAAATATCAGTGCTCGCCTCAAAATGGTCACGCCGGTCGCCCATTACATGCACCAGCTTCACTAGGTTCCAAGCCTTCAATTCGCTGATCGAATTGCTCACATTGCTGCGCGCCACACTCAGCGTGTCGGCTATCTCGTCTGCCGGCAGCGGCTTGCCAGTCAAATACAGCAGCGCATGAATCTGCGCCACAGTGCGGTTAACCCCCCAGCGCGTACCCATCTCACCCCAATGAAGGATGAATTTTTGGCTAGTTTGGCTAAGCTGCATGGTTTTGACTTTCTCTTGGATTTGAATATAAACCTGTCTTTTATTTCTGTCAATAGAGAAATAAAAGAAATGTTGATGATCGTCATGATTAAAAGCAGCATGGGCGGGAAGGGGTGCAGTTTTCGAAACGGGGCAACCATTTTCATACGCTTTGTTGGTTTTGCCGCCGCTTGCCACAAGATAGAGGACTGATTGGAATCATCTGTACTACAAATTTATTTATTTGTAGTACAGTCTAACAATAATGAAAAATCTTGCTACAAACAACGATCAATTTCTTAGCCTGCGCCTGGGCGCAAGCGACTCCGCATTGATGCAGCAATTGCATGAGCGTATGGGTCTGAGCAAGACAGACATCGTTAAACATGCCTTGCGTCAATTGGCGACCAGCGCTGAGGCGCAGGGAAAAGTTAGCTTGTACGACTTGGGCAAACCTATTTTTGGTAAACATGGCGATGTGTCGCGTCAGTCGGCAGATATCAAATCTGTGGTGCGCGAGCGTATCGCAGCTAAGCGCCTAATGAACGCACTATAAGTCTTAATTGTGAAAAGCATTGGCTTGCGCGAAGTGCTGTGTGATAGCGGCCCACTTGCAGCGTTATTTAACAGCAGCGATAGTTACCATAGCCAAGTCCTTGGATACTTTAAACGCCACGGGGCTAACGTGCGGCTGTTGACCACTTGGGAAGTGATATCTGAAGTGATGTATTTCCTGGACTTCAATGCCCACGCGCAGGCGGATTTGCTGTTGTGGCTACACGAGGGCGCTTCGCGAGACCGCGTGCGCATTGCAGCCCTTGAAACTGACGATTTATTGGGTCTATCTGCCATGATGCGCAAATACGCTGATCGTCCTATGGATCTGGCTGATGCGTCTTTGGTGTGGTTAGCCAACAGTACTGGAGTCACCGACATCATCACCGTAGATCGTGCGAACTTTGCTGTGTACCGCACTAACAAACGCAGGGCATTTAGAAACGTTTTTGCAGAGACTTAAGACGTTTTTAAACGACTTTCAAGCGAATCAAAACACCTTCTCCACCACATATCCCCGCTGCTGCATCAGCGCAGGCAGCCCCATCGGGCCCATCATGTGCAGTGCGCCTACGGCGGTAAACACTTTGCGGCCTTGGGTGTGCAGGGTGTCTATGCGATCGGCCATGGGCAGGTTGCGGTCGTCTAGGGTGCGCTTCATCTCGGCGCGTTCTTTGTCTGTGTTAATGCATTGGCACCAGTCGGCGTAGCTGCTGATGGTGGCGTGGTCGCTGTCGGCCCATGACTGGGCAAGCTTACCCATCAAGGTTTGTGCGCTGCCGTTTTCTAGCTGCACCAAGCCCTCTTCTAATCCAACCAATGCTTGGGCTGGGTTGTCCGCTTGCATGAGTTTGAGCTGATCGGCTACGGTTTCTAGGGCTTCAATTGGTTTTTTAGTGCTGCTGGCAATGCCGGCGATGACTGAATCTGCACCATAGTTTGGGTCAATGCCTTGGCGCTTAAGGGCCAACACGGTGAGCATGACGATTTGAAACTCAGGCCGCAGCGCCTTGATTTGCGCAGCGGGCACGCAGCTGGCCGCGGCTTGGCGTGCTACGCGCGCCTCTAGCGCTGCGGGCAGCCCAATACCGGTTTTATCGAGCATGCCTTGTACTAGCTGGGCCATGGTGGCGGGGTCTAGGGGGTTGAGCTCTAGCGCTACGGTGTCGCTTTGCAGCACGGCCTGCACCAGTTGCGGGCCGGGGAAGGCCCATTCGCGTTTAGACACATGGATGGTGCCGTACAAATAGGATGCAACGCCGCCCTTGCTAATGCGCCATAAAAAGCCCCGGTCTTTGGCCGATTTTTGTAGCTCGGCTATTTCTGTGGCTGTGGGGACTGTAGGCGTTGGAGGACAGCCGTCTTGAGCAAGTGCGGCCACTGGATGCGCGCCCAATAAGCCGCACAGTATGGCTAGCAAAAAGTTGTTTAAAAATTGCATGGGCAAATAGTAGCAGAGCTTGCAGGCTGTCTATTGGAGATCGACTACAACATGAGCGCTACGTTTTTAATAGCTATATAAGCAATAAATACTTGGACTACAAGCTTAAATGATTCATAAATCAGTGCTGAAAACGCTCTACAGCCAAGCTTTGCTGTAATAACGCAGGTAATGCATCTAACGGCCTCTGGGTGATGCACGCTGCCAAGTGCTGCCCACACACTGCTGCAAAGCTTAGCCCGCGCGAGCCCATGGCCGTGCAGGCGTACAGGCCGGGTGCGTGGGCCTGCGACACTGCGCCCAGCATGGGCAGGCGGTCGCGCGTAGTGCAACGCGCGCCGGCCCAGCCGCGCAGCATGCCAGCGCTGTGCTGTGCAGCCAGTAAATCTGTTGCAGCTGGGATGAGTTGCTGCAGGCGCTGCAGATTGGTGGCTAGGCCTTGGGCTGTGACTTGCGGGTTATTTGCTGGGCTGTTGGGTTGTGTATTGGGGGGCTTGTCGGGTGGCTTGTTGGGTGCATCGTGCTCATAGGTGGAGCCACTGAGCCAGATAAGTTCACCCGCATCCCCTTGCCACGGTAGTGCGGGGATGAAATGGCCATTGCCGTTAACAGCGCAATAGACTGTAGCTAGTGGTTCTGAGGTGGATGCGCAGTCATTGGCGCGCAGCCAAGCTAGTTCAGGTAGCAGTTGGGGCCACAGTGCTTGCCACTGGCTGGTCCACGGGCCGTACACCACTTGGCCCGCCACTTGGTGGAGTGCGTCGGCTGCGTGTTGCAGGCCCAGGCTGCTCAGCAAAGCTTTGGCTTGGTAGGCGTTGGCCAGCACGGCTGCGTCTGCCTGGGCTAGCACGCTGCCTTGAGCATCTACCGCTTGCCAGCTGCATTTAGTTCCTGCAATGCCTGGGTTGTGCTGCAGTCGGTGCACGGCAGCGCCCGCCTGCAGCGTAATGCGTGGATGCGCCAGCCACGCTGCCACTAGCGCAGCGGGCTTAACCCAAGCCGCGTCGTTAAACCAGTGCGCCTGCGGCCCCAGCTTGCCAGCGCGTTGCAAAGTGCCGCAGTGCTGCCAGTCGCGGCCTGCTACTAAAAGGGTGCGGACAGCTTGCAGGGTGGTAGTTATGCCTAGGTGGCTGAGTTGGGTGATGGGGTTGCTGGCTGCGCCGTGGTGCGGTGCCATCAAGGCAACGGGCAGGCCGCTAGAAGGTGATGTGAATAGTGCAGGATTCAGTCCAGAATCAGCAGCGAGATGATTGCTGCCAACAGCGTCCAGCACCGTCACATCGCAGCCGCGCAGGGCTAAGGCATGGGCACATGCACTGCCCGCTAACCCCGCACCGACTACTATAATTTTCATAGCTGCTTGAGTAGTAAATACTTGGACTACAAGGCTATTTAGTTGGTAAAAGACCTGTTTAGCAGCTGCAGACGATTAACAGCATTACTCCGCAGGCGGCACATAGCCTTGCACGGCATCAGCGCCTGCACCAAAAAAGTGTGCTTCCATCTGGCGCGCCAAGTACTGGCGGGCGCGCTGGTCAGCCAGGTTCAGGCGGTTTTCGTTGACCAGCATGGTCTGCTGCTTCATCCACGCAGCCCAGGCCTCTTTGCTCACCTGTTGCCATAGCTTTTTACCCAGATCGCCAGGGTAGGGCGGAAAATCCAAGCCCTCAGCTTCTTTGCCTAATTTAATGCAGTTAACCATGCGTGCCATGTGGTATGTCCAGTCGTCTAAAGAGAAATAAGTAAATAAGAAAACAGTCGCAAAACTTGGCGAACCAAGGCGATATTTGCGTGTCCAATATACGTATTGTCTCTTACTGGAATAGCGGATGCTTAATTTTTGGAAAAACCTCAATCTAAGCCGTGGCGCAGGCTGGGTAGCACTGGCGTGCGTGGGCATGCTGGCGTTTGGCATGTACCTGCAACACGTGGTGGGTTTGGAGCCTTGCCCCATGTGTATTGTGCAGCGCTATGCTCTGATTTTAGTAGCTGTCTTTGCAATGATTACATGGACGTTGGGGCTAAAAGGCAATAAAAATGCTGCGCCCAGCTTAGCGCAAAAGATTTTTGCTGTGTTGACTCTACTGTGGGCCGCAGGCGGTGCTTTTGTAGCCGCGCGGCAAAGCATTTTGCAGTGGTACCCACCCGAATCAGTCAGTTGCGGGCGCGATTTTTACGGCATGGTGGAAACATTCCCCCTCAAACGCGCTATTCCGATGATTTTTAAAGGCGGCGGTGATTGCAGTAAGGTGGACTGGACACTTTTGGGTGGCTCGATCGCCAATTGGTCGTTTGTGGCGTTTGTTGTTATGGCGCTGGTGCTGTTTGTTTTGCTGTTTCGCAGGGGGCGTTAGTTTCGCGATGTAGATGTTGCTTGTGTACTGTGCTCGCTCTGGCGCTTGGTGTGGACGCCTTCGCGGCTGTCCCCCGGCCTGCGGCCTCCCCCTTAATGCCGCTGCGCCGTCCACACCAAGTGCCAGAGCTGCGGCTTGGGATGGCTTGGAGCAGTATTGCAGTCGTTCGCCTACCAATTTGCCAGAGCAGGTCAGCGGCGCTACTTCAGCGTAGCGGCATCAAGGAGGAGTAGTTGGCCCTAGGCCAACACGGGGGACAGCCGCGTAGCTGAAGTAGCACCGTCGACCTGCTCCGTACAAGACAAAAAAACCGTAGCAGGAACGACTTAAATCTTCTTCACCAATACCTGGCTCTTACGATCCCAGTTGTACTTACGCTTTCGCGCCTCGGGCAGCCAATCAGGGTCAACCTGCACAAACCCGCGTTTGATAAACCAATGCATGGTGCGGGTGGTTAGTACAAAAATACTGTCCAGCCCGGCAGCCTTAGCCCGCTGTTCAACACGCTTTAAAATCCGCTCGCCATCGCCTTGGCCCTGCACTTGCGGGCTGATGGTTAGCGCCGCCATCTCGGCAGTGCGTGCCTCAGGGTAGGGGTACAGCGCAGCGCAGCCAAAGATCACGCCGTCGTGTTCGATGATGCTGTAGTTAGTGATGTCGCGCTCAATCTCAGTGCGGTCACGTGTGACCAGCGTGCCATCGCGTTCAAAAGGCTCAATCAATTGCAGCACGCCGCCCACATCGTCAGGTGTGGCCTCGCGCAGGCTTTCTAGCTTTTCATCCACAATCATGGTGCCAATGCCGTCGTGCACATAAATCTCCAGCAGCAGCGCACCATCCAGTGCAAAGGGCAATATATGGCTGCGCTCTACGCCACCTTTGCAGGCCTTCACACAGTGCTGCAAATAAAACGCAGTGTCAGTGGGCAGTTGCGCGCCGGGCAGGGTGGCCAGCATTTTCTCGGCAGCTAACAGCGGTAGCTCAGTGTCAATCGGGTTGTCTTCGCTGATGGGCTGGGTGGGGTCTAGCGCCAGGCCCGGTATCTCGGTTAAAAATATCAGCTTATCGGCCTGCAAATCAGTGGCCACTGACGTGGCCACTTCTTCCATCGTCAGGTTAAACGCCTCGCCCGTGGGCGAAAAACCAAACGGCGACAGCAGCACCATCGCGCCCATGTCTAGCGTGCGCATAATGCCTGCGGTGTCCACCTTGCGGACCAAGCCGCTGTGCTGAAAATCTACACCATCCACAATGCCCACAGGCCGTGCGGTAATAAAGTTGCCGCTCATCACCCGCACGGTAGCACCGGCCATGGGCGTGTTGGGCAGGCCCTGACTAAACGCAGCCTCAATCTCGTAGCGCAGCTGGCCCGCAGCCTCTTGTGCGCAGTCTAGGGCCACACTGTCGGTAATGCGAATGCCGTGGGAATACTTGGGTGCATGGCCCTTAGCGGCTAGTTGCTCGTTCACCTGTGGCCTAAAGCCGTGCACGAGGACAATCTTCACGCCCATGCTTTGGATCAACGCCAAGTCTTGCGCAATGGTGGTCAGCTTGCCCGCCGCTATCGCCTCGCCACACACCGCCACCACAAAGGTTTTGCCACGGTGCATGTGGATGTAAGGCGCTACAGAGCGAAACCAGGGGACGAAGGTGAAGTTAAAGACGGTGGACATGGCTTATTTATGTTTTCGACGGGCTGTTGGACTTTGGCTTGGGACGTCACCCTGGAATGGATTGTGAACCACCAATTTACCAAACCGTTGACCATGCTGCCCATCCTCAGACAGTAATGTGTCTGCATTGGCGCGCAGGGCAGCTTCCAATATCAGCGCGTCCCACCACTGTAGCTTGTATCGCTGCCCCAGCCTGCAAGCCTCCAGCACGCCTTGCGCGGTGCTGGAAACCACCTCAAACTCGCACAAACGCTCCAGCATATCGCCAGCCGCCTGGTGGCTTAAGCCGGGTTTGAGTTTGGTTGTAGAAATATTAAAAAACTCTATCAACACCTGGGTGCTAACAGCCACGCGGCCTTGCAGGCTGGCCTGTGCAACCGCTTCAATAGCCTGAGATTGCTTGGTCGCGTTGCTGTTGTCGATGGTGTAGAGCAATACGTTGGTGTCGATGAAAGTGACCATGAATGCGGCCTTCACGCGGCGGGGTACACCCGGTCATAGGCATCCGCACGGCTCCACTTGGCACCTTTGGTATTGGCCTTGCTTTTTTTAGCAACCTCCAAAAACGCAGACCCAACGGGAGGCGACGGTGTAGTGGGCACATTGGCGTAGCTGGCCAAATATTCGCGCACCTTGGCACTGAGCGACGTGCCTTCTTGAATAGCCCGAATGCGCGCCCCCCGCACAATGGATTCGTCTAAAGAAATCGTCAGATTGGTCATATACAGCGCCTACATTTCACAGGAAACAGTGTAGCACGTGTTCACGTGAATGTGTTATTGGAATTCACCCCCGGATTGGGCGAATGGGTTATCTCGAATGGACACTCAAAAACCTAAAACGCCCATAAAAATGCATAAGCAGTAAATATTTACAAATCTCAGCTTGCATTTAAACCTACTGGTTGGTACCTTGCATACCAACCAGTAGGTTTAAAAATTCACACCATGCAAGACACCGCTCACCCCACCCGCACCAAGCTGCTCGATGCCGCGCTCAGCGTCATTCGTGCCAAAGGCTACAGCGCCACCACGGTCGATGATATTTGTGTGGCCAGTGGGGTAGGCAAGGGCAGTTTCTTTCATCATTTCAAAAGCAAAGAAGAGCTGGCCATTGCCGCCACTCAGCATTGGAGCGCGGTCACGGGCGCATTGTTTGAATCAGCGCCCTATCAGCAAATAGCCGACCCGCGTGAGCGGATCTTGGCCTACATTGATTTCCGCTCACACATCGCGCAAGGCGATTTGGCCGATGTCACTTGCCTGCTGGGCACCATGGTGCAAGAAACGTACGATAGCCACCCCTCCATCCGCGCCGCATGCCGCGAAGGCATCGAGAGCCACGCCCGCACGCTCACACCCGTGATCGCGCAGGCCAAGGCGCTGTATGCGCCCGAGGCAGATTGGAATGCTGAAAATCTTGCGCTCTACACGCAGGCCGCGCTGCAAGGCGCATTCATCGTGGCTAAGGCGCAGGGCGACAGCGCCATTGCCCCGCAGTTGATCGTGCATTTGCGCAACTACGTAGAAGGCTTGTTGACCCCCTGCAAGTCCAACCCGAAACGAAGTACGAAAGGACATTCATATGGACATTGACTTGTCAGGCGTTACCCAAAACCGCAAGTGCGGTTTATCCCCCGAACGGGCGGAATGCCATTTCTCTTACCAACTCAAGAAAGTTACATGATGAAAATCACAGTTCAAACACTCGTCAACGCACCCATCGCCAAAGTATGGAGCGCCTACACCACGCCAGCAGACATCAAACAGTGGAATGCTGCCTCTGACGATTGGCACACCACAGCCGCCACTGTGGATTTGCGTGAAGGCGGCGCTTTCACATCGCGCATGGAAGCCAAAGACGGAAGCTTTGGCTTTGACTTTGCCGGGACGTACACCAAACTCGTAAAGCACAAATTGATTGAATACACGATGGGTGATCGCGGTGCGATTGTCGAATTCGAAGCAGGTGCAAAAGGCGTCAAGGTACGTGTGACCTTCGATGGAGAGCCAATGCACTCTGAAGAGCAGCAGCGTCAAGGTTGGCAAGCCATTTTGGATAGCTTTGCCAAGCATGTGCATGCCGCTTAAGTGCAGCTAGTCCAATAATTGTAAGAAAGTACGCATCATCATGATCGCAAAAAACACCATTTGTCTATGGTTCGACGGCGGCGCAGAAGAGGCGGCACGCTTTTATGCGCAAACCTTCCCCAGCAGCTCGGTTGGCAAAATTTTTCGCGCACCCGGCGACTATCCTGCGGGCAAGCAAGGCAATGTGCTCACGGTTGAGTTCAGTGTGTGCGGCATTCCATGTCTTGGCCTCAACGGCGGTTCCGGCGTGCCGCATACGGATGCGTTTTCTTTCCAAATCTCGACGGAAGATCAAGCCGAGACAGATCGCTTATGGCATGCCATTGTGAACAACGGCGGTAAACAGAGCGCCTGCGGCTGGTGCAAAGACAAGTGGGGCTTGTCGTGGCAAATCACGCCGCGCGTGTTGATGGAAGCCATTACTGATGCTGGCCCCGCAGCCGCTCAACGCGCCTTCACCGCCATGATGACGATGGGGAAAATCGATATCGCAGCGATTGAGGCCGCAAGGCGCGGGTGAAATTCCATGAAAACCCAGTACTACACCGCCACCAGCCTCGATGGATTCATCGCCACCGAAGATGATTCGCTCGAATGGTTGTTTCCACTTGGAAATATCAACGACACGGGTTACCCCGCGTTCATTGCCGATGTAGGCGCGTTGGCCATGGGTGCCTCGACCTACGAGTGGATGCTGCGCAATGCGCAGAAGGTTGGAACAGAGATGGGTTCCGCCTGGCCCTACAGCCAACCCACTTGGGTGTTCACGCATCGGCCGCTGCCAGCGCTTGCCGGGGCTAGTCTGCACTTCGCGTGTGGCGACGTTCGCCCGATCCACGCAGCCATGCGCAAAGTTGCCGGCGACAAAAACATTTGGGTGGTTGGCGGTGGCGATTTGGCGGGGCAGTTCTTTGATGCCGGACTGTTAGACGAAATGATTGTTCAAATGGGCTCGGTTACCTTGGGTAACGGCAAACCGCTGTTCCCAAGGCGGCTCACCAGCCCGCCGCTGGTATTGGTTTCTGCTAGGCAAATTGGCACCGGCTTTGCAGAGCTACGTTACCAAGTTCCAACGGTCCCACGGAGCGCACTATGAGAAAAATCATCGCTGCCTTGATCGTCTCGCTAGACGGCTACATCGAAGGCCCCAATGGTGAGCTTGACTGGATTGATAGCGGGAAAGACCCGTCCGACATCACTGGCCAAATCGACACCTGCATCCTGGGGGCCAAGATGTACCCAGGCTACGAGCAGTATTGGTCGGCGGTACACAGCGCCCCCGGCCAGCCCTTGCCCTTCAGCGGTAAAGCTGCGACGCAGGGCGAAATGGACTACGCGCGCTTTGCCATGCACACGTCGCATGTGGTGCTGTCTAGCAGCCTGCAAACCGCCGCGTGGCCACACACGCGCATCGTGCGCAACCTGGGCGCGGTCGCAAGCCTCAAGCAACAAGGCGGCAAAGACATGCACGCCGTGGGCGGTGCGGCCCTGGTCAGCAGTTTGATGAATGCAGGTCTGGTGGATGAACTGCGCCTGGTGGTGGTTCCCATCTTGTTGGGTGCGGGCAAGCCACTGTTTCAGGGCTTGCTAGCGCGCCATGCATTGCACTTGGTCAGCGCCACGGTGCTGCCACACAGCCACACCAAACTGGTCTATACCCTGTCACCGGCAAGCTCGCCATCTGCTGGCTGACATTCCTCCCCACTGGCGACAACATTTCCTCAGGAGATTATCATGAGAGTAGAACCGTATTTGATGTTCGGCGGCCGCGCCGACGAGGCTATTGCGTTTTATCAACAAGCCATTGACGCCAAAGTCGCCATGGTGATGCGATTTGACGAAAGCCCCGACAAAAACCACCCCATGCCCCTGCCATCTAATTGGGGGCGAAAGGTGATGCACTGCGGCATCACTGTGGGCGACACCCTAGTTATGCTCTCCGACGGCATGTGCACGGAACCGGTCACCTACGCAGGCGTGTCGCTCTCCATCACCGCTGACACCGAAAACCAAGCCAAGAAAATGTTTGACGCCCTGGCCAAAGGTGGCAGTGTCTTCATGCCCATGGGCAAAACCTTCTGGTCGCCCTGCTTTGGCATGTGCACCGACAAGTTCGGTGTGAGCTGGATGGTGGGTATCGATGGCCCCCAGGGTTAATTTTTTCCAAAACCAAAGTGCAAGTGTGAAGCCCACCCGCCCGCTGAAACTCATTCAAACCCCCTGATTCAAACTTTGAAAGGAACACATCATGACCACCAATACAGTTCAGCTGCACCGCGTGCTCACCACCACGCCCGAGAAAATCTGGCGTGCTTTCACCCAGCCTCGCGCCTTTGCACTCTGGCTGCCGCCCAACGGCTTCGTGGGCAACATTGAAAAGATGGAGTTAAAAGTAGGCGGCGCGTGGCGCGGCTCGTTTACCAACTTCACTACGGGCAATGCGATGTTTTTCGGCGGCAATTACGTCGAACTCAAAGAGAACGAACTGATCGCCTACACCAGCCGTTTTGACGACCCGAATCTCCTTGGCGAGATGACCACACGCATCACCCTTAAAGCCGTCTCGGTGGGCACGGAAATCCATGCCACCCAAAGCGGCATTCCCGCCATGATTCCTACCGAGGCTTGCTATCTGGGCTGGCAAGAGTCGCTTTTGAATTTGGCGCGTTTGGTCGAGCCGAACATTCCAGGGTGAACACCGCACCATCAATTACTTGAAGGCTTCCGATGAACCCCACCATCACCGCATTTGAAAGCTCGCCAGATGAGGGCCGAGGACTAGCGCGTGACATGCGAGTTCGCTGGGCGCTCGAAGAAGTCCGCCAGCGCTACGAGGTTCGCCTGGTTTCGTTTAAAGCAATGAAGGAGCTAGCGCACCGCAATTTTCATCCTTTTGGCCAGATCCCTACCTACGAGGAAGGCGATCTCGTCCTGTTTGAGTCGGGTGCGATCATATTTCATATTGCCGAACGCCATGCGGGACTGCTACCGAAAAGCGCAAATGCGCGGGCCCGGGCGATCACATGGATTTTTGCCGCGCTCAACACAGTAGAGCCTCCTATCGTTGAGCGCGAGCAAGCCCATTACCAAGAGGGTGACAAGCCCTGGTATGAGGAGCGTCTGCCTATGATCGACGACTGCATCCGCGCGCGGCTGGACGATCTTTCCAGCTGGCTTGGCGATGCTGACTGGCTTGACGGTGCGTTCAGTGCCGGTGACCTCCTGATGGTGCTGGTGCTTCGCAGGTTGGAAGGAACGGGTATCTTGGAGGAGTATCCAAACCTCGTCACCTATGTCGCCCGTGGCGAAGCGCGTCCCGCATACAAGCGTGCTTTTGACGCTCAATTGGCAGTTTTCACTTCCAAGCCTTGAAGCCACTCGCGTACGCATGCAGAGGCGATTGAAGAGTTCTACAAGCCAGAGGCCAGCATGCATGAAAACATGTCTGCGCCAAGGTAGGGGCGAGAACTTTTGGCATCCAAAGAGCGAGCCACTCATGGCGCATGCACCGTTGCAAAAAACGCATTGTTTAGTGCGCCATGTGGCCAAAGGGTTCAGAGGTTGTCTGCAACCTCAGTCACGCAGTCATCAGTAAGAGTGACCACACGTTTGTAATAATGCCAAGTTTCGACGGCACCTTCGGTCTTGACCGCCTTGCGTTAGTTTTGCGGCTCGACCAAGGACGGCGGCCAAGTGCTTGGTAAAGCTGCTGTTGGTGCTGTTTTTGTTTGGCAAATTAGCGCTTTAGAGCTGCCAGCCCAGCTTGCGCCACTTCCATATCTTGCTCTACGCTGCCCCCGCTCACGCCAATACCGCCCACCACTTGGTCTTTAGCCTTGATAGGAAAGCCACCGCCAAACACCACCACGCGGCCGTTGTTGGTGCCGTTAATGCCGTACAGCGACTGACCGGGTTGGCTTACGCCTGCCAAGATGTTGGTAGGCAGTTTTAGTGCGTTCGCAGTCCACGCTTTGTCAATCGATATGCCAATACTCACCAAAATCGAGCTGTCCATGCGGCCAAAGGCTACCAAGTTGCCGCCTGAGTCAACTATGGCAATGTTCATGGGCAGTTTGATGTCTGCAGCTTTCTTTTCAGCTGCTGCAATCATGGCCTGCGCTTCTTTAAGGGTGATGTTGTCTACCGCCTGCGCTATGCTGGGCACAAACAATAGGCTAGACAAGACAAACGCGCACAGGTTAGAAAACTTCTTCATGGAATATCTCCAGTTGTAGTTAAAAAATAATGTTCAGGGCTGCAGTAAAGCAAACCCCAAAATCACTGTAAACCTGCTGCCCGTGCGCGGCAACCGTTGCAATTGCGTTCACGGGCCAGAAGTGTCGCAATTTGCGATTTTTTAAGGTTTTAGCAAATAGCGATAATCACAGGTTGCCTTGACACTATGCTTGAAATAACTTTCCCAGAATCCCTGCCCGTATCCGCTCGTCGCGACGAGATTGCGACTGCCATTAGAGATCACCAAGTGGTGATTGTGTGTGGCGAGACGGGGTCGGGTAAGACAACACAGCTGCCTAAAATTGCTTTGGCTTTAGGTCGAGGCAAGTGCAATTATCCGCCCGGCAAGGGCAGGCTGATTGGCCATACCCAGCCGCGCCGAATAGCGGCTACCTCAGTGGCCAAGCGCATTGCCGAGGAGCTGAAAACGCCGCTGGGCGATGTGGTGGGGTTTAAGGTGCGGTTTCAGGATCGGCTGTCTAAGGATGCCTCGGTCAAGCTGATGACCGACGGTATTTTGCTGGCCGAGACGCAGGGCGACCCGGACTTGAAGGCCTATGACACGCTGATCATTGACGAGGCGCATGAACGCTCGCTGAACATTGACTTTTTATTGGGCTATTTAAAGCAGCTGTTGCCGCGCAGGCCAGATCTGAAAATCATCGTGACTTCGGCCACGATTGATGCTGATAGATTTGCACGGCATTTTGAGTCTGCCAAAGGCCCCGCGCCCGTCATCATGGTCAGTGGCCGCATGTTTCCGGTGGAGCAACGCTATCGCCCGTTCGAAGAAACCCGTGACTATGACTTAAACAGCGCCATAGCCGATGCCACCGATGAACTGTGGCAAGGGGGAGGCGGGGGCGACATACTGGTGTTTTTACCCGGCGAGCGCGAGATACGCGAGGCCGCTGACCATTTGCGCAAGCATCTAGCGCACAAGCCAGTGCACCGCAATGCTGACGTGATACCGCTGTTTGCGCGGCTTAGCCAGCAAGAGCAAGACCGAGTGTTTGACGTGGGCAACGGCAAACGCATTGTGCTGGCGACCAACGTGGCCGAAACATCGCTGACGGTTCCTGGCATTCGCTACGTGATCGACGCAGGCACCGCGCGCGTCAAACGCTACAGCTTTAGAAACAAAGTCGAGCAGCTGCTGGTCGAGCCCATTGCGCAAGCCGCAGCCAACCAGCGCGCAGGGCGCTGCGGGCGCGTGGCTGATGGTATTTGCATCAGGCTGTATGAGCAAATAGATTTTGACGCGCGGCCTAAATTTACCGACCCAGAGATTTTGCGTAGCTCGCTAGCGGGTGTGATCTTGCGTATGAAGGCGCTGCATTTAGGGCATGTAGAAGATTTCCCATTTATCGAGCCACCGCAGCGCCGCGCCATTGCCGACGGCTACGACCTGCTGCAAGAGCTGGGCGCTGTAGATGAATACAACGAACTAACGGCGCTGGGCGCTGAGCTATCGCGCCTGCCGCTTGACCCACGTGTGGGCCGCATGATCATCGAGGCGCGCAGCCGCAACGCTTTGGACGAGGTGCTGGTCATTGCCAGCGCGCTGAGCGTGCAAGACGTACGCGATCGCCCCATGGAGGCGCAGCAGCAGGCCGACGAGGCGCATAAAAAGTTTGACGATGAAAAGAGTGAATTTAGCGGCTACTTAAAACTGTGGGGCTGGATCAACGCGGCACGCGGGGGAGGCCACGAGAAGGCTTTGACAGGCTCAGCCCGAACGGGCGAAGGTACTAAGTCCATTCGCCCTGAGCCTGCCCTAGTGCATGCGACCCATAAGCTGTCTAACCGCCAATACGAGCAGTTACTGCGCCAAAACTTTGTCAGCATACGCCGCGTGCGCGAGTGGCGTGATATTTATTCGCAGTTGCACACGGTGGTAACTGAGCATAAGTGGCGTATTAACGATAAGCCCGCCAGCTATGAACAGCTGCATTTGTCGATGCTTTCCGGCCTGTTGGGCAACATTGGCTGGAAGCTTGAGGACGAAGACATTTATCTGGGCGCACGGGCGATTAAGTTTTATCGCCACCCTGGCGCTAACTTGAGCAAAAAACCGGGTCGTTGGATTGTGGCGGCTGAGCTGGTCGATACGTCACGCTTGTTTGGCCGTGGCATCGCAGCTATTGAGCCCCAGTGGATAGAGCAGGTGGGTAGCCACCTGCTCAAAAAACAATTGCTCGACCCGCACTGGGAAAAGAAAAGTGCCGAAGTGGTAGCGCTAGAGCGCGCCACGCTGTATGGCATCGTCATCTACAGCGGCCGCCGCGTAAACTACAGCAAGATTGACCCCGTGGCTGCACGCGAGGTGTTTATCCGTGAAGGCTTGGTGGGTGGCGAGCTAGACACTAAGCTGCCGTTTTTAGTGGCTAACGAAAAGCTGCTGAAACAAGTAGAAGACATAGAGCACAAATCGCGCAGGCAAGACGTGCTAGTAGACGATGAGCTGATCTACGCTTACTACGACCAGCAAATTCCTGCAGATGTGTGCAGCGGATTTTTACTAGAGCAGTGGTATCGAGAAGAAGTTAAAAAGCAGCCTAACTTATTAAAGCTAACCCGCGAAGAGCTGATGCGCCACGAGGCCGCAGGCATTACCACGCAGGCTTTTCCTAAAACCGTGCGTTTAGGCGGTGTGGACTGCCGCGCCACCTACTTGCACGAGCCGGGCGATGCGCGCGATGGCATCACCATTGATGTGCCTTTGTTTGCGCTGAACCAAGTCAACGAAGAGCGCTGCGAGTGGCTGGTGCCTGGCATGCTGCAGGGCAAAATTTTCGCGCTAATTAAAAGCCTGCACCAGCGCCCAAGGTCGCGCCTAGTGCCGCTGCCCGACAGTGCAGCGCGTTTGTACGCGGTGCTGGGCGAGCCAGCAGCCTTTGGCGCTGGCAGCTTGGTGGACGCGCTGCTTAAGCTGTGCCGTGACGCTACGGCAGTCGACATAAAACGAGGTGACTTCAAATTAGACATGTTGTCGCCCCATTTGTTTATGAACTTTAAAGTGGTGGACGAGCATGGCCGCCAGATGGGCACGGGGCGTAACTTGGCAGCGCTCAAAGCCGAGCTAGGCGCCAAAGCACGCGGTGCATTTGCGTCACTGGCTGCGCTGTCTAGTGTGGCGGGCCAATTGCCCAAAAGCACGCTACAAACCGATGTTTCAGCACAAAATAGTGCTGTAGTCCAAGTATCTACTACAAAGTTAGCTATTAAAAATGTAGTGAATGCTGCTGTGCAAGCAGACCAACGCTACACCGCATGGACATTTGCCGAGCTGCCTGAGCTGATGGAGATTG
This sequence comes from Polaromonas sp., assembly GCA_043747295.1. Taxonomy (GTDB): domain Bacteria; phylum Pseudomonadota; class Gammaproteobacteria; order Burkholderiales; family Burkholderiaceae_C; genus JAAFIP01. The sequence continues at coordinate 13,366 of JAYTPK010000078.1, read as the reverse complement.
AGCGCAGAGCAGGCAAAGGTGCAACCGAGCAGGTGCAAACCTTGATCGGCTTTCCAGCGCTAATAGACCACGGCGACGCGGTGAGCATAGAAGTGTTTGACGAGCCAGAAGTGGCAGCCAACAAGCACCGCGCTGGCCTGCGCCGCCTGTGCGCGCTGCAGATCAAAGATGCGTTGAAGTACCTAGAAAAGAACATTCCTGACTTGCAAAAAATGAGCGTGGCCTACATGCCGCTGGGCACTGCAGACGAGCTGAAAAATCAAATCATTGATGTGGCACTGGACAAAGCATTTTTACTCGACCCGCTGCCCACCAACGCCGAGGACTTTAACCGCCGCATCACCGAAGGTCGTGGCCGCCTGACCTTAATTGCCAACGAAGTGGCGCGTTTGTGCGGCACGATTTTGGTGGAATATGCTGTTGCAACGCGCAAAATCAAAGACACTAAAACCGCCCCCGATGCCACAGCAGACGCAGCCCAGCAACTAGCGCGCCTGATGCCCAAACGCTTTTTAGCCACTGGCAACTATGCCCAGTTGCAGCACTTTCCGCGTTACCTCAAAGCCATTACCCTGCGCCTGGAAAAATACCGCGCCGACCCTGCGCGTGATGCCTTGCGGCTAAGCGAGATTAAGCCGCAAGAGCAGCGGTTTATTCGTTTGTTAGCTGATAGAAAAGGCGTACTAGATGTGCGCTTGGCTGAGCTGCGCTGGCTGCTAGAAGAGCTGCGAGTGAGCTTTTTTGCGCAAGAGCTGCGGACACCGCAGCCTGTGAGTGTGAAGCGACTTGATAAGGTGTGGGCGCAGTTGATGCAGTAGGTGAATTTAGTGATAAATAGTGCTTGTAGTCCAAGTATTCATTGCTCAAGCAGCTATTAAATTTGTAGTAAGTACCAAGCTACTTAGGTGCTTGAGCCTGGGCACATTGCACTTGCACCAGCTCGCGCCGCCCACCATCAACGCGCATAGCTGACAAACAACCGCCCCATACGCAACCCGTGTCCAGTGCCAACAGGTCAGGGCGGTTGACCAGGCCCAGCGTGGACCAATGGCCAAAGGCTACAGGTGTGCCCCGGGTTAAGCGCCCCGGCACATCAAACCACGGCATGCAGCCTGTGGGTGCACCGCCTGCGGCTTCTTTGGTAGCGAATTCCATCTCGCCATCCACACTGCAAAACCGCAACCGGGTGAGTGCGTTGACGATGACGCGCAGGCGATCCGCGCCTTGCAAGGTATCTGTCCACTTCACAGGTGCGTTACCGTACATGCTGCGTAAAAAGTCTGCATAGTCACTGGTTTGCAAAACGGCGCTCACTTCTGCGCCATAGGCCACAGTCTGCTGCGCTGTCCACTGCGGCAGCACACCCGCGTGCACCATCAAAAAGCCATCACGCTGTAATGCCAGCGGCCTGTGGCGCAGCCAGTGCAGCAGGGCAGACGCGTCGGGTGCTGCCAGCAGTGGGGTCAGCGTGTCATTTTTATGTGCAGGGCGTGCGCCTGTGGCTACTGCCAAGGCGTGCAGGTCGTGGTTACCTAAAAGACACTCTACAGCGTTGTCCAGCGCCACCAGCTGGCGCAGCAGGTCTAGCGAGTCGGGGCCACGGTTAACCAGGTCGCCCAGCAGCACCAGACGGTCGCGGCTAGGTGAAAAGTCAATTTTGCGCAAAAGCTGATTAAAAGCGTCAGCGCAGCCTTGTACATCGCCAATCAGATACAGTCTCATATTCATTTGATTATTAACGGATGTATGGACTTTATCCTGATTGCGCTGTTGACCCTGATTAACGGGGCTTTCGCTATGAGCGAGATGGCGCTGACCGCCAGCCGCAAAACCCGCCTCATGGCCATGGCCGAGAGCGGCGACTCGGGTGCCAAAGCCGCCCTAGACCTGAACGACAACCCCACGCAAATGCTGTCCACTGTGCAGGTGGGTATCACCTCCATTGGCATGCTCAACGGTATTGTGGGCGAGGCGGCTTTTAGCGAGGGCGTAGGCACGTTTTTACAAAACTTGGGACTGGCCGCTAAGTTTGCCGCGCCCACAGCCACTACTTTAGTCGTGGTGGCAATTACTTTTATCACGTTGATTTTTGGCGAACTGGTGCCCAAGCGTATTGGCCAGCTGTACCCCGAAGCCGTCGCCCGCGTAATGGCGCGGCCCATGGCTTGGCTGGCCAAAGCCGCTGGGCCGTTTGTCACCTTGCTAAGTCTGTGTACCCAAGGCGTGCTCAAGCTCATGCGCATTAACACCACCAACGCCCGCTCGGTCACCGAGGCTGAGATAGCCGCCAGTTTGGACGAGGGCCTAAACGCAGGTGTCATTGAGGCGCACGAGCGGCAGATGGTGGAAAACTTGTTTCACCTCGACGACCGCCCGCTCACATCCATCATGGTGCCGCGCACCGACATCATTAGCCTAGACGCGCAACTTACCGTGGCGCAGGCACTGGTCATAGCGGGCGGCACCAAAGACGCCACGATGAAAACATCGCATAGCTGGTTTCCGGTGTGCCGTGGCTCGCTGGACGACGTGATTGGCATAGTCAGCACCGCGCGCTTGTTGCGCTCAGGCAGCGAGGACACTTTGGATGATCTGGCCAGCCCAGCTATTTTTATACCCGAGACCTTGAGCGGCATGGAGCTGCTAGAGCAGTTTAGGGCCCAGTCGGCGCGCATTGTCTTTGTGGTAGACGAATACGGCGTAGTGCAGGGCCTGCTCACCCCGCGTGACTTTTTAGAGGCCATTACGGGCGAGCTAAAGCCCCAAGCCTCGGCTGATGCTTGGGCACACCACCAGGCCGACGGTAGCTGGCTGCTAGACGGCCTGATGCCTGTGGCCGAGCTGAAAAACCGTCTAGGCATTGACGACGACCTGCCCGAGGAAGACAAAAACCGTTACAACACCTTGGCGGGCCTACTGATGGCGCAAGCGGGTGAGATGCCCCAACTGGGCGACCAAATTGTGTGTGCAGGCTGGACTTTTGAGGTGCAGGCCTTAGAGGGGCGGCGTCTAGACCGCATCCGGGCTGTAATAACTGCCAATTAATGCAGTTATTTGTGAACCTGTGGGGTATTTGGCGGTCTACCAAATTCATATACGCAGCGTTATAGGTAATATATAGCCTGCAGATGCAGCAAAGAGTTTGACTTTTAAAGGTGGTTTTATGCGCCGTTCAACATTATGGGTTTCTAGCGTTCTAGCCTTGGCCAGCACTGCTGCCATGGCGCAAGACATGGGCCGCGTGCTGTCTAGCACCGCCATCATCAGCCAAGTCAGCGTGCCGCGCCAAGTGTGTGCGCAAGAGGTGGTGCAGGTACAAAACACCACACCAGCCACCAAAAGCGGCGCAGGCGCGCTGATGGGCGGCATTGCAGGCGGTGCCATGGGCAACGCAATAGGCAACGGTAACGGCCGCGCTGCCGCCACCTTGATTGGTCTTTTTGGTGGTGCTATTTTGGGTGACCGCATTGAAGGCGGTAGCCCAGTGGCGCAAACCAGCACTACACAGCAAACCGTCAACCGCTGCAGCACGCAAAACTTTATTGAAAACCGCACTTCAGGCTACCAAGTGGTCTACGAATACGCAGGCAAGCAGTACAGCGTGCAATTGCCGCAAGACCCAGGCCCCACTATTCAATTGCAAATTGCACCTGTGCAGCAAGTGCTGCCTGCACCAGCGCTACAAACCACCCCTCGCGTCGTGTCGCAGTCTGAGCCCGTGGTGGTGACACAAGCCGCGCCAGCAGATAGCAACACAGTGATCACTACCAGTAGCGAATACCAACCGTTTTTAACCGCTCCCACAGTAGGCTACGTAGCGCCTGTGGTGATTTTTTCGGGCGGTAATGGCTACGGCGGCAATGGTTACCATGGTCATCGTGGCTACGGCCGAGGTGCCATCGTGGTGCGTGCACCAGTGCAGCACTATGGCCAGTTTAATAACGACTACAGCCGCTTTGGGCCTTACGGCCTGTCACGCTAAAGCTATATTTAAAAACCCTCATACATCGGCTCAGCATCCCATAAATATGGGGTTCTGGGCCGATGGTGCTTTGTGGCTGCAGCGCCCAGCGGTTACAGCGTTTATGCTATGCCTGTGAACCTAACTTCAACCTCTACCACCTCTGCAGCATCACAACTTGCCAATGTGTCTGCTGCTGTGTCTGCTACCCCACCAGCTACCCAACCAGCCACGCCATGGCGTGTGCTGATCGTGGAGGATGACCCCACCACCCGCGAGTTTTTTACCGCCGCTGTGCGCCGCAACACGCAGCTGCACTGCGTGGCCGATGTAGGCAGCGTGGCTGAGGCTTGCGCCTGGCTGGGCCAAACCGAGCAGCAAGTGGACATTTTGATGACTGACCTAGGCTTGCCCGACGGCAGCGGCCTAGAAGTGATCCGTTATGCGCTTGCGCACCACCCTCATTGCGAGGCCTTGGTCATATCCATGTTTGGTGACGAAGATAACGTGTTGTCCAGCATCGAAGCTGGTGCCAGTGGCTATATCCACAAAGACTCAGCACCGGATGATATTGCCCAGTCGGTGCTGCAGCTTAAAGCTGGCATGTCGCCCATCTCGCCCATGATCGCACGGCGCGTCTTGGCTAAGTACCGCAGTATGGCGACTGAAAATGTGCAAAAACCGGTCGAGGTCCAAGTATCTACTACTCAAGTAGCTATAAATAATATAGCAAATGGAGATCTGCTGCATGAAGCCCGCCCCATACTGTCGCCGCGCGAACAAGAGGTGCTAGAGCTGATTGCCCGAGGTTTCTCTTACAGCGAAATCTCCAAACTGCGCCACATCAGCGTGCACACCGTGCAGACACACATCAAAAACCTCTATGCCAAGCTGGCGGTACACAGCAAAAGCGAAGCTGTGTACGAGGCCACGCGCATAGGGCTACTGTCGCGCTAGCTTATTTCTCGCTTTATGCAGGAATATCGGTTTCTTTGTTTAAACCGCCATCATCGGGGCTTGCTGCACTTTCATAGGTGCTTTTTTAAAGCGTAGCAAGGCTTGCCGCACGTCATAGGCGCTTTGCTCTGCCAGCCACAGGCGGGCGTCACCACCTCGGTCTTTGCCCAGCCAGGCCTCTATGCGCAGCGCCATATCGGGCGATATGGCTGCGCGCCCATTCAACACACGGGACAGCGACACGCGGGCAACGCCTAGCTGCGTGGCGGCATCGGTAACACTCAGCCCCAATGCCGGCAGCACATCGTCTCGCAGCGTTAGGCCGGGGTGAGGGGGGTTAAACATACGGGTCATAGTTGTTCTCCAGATTTCAGTGGTAATCCTGGTAGTCCACCAGTACAGCATCGATGCCTTCAAAGGCGAAAGTCATACGCCAATTACCGTTCACCCACACTGAGTAATGCCCCTTGAGTTCGCGTCCCAAAGGATGCAAGCCCCAGCCGGGTAGGTTCATGTCGCGTGGGCTGTTAGCCTCGTTTAAGCGGCCTAACATTCTTTCAAGCTTTGGGGCGTGGGCTGGCTGTATGCCTGCTTTGCTGCCCTTCTCGAAAAAGAGCTGCAAGCCTTTGTGGCCGAACGACTTGATCATGCAAGATTGTATCGCGTATCGTTACGCATTGCAAATGCCTAAACTAGGCTGTTCTTAAGATCATCACTTGGCAGCTTTGAGCAAGAAAAAACCCGCTGAGCTGGGAGAGCGTGCGGGTTTTGATGTTTTGCGATACGTCGTGAAGGTATCAAATGGTGCCCTTGAGCGGAATCGAACTGCTGACCTACGCGTTACGAGTGCGTTGCTCTACCAACTGAGCTACAAGGGCTAATACTAGCTGCAATTATATCAAAACCTCATGCCCCAACTTGTCAGTGATTTGCTATAAATTACATAGCTGCATAAGTAATAAATACTTGGACTACAAGGCTATTTGGCTTCTAAATGGTAGCGTGTAACGCGTTCCACCTCGTTTTTTGAGCCTAGGATCACACTCACGCGCTGGTGCAGCTTGTCTGGTTGAATATCCATGATGCGCTGCTGGCCGTTGGTGGACGCGCCACCGGCTTGCTCCACCAGCCAGCTCATGGGGTTGGCCTCGTACATCAGGCGCAGCTTGCCAGCCTTGTCCGGCTCACGCTGGTCCCACGGGTACATGAACACGCCGCCGCGTGTGAGAATGCGGTGCACATCGGCCACCATGCTGGCAATCCAGCGCATATTGAAGTCTTTGCCACGCGGCCCGGTTTTGCCCGCCAGGCATTCTTCAATATACTGGCGCACGGGCGGTGCCCAGTGGCGCATATTGCTCATGTTGATGGCAAATTCTTTGGTGTCGGCCGGAATCTGCATGTTCTCTTCGGTCAGCACAAAGCTGCCTTGCTCGCGGTCTAGCGTAAACATGGCCACGCCGTCACCCACGGTAAGCACCAGCGTGGTTTGCGGGCCGTAGATGCAGTAACCCGCAGCCACCTGTTGGCTGCCTGCCTGCAAAAAGTCTTTTTCCTCAATGCCGGCGTCGTTATCGTCAGGTTTTTTGAGCACACTAAAAATCGTGCCAATGCTCACGTTTACATCAATATTGCTGGAGCCATCCAGTGGGTCAAACAGCAGCAGATATTCGCCCTGCGGGTAGCGGTTAGGCACCAGGTAAATACTGTCCATCTCCTCACTGGCCATAGCGGCCAAGTGCCCCCCCCATTCATTGGCTTCAATCAGCACTTCGTTGGCAATAATGTCGAGCTTCTTTTGCACCTCGCCTTGAATGTTTTCGCTGTGCGCAGTGCCCAGCACGCCGCCCAAAGCGCCTTTGTTAACCGCATGGCTGATGCTTTTACACGCACGGGCTACGACTTCTAGTAATAAGCGCAACTGAGAAGGAATATGGCCCTCTTGGCGCTGCTGTTCTACTAAGTATCTGGAAAGGGAAATTTTGGTGGTCATGACTCATTATCTCAGAGGGCGTGCGGGGGAGGAGTCAGGGGAGTTTTTGAACGCAGAGGGCGCGAAGGTTTCGCAAAGGGCGCAAAAGAAGATAAAAAGAGAAAGAAAGAAAATTAATTTCAAAAAAGAATACCTACTTAATTTGAAAATTGAATCTTAAAAAATTAAATTCTTTGTATTTCTTTTTGGTTTTACTTTTGTATTTTCTTGTATTTTTTTGCGCCCTTTGCGAAACCTTCGCGCCCTCTGCGTTCAAAAAATCTTCGGTATTTCCTTAAAAGCGCTAATCAGCCAGAGCCCGCGAGACAACTTCACGCACATCGTTGCTCAAGTCACTTTTAGCCGCCACCCGCTTGATAGCTTCCTTGGCGGCATTTTGATAAGGCGGGGCTAATTTTTTCCAGCGGTCCATGGCGCGGGCTAGGCGGGCGGCTACTTGGGGGTTGATGGCGTCTAGTGCCAGCACTTGTTCGGCCCAAAACACATAGCCTGCGGCGTCGCTGCGATGGAAGCCACCCGGGTTGCCGCTGCAGTAGCTAAAAATGACGCTGCGGGCGCGGTTGGGGTTTTTGATGTTGAAGTCTGCATGCTGCATGAGGGCGCGCACACGCGGCAAGATGTCGCCATTGCGATCAGTGGCGCCGGCTTGCAGGCTAAACCATTTGTCCAGCACCAAGGCCTCGTCTTTGAACAAAACGTAGAATTTCTCCAGCGCTGGCGTGGCCAGCGCGTGGCCGCTGTGCACTAATGCAGACAGCGCGCCAAAGCGGTCGGTCATGTTGCTGGCGTCTTTAAACCGCTGGTAGGTTTTGCCAGGCCACACGGTGTCGTTGTTGTCTCTGGCGGCTAAGCACAGCATGCCTTGCGCCAGATTAGCCAGCGCACGGCGGCCACTGCTGACAGCGTCGGGCTGGTAGCCACCATGGTTTTGGTGCGCTTCAAACGCCCACGCCCAGTCATCGTGCAGCGCAGTAGCTAGCGCACTGCGCATAGCCTCGCGCACTGTGTGGATGGCATGTGGGTTGACGGTGTCTATCTGCTCGGCGATATAGCTCTCAGAGGGCAGGGTCAGCACCAGCTCTTTAAAGGCGGCGTCCAGCTCAGGGTGGCGTAACACGCTGCGCAATGCAGCGACAAATGGCGATGCGCAGAAATTATCTATATCAGATTTGCCGATGCCCTTGGTGATGTCGGCATGCAGTGATAACAGTTGCATAGCGTATTGCAAGCCTAGGCGTTGCGCGGCCTCCCACCGGTTAAAGGGGTCGTTGTCGTGCGCCAGCAGCGTCAGTAATTGGGCTTGGGTGTAGTCAAATTCTAAAATTACCGGGGCGGTAAAGCCGCGCAAGATCGAGGGTACTGGTTCGGCATCCACGTGAATAAACTGCAGCACCTCACTGGCCTGCGTCATAACAAAAGTACGTTGACCCGGCACGGAGTGCGCCTCGCTAGCCAGTTGTAGTGGCATGTCGTGGCCCTGTGAGGCGACCAAACCTAAGTTGATAGGAATGACAAAAGGCTCTTTAGTGGGCTGGCCAGCAGTGGCAGGGCAGCTTTGTGACAAGTGCAGCGCGTAGGTGCGTGTCGCCGCGTCATACACGCCATGCGCCTTCACGCGCGGGGTGCCTGCTTGGCTATACCAACGCTTGAACTGCGGTAGCAACGTACTTAGAGCCGATGCAGGATTGGCATCAGCAATAGCTTGCGCAAAATCATCGCATGTTACAGCGTGGCCATCGTGGCGTTTGAAATATTCGGTCATACCTTTGGCAAAGCCTTCACGGCCTACCAAGGTTTGCATCATGCGCACTACCTCAGCACCTTTTTCGTAAATGGTGACGGTGTAGAAGTTATTGATCTCTTGGTAGGCATCAGGCCGCACTGGGTGCGCCATCGGGCCTGCGTCTTCGGGAAATTGGGCAGTGCGCAGCACGCGCACGTCTTCAATACGTTTAACGGCGCGGGCTGAAGGGTTAGGGCACAAGTCCTGGCTGAACTCCTGGTCTCTAAACACTGTGAGGCCCTCTTTGAGCGAGAGCTGAAACCAGTCGCGGCAGGTGATGCGGTTACCCGTCCAGTTATGAAAATATTCGTGGCCTACGACGCTTTCGATGTTGGCGTAGTCCACATCGGTGGCAGTGGCTTGGTTGGCCAACACATACTTGGTGTTAAATATATTCAGACCTTTGTTTTCCATCGCGCCCATGTTGAAGTCGCTGGTCGCGACAATCATAAAGCGCTCCAGGTCTAGCGGCAGGCCAAAGCGGGCTTCGTCCCAGGCTACGCTGGCCATCAACGAGTTCATGGCATGCTCGGTTTTGTCTAGGTCACCACGGCGTACAAATACTTGCAGCAAATGGTCAGTGCCTGCGCGCGACGTGATGCGCTGCTCACGCGCTACCAAGTTGCCTGCGACCAAAGCAAACAGGTAACAAGGTTTTTTGTGGGGGTCAACCCATTTGGCAAAGTGGCGGCCATCAGGCAGCGTGCCTTGGTCAACCAAGTTGCCGTTGCTCAGCAACACGGGGAAGGCCTTGGCATCAGCGCGCAAGGTGACGCTGTACATCGACATCACATCAGGGCGGTCTAAAAAGTAGGTGATGCGCCTAAAGCCTTCGGCCTCGCATTGTGTAAAAAATGTGTCTTGGCTGACATACAAGCCCATGAGCTTGGTGTTTTTGACTGGGTTGCAGGTGGTGAAAATCTCAATTTCGCATCTATCTGGTAAATCTGCTAACACCAGCGTGTCACCATCCATTTTGAACGAGCAGCCTTGGCCGTTGACCATGACGCGGGCGAGGTTAAGCTCGTCACCGTCTAGGCGCAGGGGCTGGGCGGGCACATCTGCATTGCGGCGCACCTGCATTTTGTTGAGCACGCGGGTTTTAGCAGGTTCCAAGTCAAAGCTTAAATCGACCGTGTCGATCCAGTAAGCCGGTGGGGTGTAGTCGGCGCGCTTAATCAGCGGCGTAGTGGCTTCACGAAACATGGGTTAGGCTTTCTAAAAAATTCGAATTCAAAAGTTCGTTGTAATCATTTACCGATGCTATGACGTGCGGGCCGCTTAGCTGCGCAGCACTGTGGCTGGTGCACAAGGCTACCGCACGCATACCACCGCGCCTTGCAGCTTCAATGCCAAAAGGCGCATCTTCAAAGACAATGCATTCTGCTGTCCTAGCGTTCATTGCTCTGGCAGCTTCTAAAAATATAGCGGGCTCCGGCTTGCCAGGCAACCCTTGGTCGCCGCCTATGATCACATCAGGTAGCGGGTGCATTTTCAAATGCTGCATGGCAAAGGCAATATTGTGTTTATCACCAGCAGTACCCACACCAATTTTGAAACCCATAGTACGCGCTTTGGCGGCAAAAGCTTTAAAACCAGCGACTTCTTTGAATCTGGGTGCAAATAGCTCGCGGTAAATGACTTCTTTTTCGTGTACCAGCGGCAGAGCTTCATCAAACGTCATGGAGCGGCCAAATAGCTCGCCCATGCATTCGGTGCCCGTGCGGCCGGTTGTGCGTTCCATTAAATCGTTCAAGTCAATAGCAATACCATGGCGCTTGCAAAACTCGACCCATGACTGCTTGTGGTAGTCCATAGAGTCGATCATGGTGCCGTCCATGTCGAAGATGAGTGTGGTGGTGGGTGGTGTAGTGTTCATAGGTTTCTCTGCACCATTGTAAAACGCCATGAAGACGGGGCAATACAGCCGTGGCTATACTTATTAACATCTAAGCTTTTAGCCCTTGGGCCTACTATGTTGAAATTTTTTTTCCCCGCCGCAGTATTGGCACTGTTGTCAATGCCTAGCTATGCTGACAATTGTGATGATTTGCGTGCGCAGATTGACGCCAAAATCAAGACCGCTGGCGTGGCCAGCTACAGCGTAGTGGTGGTAGACAACAGTGCCAGTGCCTCGGGCAAGGTGGTGGGGTCATGCGCCAGAGGGCAGAAAAAAATCATGTACAGCGTGAACGCCTTGCCTGCTTCAAGTCAGACCAAGCCACCTGCAGCTACCGTTTCAGCACCTGCAACAGCTGCCAGCGAAGCGCCTGCCAAAAAACCTGCAGTGGCAGTGGGCAAAAGCGGTGAGGCTATATTGACCGAGTGCAAGGACGGTACGGTCTCAAAAGGCGGCAGTTGTAAAAAGTAGGCTGGTCTCTAAACTAGAACTGCACAGGGCCTAGTCGCAAGCAATGGGCATCTGTAAAAAACCTCTGAACCTTGCCCTACCACCGCGCACAGGTTCGGCAGTTAAGCGGTAATTAGGAAAGCGCTGCACAAACCGGCCAACTGCAATACGGCCTTCTAGCCGCGCTAAGCTCAGGCCTGCGCACTGGTGAATGCCAAAACCAAATGCGAGGTGTTTGTTGTTTGCGCGTTCAATGTTTAGCGCATCGGGTTGCTCAAACACTGCCGGGTCACGGTTGGCTGCGGCGATGCACAGGGTGATCAAGCTGCCTGCTTTCAGGTCTACGCCGCCTACGGTGCAGTCGCGCAGGGCGCGGCGGTTGCCTAGCTGGTTGCTAGGCTCAAAGCGTAAAAATTCATCGACTACAGTGTCTAAATAGGCCGGTAGTCCAAGTGTTTGCTGCTCAAGCAGCTGCATATTTGATAGCAATAATGCTTTTTGGTCAGGCCAGGCTTGCAGCGCTACCAGCGCGTTACCTATCAAGTTGGTAGTCGTTTCGTGGCCTGCGTTCAAAATGAAAATGCAGTTGTGTAGCAGCTCGGCCTCGCTCAGGGCCTCTGCGGCATGACCCGCGCTGCTATCGCCGTGTATCAAGCGGGTGAGCACATCATGCTCAGGGTTGCCGGGGTGGGCGCGGCGCTGTGCAATCAGGTGTTTTAAATATTCGCCGAATGCTTGCACGGCCTGGTTGCCTGCGGCCTCTTGCTGCGCTGTGAGCTTGGGTTCGAGCGCACCCAAAATGGCCAGCGACCACGCACGTAGCGGGGCGCGGTCAGCCTGCGGGATATTGAGCAAATTACCAATCACCTCTACCGGAATGGCGGCCGCAAAGTCTTCGATCAAATCGCCACCGCCTTGCTGGGCGATACGGTCTAATAAGCTGTCTACCAGCGTGACCAAGTCGCCCTCCATCTGGGCAATAGCGCGCCGTGTGAGTGCGCCCATGATGAGCTTGCGCACGCGGGTGTGCAGCGGCGGGTCGTTAAACACGAGGCTGGTGGTGTGGTGCGCTAAGAGTGGAGCATCTGCACCGTTGCCGTAAGGGGCTTGGTTGTACTTGGGTGTGAAATCGACTTTTTTATCAGAGCTAAAGGTGGCTGCATCGCGGTACACCGCCATCAGGTCTGCGTGGCGGGTAATGAAGTAGCTGCTGTCGGGCATGAGGCGCACAGGTTCGCATTCGCGCAATGCTGCAAACACGGGGTAGGGGTTGGCCAAAAACTCTGCGGGCAGGGCGCGCAGGTCAAAGCTTTGCGCTATCTGGTTGGCCTGTTGCGCGTTCATCAATTGATCACTCTGCCTTGATGCAATTAGGCAGTCGTAGCGATTGCCAACAGGCTGCGCAGCGCATTAAGCACCTGCTCGGGTGCCTCGGTCATCATGCTGTGGCCTGCGTCTACATAGGTCACGGTAGCCTGCGGTACTTTGGCGGCCAAGGCCAGCGCAGCTTTGGGCAGAGTCATCTGGTCATGCTTGCCTACTATAAAAAGTATAGCTGTATGAGTAGTAGATACTTGGACTACAGCCTCAAAAGCCTGTAAATATGCATCACAAGCGGTAAAACCAAGGTGAAACACATTCTCGCTAGGGCTGCGGGCCAAGCCGCCTGCCAGTACACGCCGCATCAGCGCCTGCGACCCGCCGTATAGCCAAGTGCCTGGCCCCAAAGCTGAGGGCGGCGGGGCTAAGGTGCTGTGGCTGAAGGTGTTGACCATTTTGATGGCTTGCATCGGGTTGTTCAACGCGCTGTCTAGCAAAGCGGGTGACACTTTCATAGGAAAGGCTGTGCCCAACAAGGCCAGGTGTGTTACCCGCGCCGGCACCATGCTGGCCGCGTGCAGAGCGATCAGCGAGCCCCAGCTGTGGCCTACGAGCGCGGCTTTGTCTATGCCCACTGCATCTAGCAAGGCGATGATCAAAGCTGCAGCCTCTTGCACCGATTTAGGGCAGTTACCCGCGCTCTTGCCATGACCCGGCAGGTCAATCGCTAGTACGTTAAAGCCGTGGTTAGTCAAGTAACGACTTTGCAAAATCCACACGCTGTGGTCATTGAGCACGCCATGGATGAAAACAATGGTGGGCTTGGCTGTGTCAAATGCCTTGCCACCTGTGTAGCAGTAAGTGTCGTTGCCGTTCACTGGGATGTACATGTTGGCTCCTAGGGTGGTGGACGGTTGCTAAAAGTCTGTTGAATAACGTTTGATTCTAGGCTTTGGCTCGCTCAGCCGGTTTTTGCGTCCAGATGGTTTGTACGCCCTGGCG
>JAYTPK010000077.1:0-24916 GCA_043747295.1 Polaromonas sp. | reverse complement strand
CGGTTACGCTCAGTACGCGAGGTGCAGGCGTCGGTGACTACGAAAACGTCAAAATCGTCCAGCAGCCCCATCACCGTTTGCAGCACACACACATGCGCCTCGAGCCCGGCAATGATGATCTCAGAGCGTGCGTTTTCTACGGGCTTTTGCAGGTGCTTGGGCACGCTGCGGGCGTTGGGTGAGGCTTTGGGTGTTCCGTAGGCTTGCAGCTGCTCTACCAGCCCTTCGTCGCAGGCGCTGAAGCTGAGCTTTTGCAAGGGCTCGCGCGCCCACTCGGCCAGCTCAGGCACGGTAGGGCCTAGGCCTGCTGGGTTTTGCTCGGTCACGCTGGTGGGCACGCGCAGCAGCTGGGCGGCTCGCGCTAAACGCAGCGCATTAGCCAGCACGGCTGCGCCTTCATACATGGCAGGTATCAATTTAATTTGCAGGTCAACTAAGACCAATTGGCTAGCGGTAGCTTCGATGAGCATGGAATCTTTCTGGGGCTAAAAATGATTAAAACTGGTGATTTTATGTATTAGACAAGTCGCTTAGAAATCTAAACTGACTTGCAACACCTTGATTTTGCTGGATTTTTTGACTACTTTGCTAGTTTTAACTTTATTGACGGGTTCAGCGGCATCCATCGGCTGGTCGGCCCGCAGCTCAGCCTGTTGCAGTTCAGCCCGCAGCTTAGCCCTCAGCTTAGCCCTCAGCTTAGCCTCAGGCAGCGCTGCGGCGGGCTGCGCTGCAACAGGGTGTGCTAGCGCCGCTGGCTTGGCACCCGGCTGCTGGCGGCGCAGCTGCAGCACTGTGTCCATGACTTGCTGCTGCAACTGCTGCACGACGGACTGCAGAGCCTGTGCGTTGCGCGCCAGCTGGCTGTGCAGCAGCGCGCCTTGCCAGTTCACCCAAAATGCGCGTGCAAGAGATTGCGACAATGCTTTTGAATCTATTAGACCGGTTGTCTTGATGTTTTTGACACCTGGTTTACTTTGTTTTTCATAGCCGCTTAAGCAGTCTAGCAAGGCTGTGGCCAATAGATCCTCCCATTGCGCCAGGCAGCCTAGCAGCCGCAGCCTAAAGCCTTCATGCAAACCGGCCACCTCTTGGCCTAAAGCACCCAATAAGCAGCCCCTTTGATAATGCGCCTGCTCTAACTGCGCCATGGTTTCGGCTAACAGGCCCTCAAGCGCGGCGCACAGTTGCTCTAGGTTGCCCGTAGGCTGCTGCAGCAACCAATACTGCAAACGCTGCAAACGGCTGGCTTGGTAGGCCTCTAGCAAAGCGTAGCCAAAAGCCTCTTTACTATCAAAATAATGATAGAACGATCCTTTGGGCACGCTGCATTGGCGCAGCACGGTGTCGATGCCTGTGGCCGCCCAGCCGCGCTCTAGCACTTGAACAATGCCCTCTTGCACCAGCTTATCACGGGTGTTCTGAGCCTGTACACGGCGAGCCGGATGGCTTTGGCTGAGTGATTCGATATGGTTCAACATGGTTTGATTTTAACTACTAATTAGACCAGTCGTCTAAAAATAAACTAATGCTCGGCATCAAAATACTCAGTAGTAGACCGATCTACTATTTAAATAAATATGTAAAAGGTGATGAAAATACTGGGATTTAAACCCTAATTTATATACAAATCAACCACTTACAGTCGTTACTT
This sequence comes from Polaromonas sp., assembly GCA_043747295.1. Taxonomy (GTDB): domain Bacteria; phylum Pseudomonadota; class Gammaproteobacteria; order Burkholderiales; family Burkholderiaceae_C; genus JAAFIP01. The sequence continues at coordinate 23,265 of JAYTPK010000077.1, read as the reverse complement.
TGCTTGACTTATAAAGTAACGGTGGCGTAAAATGCGGATATGCAGTTTTTAAGTCACTACACCCTAACCCGTGTGCTAACCCGTATTGGTGCAGCAGTAGTGTGCTTAGCAGCTACAGCATCTTTGAATTTTGCAGCTGCCCAAAACCAAAATAACTACGGTAACGAGCAGCCCTTATACCAAAACACTCGCCCAAGTACCACCCAAGACGACATGGGCAGCTTTTTAGCGGATCGCGGAATTGTGTCGATCATTGGTGGCCAGGTCAGCCAGGCAGGCCGCATCGTTACCAGCCGCGCTTCAGACTTAGTGGTCAACGCCATGGGCTTTTTGGGTGTGCCCTACAAACGCGGTGGCAACAGTGCAGAGAGCGGCTTTGACTGCAGCGGCTTTGTCAAAGCCATGTACGAGCAAACCATTGGCCACGTGCTGCCGCGCCGCGCCGTAGAGCAGGCCGGCGCTACCATGCCTATCGACAAAAGCGAGATGCAACCGGGCGACCTGGTGTTCTTCAACACACTGCGCTCGACATTCAGCCACGTAGGCATTTATGTGGGTGACAATAAATTCATCCATTCGCCGCGCAGTGGCAGCGTGGTGCGGGTAGAAGACATGCGCATTAACTACTGGAGCAGCCGTTTTGACGGCGCCCGCCGCGTGCTGCCTGGCGAAACTGCCAAGAAGCAATAACTAGTTGATCCTACTGATCGCTGACAAGTCCTTGTGCTTTCAGCTTTCAGCCTCATCACACCTTGTACCGTTGCTTAGCCTTGTTGGCAAAGGTGTTGGTAAAGCACCGTGCAGGGTCAATTGCCTGGGCACGCAGCAAAGGCTCTGCAGAGCGCATGGCGCTTAACGTGTTGCGTACACCATCGGCTGGAATGGTGCCATCTAAAGCAATCGCGTCACGCATACTGGCAAAGGCGGCCAAATACAGCGCCCTGTCGCCTGCAAAATAACTCTCGGGCACCGTGCGCATCAGGTCAGACACGCCCGCTGTTTGCAGCCATTTGAGCGCATGCACTATGGCATAGGCGGCCGCCTGTGTGGTGTTGGGGTGCTTTTGCATAAACTCTGGCGTGGCGTACAGGCAACTGGCGGGCATGTCGCCACCGCAGGCCTGCACGGTGCCGCGCATAGTGCGGGTATCAGCCATCACACGCAGTTCGCCCCGCTGCTCTAGCTGGGTGATCAGTGGGTCGGTGTAGCAAATAGCGTCAATCTGGCCCGAGCGTAACGCGGCCAGCGCACCACTGGGCGTGCCGACACTCACAAACCCCATATCAGCCGACCTTAGCCCTGCACGCGACAGCGCGGCATAGGCCACCGTGTGGGTGGGCGTGCTGGGGGCAACAATGCCGACTTTTTTACCCGCCAAGTCCGCCAGCCCTTTGGCCGCAGGCATGGTTTTGGTTGACACGCCCAGTGCAATTTGCGGGGCGCGGCCCATCAGCACAAAGGCCGCAAACTGCGGGCCGTTAGCTTGCAGGGCCAAAGTGTTTTCTACCCAGCCGCACACCATGTCGGCAGTGCCCGCGGCCACGCTTTGTTGTGCGCGCACCAGGCTGGGGGCTTCTTGTAGTTCTAGTTCTAGGCCCTCTGCTGCGAAATAACCCAGTTGCTCGGCTATGGTGAGGGGTAGATAGGTCAGTGCGGTTTTGTTAGCCACGGCGATTTGTATGACGCGTTTTTCTACTTTCAGCGCGGGTGCAAACGGGCTAGAACTGGCAGTTGGTGCTGATGCCGCAGGTGCGGTAGGGGTGCTTGTTTTAGCGGATGTTGCAGCGGATGTTGCAGCGGGTGTTGGATTAGCTGGTGCAGCGGGTGGTGTGCCCAGTAGTTGAGCCCAAGCAGTTTCACTTAAACCCAAGGCAGCGCTTGCACCGCCTAGTTGAGCAGCTTTGTTAAGCCACTGGCGGCGTGAAAGTGAGGCGCCCTGTGTTGAGTATGTTATCTCCTGAAATCTTATTGTCATAAGGGCTAGCTTAGCCAGGCCACAAAAAACCCGCATCGGGACAGACACCGAGCGGGTTATTACGTAATGAATTTGTGAGTTAGCGTAACAAAAGCGTCACACAAAGGGCGTAGCAGCCACTGTGCTGATCAGCATTACGCAGTTTTATTTATAGCCAATAAACAAGATCACAACGTTGACAACGAAAGCAGCTGTCCACACACCTGTGCGCACCTTGGGCATGTCGCCCACATACGCAATGATGAAAGTGCAGCGCAGCAGCACCCATAAAAAGCACAAAATATCTAGCTTGGTTTGCCCCGCACCCAAAATATGCGCCACGATGACCGCTGCAAAAAAGAAAGGCAGCGCCTCAAACGTATTGGCCTGCGCAGCATTAGCGCGGGCGCGCCAGTCAGTCTGGCGGGCTAGCCAAGCACGCGGGTCGTGGTTGTCAAAACCACCCTCACGGCGCGGCTTGGTAAACGTGCCAGATTTGGCAATGCCTGCACACACAATAGGCAGCAAGGCGGCCAGTAATAAGCACCAATAAGCGGCGGTGAAGTGGGCGTAGGCCATAAGTCTCCTGTAGTCTGGGTAAATACGCTGCTAACGATGAAATTTAGCCAATTTATCATTAAAACCGCTTGTAGTCCAAGTATCTATTACTTAAGCAGCTATTTAATTCGTAGCATTATAACGTTACTTATTATCTGCATGGCGCTGCTGGTTGCACTGCAAATGGCTGATCGCCAAGTTATCTCGGTGGCTGTTGCCGCCCTGGCTGCGGGGCGTGATGTGTTCTAGTGTGGCGTCTTCGGGGGCGACGTGTTGGCCGCACACCCAGCAAGGCACTTGGCCGTGCAGTTGGCGGGCTACGGTGGTGTAGATTTTGATGCGCAAGGTGGTGAATGTGCTCATGGGGCGGATCGCAAAATATAAAGGCCTTTGTGCGCGATGTTAAAACCCTGTGGTGATCGACTGATTTTTATCGACTGATTTTTATTGACTAATCTTTATCGACTAATAGTTATCGCCTGTCGACTAAGGCATGCGCAATGGTGCCTAGGTCTACATATTCCAACTCGCTGCCTGCGGGCACGCCGCGCGCCAGGCGCGTGACCTGCAGGCCACGGGCTTTGAGGGTTTGGGCTATCACATGGGCGGTGGTTTCCCCTTCGGCGGTAAAGTTGGTGGCCAAGATCACTTCGCTGACTACCCCATCACTGGCGCGGTCTAGCAAGCGGTGCAGGCCAATTTCTTTGGGGCCAATGCCGTCTAGCGGGCTCAGCTTGCCCATCAGTACGAAATACAAACCTCGGTAGGCGCTGGTGCGCTCTAGCGCGGATTGGTCGGCTGGGGTCTCCACCACACACAGCTTGGTGGCGTCACGCTGGGCGTCTAGGCAGGTGCTGCACACATCGGCATCTGTAAAGGTGTAGCAGCGGCTGCAGTGGCGCACGTTGTCTACCGCCTGCATTAGGCTGCGCGCCAGCAGCTGTGCACCCTCGCGGTCGTGCTGCAGCATATGAAAAGCCATGCGCGCGGCTGATTTAGCGCCCACGCCTGGCAAGCGGCGCAGTGCGTCGATCAGGGCGGACAGGTTGTGGTTATCTGACATAGGCTACTAACTTGGGATGCGGACTGCGAGGCACCTTGGCGTTTGCAGTTGTGTACGGCCCGGTGCTTGGGTTGATTGGCTACGCGACTGTCCCCCGCCCTTCGGGCTCCTTGATGTCGCTGCGCCAATCAACCCAAGCACCGGACCAGCGAACATGGTAGGCGCACATCTTTTGGCCACTAGACCCCTCGATTGGACCAGGCCGGTGGTGCGCTCAGCGCAGCGGCATAAAGGAGGAGTAGGCGGCCCTAGGCCGCCACGGGGGACAGCCGCGGAGCTGAGCACACCGCCGGCCTGGTCCTGCGAAGCAAGAGCCCATAAACCCTGAGGCCGCAAACTCTCAGCCTGCAAATCCTTAGCCCGCAAAAAAGTGTCCACCGCCAAAATAAACGCAGAAACGCTAACCATTGCTCTGAAAAACGTCAAAAAGGCAACTTCATGCCACCCGGCAAGCTAGGCATACCCGCGCTGATCTTGCCCATTTTGGCCTGGGTGGTTTCTTCTGCCTTGCGCACAGCATCGTTAAACGCTGCAGCCACCAAGTCTTCAATCATGTCTTTGTCATCAGCCAACAAGCTAGGGTCAATCTGCACGCGCTTCACGTCGTGTTTGCAGGTCATGGTGACCTTGACCATGCCCGAGCCAGACTCGCCAGTCACCTCGATATTGCCCAGCTCGTCTTGGGCTTTTTTCATGTTGTCTTGCATGGCCTGGGCTTGCTTCATCAGGCCTGCGAGTTGTCCTTTGTTGAACATGGTGTTTTCCTTTGGGTGTTCGGTGGTAATGGGTGGGTTTAATTTACAAAGCTTTGATGCTGCCAGGCACGATTTTGCCACCCCACTGGGCTTGTAGGGTCTGCACCAGCGGATCGTTCATGATCAAATCTTCAGCGGCTTGCTGGCGCGCGGCTATTTTGGCGGTATTGCGCTTAGCCCACGAGTCGAGCACCGGGCCTTGCTCCACCGTCAGCGCCTCAGTGCGGCCTAGGGCGGCAAACGCGGCTTGCAGCTTGTCACGGGCGGCGTCGCTTTTAAGCGACGGTATGTCCACCCGCAGCGTCAGGTGCTGCGCGCCCTGCTCTACGCACTGGCTTTGCACGGCCAGCTCTTTGGTTAGCGCGGTGATCGACTCAACATCGAGCATCTGCTGCACCGCAGCCACCCACGCGTTGTGCACCGCGTCGGGCATGACAGCGGAGATACGCTGCTCGGTGCGGCTGGTGGGCACAGACTGCTCACGGATAGGCACTGCTATTAAATTGCTAGCTGTCTGAGTAGTAGATACTTGGACTACAGGCTGATTTAATGGGGTAAATGGTGCAAAAGGTGTCTGGTCAGGCTCACAAGGTTCTGGGCTGTGGTCTAAACCATAGGTTGCGCCAGGCTGCTCGTCGAACTCAGCGGGGTCAAAGGGCCTGTCGGCTAGCGCGCTGCTGGTTGTTTCAGTTTGGGGTGCTTGATGTGCTTTTGGCACTTCAGGCGCAGGCGCTACATTATTGATAGCTGCTTGAGCAGTAGATACTTGGACTACAGGCTGATTTGATGGTTTTTTTGGTGTTTCAGGCGATGTTGGCGCTAAATTCAGGCTTTTTTTTTCAGCCAAATCAGCCGTCACCGTCGCTGCCTGCGCAGCCAAGTTAGCCGGTTTAAACCCTTTGGGCTTAAACGCCAGCAAGCGCAGCAGCGTCATGGTTAAACCAGCGTATTCGTCAGGTGCCAGCCCCAGCTCGGCGCGGCCGTGAATGCACAGGCTGTACAGCAGCTGCGTCTCATCCGGCGGCATGATGCCTGCTAGGCGTGCAGTCTCTACCGCCTCGCTATCGGTGCTATCGTAGCCGTCAGGCACGGTGTGCACCACCGCCATACGCTGCAGCACGCTGGCCATGTCTTCTAGGGTGCTGGCGGCGCTCAGTCCGTTGATACGCAGGGCCTCTGACGTGTCGATGACTGTTTTGCCATCGCCGCGCGCCAATGCTTCAATCAGCCTGAACACATAGCTGCGGTCTACTGCGCCCAGCATTTGGCGCACATTGGCCTCGGCCAGCGTGCCGTTGCCAAAAGCAATGGCTTGGTCGGTCAGGCTCAGCGCGTCGCGCATCGACCCCCGCGCCGCGCGCGACAGCAGGCGCAGCGATGCGTCGTCGGTGGTTACCTGCTCGGTGCCCATCAGCTGCACCAAATGCTCATGAATCGTCTCAGGGGCCATGGGCCGCAAGTTAAATTGCAGGCAACGCGACAGCACGGTGACGGGTACTTTTTGGGGGTCGGTGGTGGCTAAAACGAATTTAAGGTACTCAGGCGGCTCTTCTAGCGTTTTGAGCATGGCGTTAAACGCCGTGTTGGTCAGCATGTGCACTTCGTCAATCATGAAGACCTTAAACCGGCCCTGCACTGGCTTGTACACCGCCTGTTCTAGCAGCTGCTGCACTTCGTCTACGCCCCGGTTGCTGGCAGCGTCTAGCTCGGTGTAGTCAATAAAACGCCCTGCGTCGATGGCCGTGCACGCAGCGCACACGCCGCAGGGGCTGGCGGTAATGCCGCCTTGGCCGTCAACGCCCAGGCAGTTAAGCGACTTGGCCAAAATGCGCGACACCGTGGTTTTACCCACACCGCGCGTGCCGGTAAACAAATAGGCATGGTGCAGGCGCTGGGTGGTCAGCGCATTAGACAGGGCCTGCACCACGTGCTCTTGCCCCACCATTTCGGTGAAGGATTTAGGGCGATATTTGCGGGCGAGCACCAAGTAAGACATGGCTTGATTCTATACGGCGCGTGATGCACCCTTGGGCTGCCCGGGCGCTTTAAAACGTGTAGCATGACACCATGGACTTAAAGATCATCGCCAGCACCCGCATAGACAAGTTTTTGTGGGCCGCACGCTTTTATAAAACCCGCAGCCTAGCCACAGACGACATTGGCAAAGGCCGCGTCAAAATCAACGGCCAGCTGGTCAAAGCCGCCCGCGACGTGCGCGCAGGTGACACCGTAGCCCTGCACCGCGATGGCCTCACCTGTACCGTGCTGGTGCTGCAAATCAGCGAGCAACGCGGCCCCGCCCCGCAGGCCCAGACCCTGTACCAAGAAACCCCCGAAAGCTTAGCCGCCCACCAAGCCGCCAAAGAGCAGCGCCGCCTGCAACCTGAGCCCGCCTTGGCCATCCAGCAAGGCAGGCCTACCAAAAGGCAACGGCGGGACTTGGATGAAGCCAAGAATAATAGTGGTTGGGGTGACCGCTGGAGCGCGAGTATTGATGGCTGAGCGTTGAAGACATGAATGCTTGGCGCTAATGGCTGCGCTAGACACCAACATACTGGTTCGCTACCTTGTACAAGATGATGCGCAGCAGCTAAGCGCTACCAAAAAGTTAATTCGCGCAGTTAAAGCGGCTTACCGCGCTGCGAAGCACGGTAATCGGTGGACGCCAAAGCATGAAAAAAGCCCGCTGTTTGCACAGCGGGCTTTATATATTCTGGTGGGACCTGCGGGGGTCGAACCCACGACAAACGGATTAAAAGTCCGCTGCTCTACCAGCTGAGCTAAGGTCCCACGTCTCACTTAGCGTGAAGCCTCAAATTATAGCCTGAAAACAGCCCTCTTGTCACTAAGCATTAGATTGCGGCAACTATTTTTGCAGATGTCGCGGTTGCTGCTGTGGCTGTGCCTGAAGTGCTATGGCGTCTAGCACCCAGCCTGCAGCGCACATGCCAAAGCTGGCTGTCACGCTGACGACCGAGCCGTAGCCGCTGCAGTTGAGGCTGCCGTCGGTTTGTGTGTCGATCTGTGCGTCACCTTCTGCGTCAACTTTTGCGCCACCTTCTAAGGTGGGCGATGCGTCAGGCACGGCCACGCTCTCGCGGCTGAACACGCAGACGGTGCCCATGCGCTTTTCACGCGGCGCGCCGTGTTGGCGGCGTAGGGTGTAGCGCAGCTTGGCCAGCAAGGGGTCGTGGGTGACTTCTGATAAATCTGCAATATCCACCTTGTCGGCGCGCCGCTTGCCGCCTGCTGCACCCACGGTGATAAACAAGGCAACCTTACCCGCCTTGCGTGCCCAAGCCGCTAATGCGATCTTGGTTTTAACTTGGTCACAGGCGTCTATCACGGCCGTAAAAGCGTCCGCTGCGGCCATGGCTGGCCAATTCTCAGGCGTGGCAAATTCTTCAATGCAGTTAACCTGGCAGTACGGGTTGATTTGCGCAATGCGTTGGCGCATGGCGTCTACTTTGGCCATGCCTACGGTGTCGGTCACAGCGTGTATCTGGCGGTTGATATTAGATTCGGCTACTTGGTCAAAATCAATCAAAGTGATCTGCCCTACGCCTGATCTGGCCAGCGCCTCTACCGCCCACGAGCCCACGCCGCCAATACCTATGACTGCCACATGCGCCTTGCGTATGGCCTGCGCGCCTGCCACGCCATACAAGCGCTCTAGCCCACCAAAGCGTCGCGCGCTGTCAGCTGCCATGCCATCGGCTGTGATGCCATCTGCTGTCATGCCATGCGCTCAAGTCGCCACATTTGGTAGCGCAGCGCGGCCACGGCCCCCGCCATAATGGCCGCTACTGCTATAAAACTGGTGATTGACAGTGTAGATATGCCACTCAGACCCTGGCCCACAGTGCAGCCTATGGAGGTAACCCCGCCCACCCCCATCAGCACAGCGCCACCCAAATGGTTGGCCACATCTTCGGTGCCGCCAAAACCTTCCCAGCGAAAGCTACGGGTGACCAAGGCCATGACAGCAGAGCCCAGCACCACGCCAAATACCGAAGCAATGCCCAACGTAATGACTTTAGTTTTGTCGCTGAAGAACATCAACCAATCTAGAACATAAGCCGTGGGTGCCACAAAGCTAAGTGCCTCAGCGCGGCCTGAGTTGGTGGTTAAAAATGCTTCTTGCAAAGTATCTGGATGCTCGGGCACATAACCTAGCACCGCACTGGCCCACCACATCAGGGTGATTACTGCGCCTATGCCAAAACCTGCCAATACGTTCTCCAGCGTCCAAAAATCGCGCCGCAGTGCTACCCACAGCAGCAAACCACCACCCACCACCAGCGCAGCAATGAGTTGGGCGAATTGGGCAGATACACCCAGCACAGCGCCTGATACGCTGGCCACACTAGACGGTGCCACACTAGCAAAAGCTACCGCATCAACACTGGACACCCGCACCACCGCCGTAATGCCTTTGAGCGTAGCAAAGGCAGCTATGCCCATCACGATAAACACCACGGTAGACTTCAAACTACCACCGCCAATGCGCACCAAGGTTTTGCTACCGCAGCCCGACGCCAGCACCATACCAAAACCAAACATAGCACCACCGACCAAGGCAGACAGCCACATTACGCGGCCCGAGGCATATAAAGTTTTAGTAGGGTCGACTTTGCCTAGCCACACCAGAGCACCAAAGCCCAGCATGGCCACGCCTGCAGCCAGCGCCCATTGGCGCATGCGCATCCAGTCGCCCATGTTGACAATGTCGCTGACGGCGCCCATCGTACAAAAATGCGTACGTTGCGCGATAGCACCAAAAATGAAAGAGAAAATAAACGATGCCCAAAGAACTTGGGCACTGAGGGAGGAAATATCTGAGACTTGCATAAGCCCGATTTTACCGGGCTGGCCGCTAGCGCCTTCTGCCCACCCGCCCTCGCAAGGCGACGAGACTGATAAACCAGCTTATTTCATCTTGGCTAGTCGGTCTTTGGCGGCCACTGCAGCTTCAGACTGCGGGTAGACTTTGACCAAATCATCCAGCGTCTTGCGTGCACCCCGGGCGTCTTTCAGCTCCACTTGGCAGTTAGCAATAGACAATGCAGCTTCACTAGATTTTGGATGGTCAGGCGCTTGCGCAATCATGGCGCGAAAGTTGTTGATAGCGCCTTGGTAGTCGCGGTTCGCGTACTGTGAATTACCTAGCCAAAACAAGGCAGACGGTACGTAGCCGCTTTGTGGGTTGCGGCGCAGAAACTCACTGAACGCGGCTTGTGATGCCGGGAAATCAGGCTTGCGAAAAATAGCAAACGCAGCATCAAAATCGCGTTTTTCGTTGGCATCGGCAGTAAATTCGCGCCCGTCTAATGTCACCTTGAGTGGTTCAAATTTACGAATACGGTCGTCTATGCCCTGGGCCAAGTCTTTTTGGCGGCGCTGCATTTCTGCCACGTCCTTAGCCAGTTGTTCTTCTTGGCCGCGCATTTTGGCTTGGTCTGTGCGCAGCGCCTCGATCTGGCCCTGCAGGTCAAGCATGCCCTTGCGCAGGGTGGCATTGGCCTCGTTAAGACCTTTAATTTCCTCAGCTTGCTTTTGGATGGTGCCCTCGGCAGCCAATTTATTGGCATCCACCTTTTGGCGCAAATCAAGAATGGCTTTGCGCGCTTCTTCATCATCAAAAAGCCCAGCATAGCTGGACAACGGGGCACTTAAGGCCAAAACGCACACCACAAAGGGTGCAAGTAGCTTGCTAAATGACAGCATATAAAAATCTAGGTAGTGAAAACACAATAAGTTTAGCAGTGCAGCCTGATAACTGCACACTTTTTCAATCGAGAGTCTTGTAGTTTTGCACTCAGCGATAGGCTATTTCAGCGCGGCGGTTCAGCGCATAGCTGGCTTCATCCGAGCCTGGCTTGGCAGGTTTTTCTTTGCCAAAGCTCACCGCTTCAATTTGGCCTTCAGCAACACCCAGCAGACCTAGGGCACGGCGCACCGATTCAGACCGTTTTTGACCCAGTGCGAGGTTGTATTCACGTCCACCACGGTCATCGGTGTGGCCCTCAATGGCTATTTTGCGGGTTTTATTGGCGTTCAGAAATTTTGCATGCGTGTCTAGCGCTGATTGGAATTCTGCTTTGATCGCGTAGCTGTCGTAGTCAAAGTAAATCACTTTGGCAGCATTGGCTGGACCTGCGGTATTGCCCTGTGCTCCATCCAACGTGCCCGGCGTAACATCGCGCTGGGCTACTTGCGCCTCGCTTGCGCCTGCCGCAGGTGGCGCGACAGTGGTAGTCACACGTGAGCCTTGCTTGTCTTCTACGGTCACATTATTAAGTTTGGTACCTGAGCTGCAGGCAGCTACCAAGGCAATAGCACCTATCGCTAAGCAGTGGCGCACGACAGATAAGATTGACGCGCCATTTGAGCGCGCTAGCTTAGTGTTCTGCGCACTCAACTCAGGCGCAATATTTTTTACAGTCATCAATTTCTCCAATTCAATGAAAATTATTTATGGAACGGGCCCCAATGAGGCTCACGAATATCTCCACCCTGCGCCCCTAGCCGCGCCTTGATCTTGCCATCCAATGTGGTGGTCATCAGCGCTTCGCGTCCGCCTTGCTTTGTCGCATACATAATCAATTTGCTATTGGGTGCGAAACTGGGGCGCTCATCAGCTACAGAGTCAGTAATGGCCACGCCAGTTCCCCCCAACTCAGTCACATACAACTTAAAAGCACCACTAACACGAGAAATGTAGGCCAAGCTGCGGCCATCTGGGCTAATGGCAGGAGAAATGTTGTAACTGCCCGTGAAGCTTATGCGCTCTGCACGGCCTGCTCCTTCTCCTGTAGCAGGCATGCGATAAATTTGCGGCGAACCGCCACGATCGCTCACAAAATAAATAGATTTTCCGTCGGGTGAATACACAGGTTCAGTATCAATGCTGTTGGATTGGCTCAATCTTCGCGGATCACCCCCACCGCTGTCCATCCCATAAATTTGGGAGGAGCCGTCTTTAGTTAAGGTCAACGCCAAGGTTTTGCTATCAGGCGACCAAGCAGGCGCGCTGTTAGAGCCCCGAAAATTAGCCACCGCGCGCTTGCGGCCTGATGCAACGTCTTGCACATACACCACCGGCTTGCGTGACTCAAACGACACATAAGCCAACTGCGCCCCGTTGGGCGACCAAGATGCCGAGATCAACGGCTCGGGGCTGGCCAAAGCGTTTTGCGATCCCTCGCCATCCGAATCTGCCACCCACAGGTTGTAGCGTGTGCCCGTCTTGGTGATGTAGGTGATTCGTGTCGAGAAAACGCCTTTTTCACCGGTGAGTTTTTCATACACAAAATCAGCAATGCGGTGTGCTGTTAAGCGCAAATCACCTTGTGCCACAGCGTAGCTTGCTGAGCCTAAGTCTTGTCCACGCACGGTGTCCCACAAGCGGTAACGCACATCAAACCGGCCATCAGCCAGTTTACTGATGCTACCGACCAATAAATGATCGGCACCCTTTTGCTTCCAGGGGCTCATGTCAGGGCGTGAGACTTCATCTAACGCCGAACCAGCCGTATCAATCGACTTAAACTGCCCAGTACGCAGTAAATCAGCCAACACAATTGCGCCAATTTTTTGCGGCGCACCGTCTTCGCCTTTAAAGCTGGTAATCGCCACGGGCAGCTGGGTAATGCCAACGCCGGAGATTTCTACCTTGAATTGGGCAAAGGCTTGCGCACTACAAAATATTAATACCGATGCAAAAATTGATAAACGGTTGAAATACAGATTGGCAAGTTTCATAAATTTCATTTTTGTCTGTTTAAACAATACAGTTCAAAGTACTTTCCAAATGCAGCTTGAGCTTGCATTACACACACTGCAAAGCCCATGGCGCCATCCAAAAAACCCAGTTGGAATACATAAGACCGAAAAAAAGCCACGATGGCAGACAGCCCTGCATGCGCTATCGTTACCCGTTTACCCTCCAAATGTTTTTGTTCGGCCCAAGCACGGCTGTAGAGTTCTAATTTTCGCCAATAATGTGATGGACTTGGGTAGCTATAGTGCAACAGTGTGTTTTTAAGCTTCACCACTCGCACATCTAGATTGGTAAAGATGACGCGTTCGTGTACTAAATCATCACTAAACTTAGCTTGTTGACGCCTAAATATACGCACAACGTAATCTGGCGTCCAACCACAGTGACGGATCCACACTCCACAAAACTGCGTTAAGCGAGGTAGCGCAAATGCCACATTCAACCCTTTGGATTGCGCATCTTGGATGGCAGCTTGAATCTCTAAAGCCAACTCAGGAGAAATACGCTCATCAGCATCAATAGACAAAACCCAATCTTCAGATGCTTGGGCTAAAGCAAAGTTTTTTTGAGGCCCAAAACCAGGCCATTGGGCATTTACCAGCACCTTAGCACCTAACTCTTGCGCAGCCTCACGTGTGCTATCAGTGCTGCCCGAATCCACCACAATATGCTCTTGCGCAAATTGAACACTGTGCAAACAAGACTTGATATTGTCCTGTTCATTTTTGGTAATGATCACTGTGCTGAGCAAATTTGTCTCCAATAATATCCACAAAGCATAGCAGAAGCATGAACCAGAGAACTGGCTTGGCCCTGTAGTTGATAATCACAACCATTGCAATGTCCCCGTGTACCCACGGTGTGCATTGAACATGGCGAACTAAGACTATGAACTTATTACAACAACCATTTTTTGAAAAGACGCTGACCAACATGAGGCTTGGGGCATTATTTCTGGTGGCAATAACGCCCAGCCTGGGTACCGCAATATCTGCCATGGGTAGATTACTACTGGTCGTAGCTGCGCTGGTGGTCTTACTTCTAGGTACTAGGCCCAAAGAGGATTCCGCCAAATTGCTTTATCGCAGCTGTTTGTTGACAGTTTTGCTGGCAGTTGGGTATTTGGCTTTGTCTTCGCTTTGGGCGGACAGTGGTAATGATAAGGTTTGGTCTGCTTGGCTGCGCCATGCTCGTTTGTTAACTATCCCCTTGATATACGTGCTGATATACAGCTACGCAGAAGCTCGGCAGGTTCTGCGTGTTTTTATGCTGGGACAAATGTTTGTAGTTTTCAGTGCTTGGCTGCTAGTTGCTGGAGTGAAGGTGCCTTGGGCTACATCTAAAGTAGCATTAGAAACCTACGCCGTATTCGGCTCTTACTTAGAGCAATCTATCTCTCAGGCCGTGTTAGTCGCCATGCTGTGGCATCAACGGCATTGGGTGTTTAGAGCGCGTGGGCAGTGGTTAGCCATCGCTTTTGCCGCAATTACTTTGGTGCACACTCTGGGCTTTTTGATAGGTCGTAGCGGGCACGTGGTTGCTTTAGGGTTAATTGCTTTGGCTATTGTTTACGAGTTGCCCAGGCGCTGGAAATGGATTGCACTAGTCGTGCCGTTTGCAGTGCTCGCAATAGCGTTAGTTGGTTCTAAGAATTTTCGTGATCGCGCGCAAGTTGTGCAAAACGAAATTCAAATCTTTAACAAAAAAGCAGATGTCACCACATCATCTGGGCAACGCTTGTTCTATTGGCAAACTTCCCTTCAAGCTATCGTTGAGCAACCTATCCTAGGCTACGGTAGCGGCAGTTGGAATATGCAATATGGTCGGTTACAAGGCGGGAAAGCTCTGCCCGGGTCTCTGACAGTCGTTGACCCGCACCAACTATTTTTACTTTGGGCAGTCGAGGGCGGCATGGTCGGCTTGATACTGCTCTGCGCCGTATTGGTGGCCCTGTATCGCCGATCGCGCCAGCTTGAGGTGCATGATGCTCGCACGCTGCAATCTGTTTTGGCAGCTTTGATTATTTCAGGTATGTTTAACTCTATGATTTTTGGTATTGGTATGGGCGACTTCTTTTGTGTGGGACTGGGTATTTGCCTAGCTCTGATTCGCCGCCAAGATCAGCCAGAGGGATCAATTAATCATGGATAGCCCATTACCTAACGATCGCTTTGCTGGTGACTCCTTGCGTGTTCGATTCAAACGGGTGCTGGCGTATTTTTTATTACCCCGCTTTGCTTGGGCGGCTTTAGCGTTGGCGGTGGTGATAGGTTCGTTGCTTGAGCCTACTATTCCGGCTTTGATGAAGCCGTTGCTAGATGACGGGTTTAACAATAAAAAGATACCGCTTTGGATGGTGCCTGTAGCCATCATCAGCTTGTTTATGCTGCGCTCCACGGCATCGTATGTGTCTGACATTGCACTAGCTAAAATTGTGCAAACCAGCTTGCGCAATTTGCGCGAGAAAATGTTCAACGCAGTTAGCGTGGCAGAGCTTGATTTGTACCGCAAACAACCTGCCACGGCCTTGGCCAACACCATCGTCTATGAGGCTACCAATGGCGCAGTGCTATTGCTGCAATCAGTCGCTACCGTGGTGAAAGACAGCTTATCAGTCATTGCACTGTTTGCCTATTTGCTGTACCTGAACTGGAAACTCACCTTGATCGTGGTGGTGATATTTCCTGCAGTGGCGCTGTGTATGCGTGCGCTGTCTAAGCGGGTGTATAAGCTCACTAAAGCATCACAAACCGCTGTGGACGATTTGGCCTATACGGTAGAAGAAAGCGTGTTAGCCCATAAAGAAATCCGCATTCAAGGCGCAGTGGCGCAGCAAAGCGCCAGGTTTAAAACAGTCAATGTGTTGCTGCAGCGCTTGGCCATAAAGTCAGCCATCGCAGGCTCGGCAGTGGCACCTATCACCAATATTTTTGGCTCAATTGCCTTGTCAGCAGTGATCACTATTGCCATGTTTCAAAGCCAAGGCAATGCCTTGTCTGCGGGCGGTTTTGTCGCCTTTATCACCGCCATGCTGATGCTGATTGCACCCATAAAGCATTTGTCTGAAGTCACCAGCACCATCACGCGCGGCATCGTGGCGGCAGAGCGTGCTATTGCTTTGGTAGAAACCGTCACACCCGAAAAAGGCGGCACGCACACCAGCGCTCGCAGCTGCGGTAATATTGAATTTGACCAGTTGCAAGTTACCTACCCTAATGCTGAGGCACCTGCGCTGCACAGTATCGATTTGAATATTCGCGGCGGGCAGTTTGTTGCCTTGGTCGGTTTGTCGGGCTCTGGCAAAACCACTTTGGCCAATGTGCTGCCCAGATTTGTAGACATTGCACAAGGCAGCGTGCGCCTAGATGGTGTGGACTTGCGTGAGTGGGATTTACAGTCGCTGCGCCAGCAGTTTGCACTGGTAGGCCAACATGTGGTGATGCTGAGCGATACGGTGCTGCACAACGTGTGCCTGGGCCAGACAGAAGACCGGGCATGGGCGCTGCAGTGCTTGGAAGCCGCGTGCTTGGGCGAGTTAGTTAAATCTCTGCCCCAAGGCATCGACACCCCGCTGGGCCACAACGCTAATGTGCTGTCGGGTGGTGAGCGCCAGCGCCTGGCTATTGCACGTGCCTTGTACAAAGACGCGCCGATTTTAATATTAGACGAAGCCACCTCGGCACTAGACCCTGACACCGACCGGCTGGTGCAAACCGCCCTGCGCGCCGCCATTGCCAACCGCACCACCATTGCCATTGCGCACCGTTTGTCCACTATCCGCGATGCAGACCTGATTGTGGTGATGCAAGACGGCCGCATTGTGCAGCAAGGCAACCATGCTGCGCTAGAGGCGCAAGACGGCCCGTACAAAGACTTTGTGCGGCTAAGTTTTACGTCAAGCGCGGCGCAAACTTAAACGCAAAGCCGCCTGGGCAAACTCATGCGCAGTAGGCTCTACCAGCACGGCAACATCGTCATGCAAATGGTACGACGCTGGTGTGGCAAATTTAAACCAACACACTGTCGGCACCCCCAGCGCCACGGCCATGTGGTAGGGGCCAGAGTCAGTGGACACCATGATCTGCGTCGAGGCTATCAAACCTGCCAGCTCATTTAACGTGCATTTACCGGCCCAGTTGGTGCACACCGCCTCATGGCCCAGCGCTGCAAGTGCTAGTTTGAATTGCGCCATAAATTCTTCATTCACCGCGCTTTCAAAATCAGCCCCTGTCAAATGCAGCACAAACGGGCTTTGCTGGTACCAACACACCATCGCACTTACTAACGCGCCGATGTCAGGGCGCTTGGGTAATGCATCTGCCGTGCCACAGCCAATGTTAAGTGCCACATGCTTTACGCTGCCTGCAAACTGGTGCGCATGCTGGTGTTGCCAAGCCCTGCCCTGCGCATTCAGTTGCAGTTCAATACGCCTGCCATCGCGCTGAATGCCCAAGGCAGCCAATGCCACGAAATCTCTTTCGGTGTAGTCCATCGGCGCGGCCAGCTGATGCGCCGCCATATAGCGCGGCACAGACGGCGCTGCCAAAGAGTAGAACCAGCTGCGCAAAGGAAACTGCGCAATACCTACCGACACCGCGTTATGCTGCTTAGCAATATGCCTGGCTAGCCTAGAGGTTCTGATGCCATAGGGTTCGCAGTCAATCACCATACCAATCCGAGTACCCGCAACGGCTTGCAGTGCCGATTGCGCTACCTGCGCATAAGGCAAACTGCGCTGTGGCTGACCAGGCTGGCCACTTTTTACCGTGATAAAACTGGCACTGGCCAGCAGGTGGTGCGAGCGGATAAAGTCTTGCGAAGCGTAACCCGCATGTTTACTGAGCATCAACAAATGCAACTGCGCTTGCGGCCATTGAGCCTTTAACGCAGCCCACGCCGCCGAGCTGCGCAGCAAATCTCCGATACCCATGCTGTGGGATTTGATCAATAAAATATGTTGAGGCTGCACAGTGTGAGTAAAATAAATGATGGCAACATTTGCTATATTTATTATAGCTGCTTGAGCAATAGATACTTGGACTACAGAGCTAAAAGCTTACTTTTTCATGCCCCGTAGCGGTACCAGCAGGTCACTCAGCCCGTTGTGGTCAATCTCTGCCATCAGCGCTAGCAGCCTACCCAGCTCACCCTTAGGAAAACCCTGCCGTGCAAACCAATGCAGGTAGTTGCCCGGCAGGTCGGCAATTAAGCGGCCATGGTATTTGCCGTAGGGCATTTCTAGCGTGACAAGTTTTTGTAAATCTGCAGGTTGCATGCTAGGCAATAAATTCAATATTTCAACAGCAAAATTTTATACGCTGTTCAGCATGGTCTCAGACACGTCCCACAGTCGCTGCGCTGCTGCCGCGTCGGCTATGTGCGGCGCAAAGCCTGATACGCGATTGCCTGGGATAGTGGGCAGGCCTTGCTGGCAGTCTTCTAGGTACAGCCCGCCGCGGCCTTTCAGCTGTGCAGCCGTAGCTGCCCACACGCTGGTTGACGCCCCCTGCTCTGTGGTTTTAAAAATATCCAGCGGCGTGTCGTCGGCTTTTAACCAGCCCATGGCGCGCATTTCTTCTATGGGTAAAAACTTTTGCAACCCCGTCATAATGCCGCCCGGATGCACTGCGTTAGCGGTAATGCCCTGCGCCGCATAGCGCTGGTGCAGCCCTAGCGCCATCAGTGCGTTAGCGCTCTTGGCTTGGCCATAAGCGTTCCACTTGTTGTACTCACGGCGCTCGTAGTGAATATCGTCAAAATCCACACCGGCTATCTTATGGCCTGATGAGCTTAAGCACACTACGCGTGCATCAGCGGTAGCAGTAGCCGCTTTCAGCAGTGCAGGCAGCAACGCCGTGGTCAACGCAAAATGCCCCATGTGGTTAGTGGCAAACTGCGCCTCCCAGCCCCGGGCGTTGCGCGTGAATGGGCAGGCCATGATGGCAGCGTTGTTGATCAAAATATCCAGCGCCAGCCCGCTGGCCGCCCAGCGCTGCGCGAATGCGCGCACAGTGGCCATATCGCTTAAGTCCAGCAAGCTAACTGCCACCTGCACCCCCGGGTACTGCGCACGCAGCGCCAGCACAGCTGCATCGCCCTGCTGCAGGTTGCGCACCGCCAGCGTAACCGCCGCACCTGCGCTCACCAGCGCACGCGACGTTTCAAACCCCAAACCAGACGCACCACCCGTGACCACGGCATTGCGCCCCGCTAAAGACACACCCTTGACCACCTCTAGCGCCGTGGTGCGCGCACCGAAGTTCGAAGTCACCATAGAAGCCGTTTGCTCAGTCATAACAGGGTATTAAATTTAATCAATATTATTGTGCGGCAAAATTGCCCTTCATGTTGCAGGTATTCATTGGCTCAGGTCGCTTCATTATTAGTGAAGACTACGATTTGTAAATCTAAGACGCATTTATCACCAAGCCACAGTTTTACCAGTGCTGGCTACTTGTATCAAAACGCTGCAGTGGGTTAAAGATGCGCTCGTTTAAGCAGAACGATGATTAACGATTGCTTCAAACTTTGCACGCAAGGATATGACCACATCTGCCAACAGCGTATCAGTCAGCCGATTCTTCTTTAAAAACGCCCTCCACTGCGTTTGTTTGGCTGCGTCTGCACTAAACGCATCGCTCAAGCCTGCCGGGGTACTGCTTGGCAGTGCAGCGCCTCGGCGCGCAAATGTTGCGTTCAATGCTCGTTTTAACTCAGCAGCCTCTATCTGCGCATCCTGCAGCAGCACCCACAGGTCGAAGTAGTCTTTCATACGCGTATTAGCCATCCCCAGCACACAAATAGCGTGCAGTTTTTCGGCTACTACCGTGGCTTTAGGGTAGGCACGCAGCTGCGGTGCGGCAAACTCAGGTAACAGCACTGGGTAGCTGACGCTTTGCGGGCCGGGCGTCACGGCATCGCCAAAGCCCACATCAATTTGCAGCGCGATGCGGGCACCGTCTAGCGTGGCGCGCATGTCTATGCGCACGCCGCCATAACCTGCGTCTTTGCGAATTGCAACGCCTTTGACTGACTGCGCATCAAACTCCACGCCGTCATCCACTGCTGTCTGCGCAATACCCTGAAATACCGTCACCACTGACGCCACATCGTCTGCACCAAAGCCGAGCAAATCCATATCCCGCGTGGGCCGGTGCGGGGTGTGGTACCACAGGGCAAACAGTAGCGCGCCTTTGAGCAAAAAGCTATTCGCATGCTCAGACACCGACAGCCGATAAAGCAAGCGCTCTAGACCGTAGCGCGTCAGCGTCAAATTGAAATCCTGCCCCGCTTCATCAGCGCGCAGCTTTAAGCGGGCGCGCACCGAGGCCGCCAGGTTGCGATGGCTTTGCGACTTCATGCCACCAGGCTTTCTAAATAAGGCCGCATCACATTGGACACCCGGTTAACGGCTGCGTAAGTAAACAGATCGTCCATAGTCACCTTACGCTGCTGCCAGCCATCATGCAGCGCCTCTAGCGCTACGTCTAGGCCAATTTTGTTGCGGTATTTAAAACAGTCGGCAATCGTCTTGGCAGAGTTAAACACCGCTACCTGCACGCCATCTACCGCCACTTGCACCACCCCTTGGCTAAACGCGTCGCCCGACATGCGCACCAGCCGTAGCGCAGGCTGCGTAAGCCGTGGAGCAGACATGCTTTGGGGCAGTGCCAGCCACACTTCAAACGGGGCCTGCGTGCCTATGCCGTGCACCCGCAGCGCGCTTAGCAGGCACACCACGCCACGTGGCACACGCAGCGCCACCTCAGCCAGCGACCGATGCTCACCCACCGCCTGCCCCGGCAGCGCATACACCCCCCGCGCCACCCGCTGTAGCCGCCCCGCGGCCACCAGCCGGGTCAACACCACTGTGGGTAGCCCCAGCGCGGCAACATCTTGCGTGCGCAGCAGTGCCTGCTGGTGCGCTAGATTTAGAACGGCTTCGTGATGATTGGGATTTGAGTTCACACCTAGATTATGTTGCAAAATAAATACTATTGCCAATATAAGTGTTAATTTAGCAACATCACTTAAAAACAAGATCGCTACGTATTCAATAGCTACTTAAGCAATAAATACTTGGACTACAAGGCTGTTATGTTGGTAATTTCACTTGAAAACACGTTTTAGCAGTGCTTGTCTAAGCACCAGCCCATAGTCAGTGGGTTGCCGTGAAGTTTGAAGCTTAATAATCTAAGCCTACGCCGTCTTAAGGATTAAGCCATTGCATGGTGCAGTGGCTGCCCGCAGACTGGTCAGCCCAAGTAAACAGTGCGCGCCGCTGGCCACCCGTGTGCAAATGCAGCCATTCCAGTCGTTGCACGGTAAGCTGCAGCACTGCAAAATGCGGTTCTGCTGTGTGCAGCTCTTGTGGGTCAGGCTCACGACCTTCCACATGCGCAGGCAAACCACTGGTAGGCTCTGCGCTAACGCCGCCTGGCTGAGCACCCAAAAAGCAGCGCAGCGAGCTAGGCCGCGCTGCTGCCCAGCGCTGATGGCTCAACTCATCGCCTGCATGCACGCTGACCATGCCGTTCATGCGCACTTGCGCCTTGCGCGCTGCATCATAAAAAGTCAGCGCAGCTCTACGGTCGGCTGCCAGCTCTGGCAATTTGGCAGACCGCGTGTCGGTATGAAAAGCCAGCGTGCGCGCCTGCGCATCAGCCGCCCGCAGCACCAGCACCCTGGCCTGCGGGCCGCCCGTCGACTGCGTGGCCAATACCGGCGTATGAAAAGCACAGCGCCTGTCCTGCACACCCCGCCCCACCATCTGCCAGGCAAACTTCAGCGTAGCCGCCAAATCGTTGTGATGATCAGGAAAAGGCTCAACATCACGCTGGGCACGATCCAGCGCCGTGTCTGCGGCTGGTTGCGAAGCAGTTGTGTTACTTGTCATGAAAACCTTAATTAGTGAATTAGTTTTGCAGAGATAGCCTGCATATTTTTAATTTTTTCAAGTTTAGCGGACATCGCCCTCAACACAATTACCCCTACTTCACCAGCCTGTCAACGCATCACGGCGCTGCTAACAGACCTAGTCAGCCACTAAAAGCTATATCAATCACTATTAATTTAATAGCTAAATAAGTAATGAATACTTGGACTACAAGGGTATTTTGTGGGTAAAACTGCCTAAAAAGCAGTTTTTAACCGCCAGGCCGCTTCACCGCATACCCCAGCTTAGCCAGCGCTGCAGAATCCAGCGCCAAACCGCGCACTGGCACTGCGCCACCGGCTGGCTGCCATCGGGGCAGATGCGGCCAGTTTCGGTGGGGTAGACGCTGGGATCAAGGCTGTTGAGAGACAAAGGTCGGCTTCATGCTGTGTGGTGATTCGCCTTGCGCTATATCTCTCAACCCTTATTCCAAGCACCCGTTCTACTTGCTAAAGTCAGCGGGTGTTTTTGATTGAACTCAACACCACATCAACGAATAACATGTCATTTCACATTGACATACAAAATTGTAATACAATAACGTATTACACTAAGGAGGTACGAACGATGACCGCGAATACCCTTTCCTTTCGCGCTTCGCAGGATTTTGCGGAGCAAACCAAAAGGCTAGCCAGCTTTTTTAACATGCCCAGCTCTGAATATCTGCGTGAAGCCGTGCGCGAGAAAAATGAGCGTGTGCTCAAAGAGCGCATGGTTTTTTTATCCGAGGCACTGGCAGCGCAAAGCTTAGCTGAAAACCAAGCCATGGACACCGCCACAGGAGACGGCCTTGAATAAAGTACAGCGCGGCCAGCTATGGGAGGTTGACTTTGAACCCCAAACCCACAAAGAAGAGCCTGGCAAACGCGGCCGCCCCGCACTGGTCATTCAAACCAACATCTTGAATGACGCAGGCCACCCCACCACCATCATCGTTCCCTGCACCACACAGGTCTACCGTGACGCCCACGGCGACGGTTATCCACTGCGCATAGCTCTGGGCAAGCTGGGCAAATTGAAAGAAGAAACCGACGCACTCATTGACCAAATACGCGCCATATCCAACCAGCGTTTTATGGGCAGCAAACCCATCGCCGAGCTCACGCGAGCGCACATGAAGCGCGTAGAAGAAGCGTTGAAGATTTTGACGGAGCTGTAACGCGGCTCAACATACTACAAATTTAATAGCTGCTTGAGCAGTAAATACCTGGACTACAAGGCTATTTCGTTGGTAAAACTGCCTTTCAAAGCAGCTTTTAACCGCCAGACCGCTTCACCGCAGCCACATGACCACCCTGCTGCCTAGTTCACAAGTTCCTCGGCTGTACCCCGTCCAATTTACAGGCAACATTCAACTGTCATGGTAAGTAATGATGACATTATCAATAGACTTATATAATCAATCCATATAAAGATATTGAAATTTATAGGCAGCAGCTTAGAAGACCTTATAAATTTCCCGCGAGATGCGCGCCGTGAATGCGGCCGCGAGCTAGACCGAGTGCAGCGCGGACTGAGCCTACCGACTTTAAGCCCATGCTCAATGTCGGCAAGGGTGCCTACGAGATTCGTGTGCACGTGCTCGGTGAATGGCGTGTGCTGTATGTAGCGCGGCATGGCGATGCAGTGTATGTGCTGCATGCCTTCCAAAAGAAGAGCCCCAGAACGGCCAAACCCGATATTGACTTGGCGATTCGCCGCTACAAGCAAATGGAGAGTGAAGCATGAAAGAAAAAATCACCACCGGTTCAGGCAACGTATTTGCCGACCTCGGATTTTCAGCCGAAGAGGCCGTCGTATTGGGTATGCGTTCACAGCTCATGTGCGACCTAGAGCTGCTGATCGCCAAGCGCGGCTGGACGCAGGCCCAAGCCGCCAAAGAGCTACGCATCGCCCAGTCCCGCGTGTCAGACCTGGTGCGCGGCAAGTGGGACAAATTTAGCCTGGACATGCTGATCGAGCTGGCCACCCGGGCTGGTTGCAAAGTGTCTTTAGAGATAGCTTAAAGCCTTCGGTAGACCGGATAGTCTGCAACTAAAGCACACCTTGCACCCAACAAGGCACTATAAATTTAATAGCTGCTTAAGCAGTAAATACTTGGACTACAAGGCTATTTTGTTGATAAACCTGCCTTAAACAGCAGTTTTTACCGCCAGACCGCTTCACCGTATACCCCAGCTTAGCCAGCGCCGCAGCTAGCCGAAAGCCAAGCTGCGC
>JAYTPK010000076.1:0-17992 GCA_043747295.1 Polaromonas sp. | reverse complement strand
CTGTTTGGCCCGCCCTCATACCGGAGTACCAAAAATCGGTCGGGCCAAACAGCCCCAAGCCTGCCGCGATGATGGTGGTGCGCAACTGGTTCTTAGGGCATGTCTGTGCAAGAAACTACCGGCAGCGCACCACAGTCTGTGCAGGTGGTAAGGCGTATGCGGATCGACCGATTTCTGGTACTCCAGTTGAGAGGGCGATTCGCATACGCCTTGCCACCGAAACGTAGACCCGCAAGCCAACTTGTACATCAATCTTGCCGCCAGTTAAAATCAAACCACCTTAACTCTTGGCACGGATGCGTCCCATCCTCAAGCACTATGACCCCTGCAACCATCCCCAGCCTAGCGCCACAACGCCACTGGACCACCAGTGATTTTGACTTCGCCCTACCCCCGCAGCTGATAGCCCAGCACCCTGCTACCCAACGCACAGCATCGCGGTTATTAGACGGCTGCCACGCACAGCCCGTTAACCGCATTTTCCGTGACCTGCCAACACTGCTAAACGCTGGCGACCTGCTGGTGTTTAACGATACCCAAGTAGTCAAGGCCCGCTTGTTTGGTGAGAAATCTACCGGCGGTAAATTAGAGCTGTTGATTGAGCGTGTGCTGACCAATGAGCAGCCCGGCAGTATGCAAAGCCGCGAAGTCGTCGCCCACATGAAAGTCAGCAAAAAGCCCCCAATGGGCGGCGTGCTGCACATGGTGGGTGGTTTTACTGCCACCATGATTGGTCGTTGGCCGCATGACGATGGCCCGCTGTTTCGCTTTGAATTATCAGACGACCCGTACAAGCTGATGGAGCAGCACGGCCACTTACCGCTGCCGCCGTATATCAAACGCCAGCAGAGTGAGCGCCACCAAAACGGCCCCTTAACCCCCTTAACCCCCCAAGATCAAGCCGACGAAGCAGACGACGCAGCGCGTTATCAAACCGTGTTTGCCAAGCACCCCGGCGCAGTGGCTGCACCCACCGCCGCGCTGCATTTTGACGAAGCACTGCTGGCGCAGCTAGAAGCCCAAGGTGTGCAGCGCGCCAGCGTCACGCTGCACGTAGGCGCAGGCACGTTTCAGCCTGTTAAAGCTGACAACCTGGCCGACCATGTGATGCATTTTGAGCGCTACAGCATCCCCGCAGCCACGCTGCAAGCCATCAAAGACTGCCAAGCACGCGGCGGCAAAGTAGTCGCCGTGGGCACCACCACCGTGCGCACACTAGAGACCTGGGCCAAGACGGGCGAAACCCGTGGCGACACCAATATCTTCATCACCCCAGGGTTTCAGTTCAAGGTGGTTGACACTTTGATTACCAATTTTCATTTGCCTAAAAGCACGTTGATGATGCTGGTCAGCGCCTTTGCGGGCTATGACCACATCATGGCGCTGTACCAACATGCGATTGCGCAGCAATACCGGTTTTTTAGCTATGGCGACAGCATGTTGTTGCATAAATCAATATCGATATAATATAATCCTACGAAAAAGACATCGATATGAATACTGTCACCGTTTCACCAAAATTCCAAATTGTGATCCCCAAAGAAGTGCGTAACGACATGAAGCTGCAGTCGGGCGCTAAGCTGGCCATTTTTAAGCTTGGCGGCGTGATTCAACTGGTGCCTGTGCCTACTTTGGCAGAACTGCAAGCCAAGCTAAAAGGTATCAACACCGACATCGTCGATGATCCAGATCGCTTTTAATGGCGCGCGCTAAAACGCTTGCGCTGCCTGTAGTGCTGGACACCTCTTGTTGGTTAGAGGTGTTTTCAAACGGGGTCATGGCACACCACTACATTGCGGTAACCCAACAGCCTGAGCAGTTGATTGTTCCGGTTATCACCATCTACGAGGTGTTCAAAAAATTGCTGCGTCTGAGTGGTAAAGAAACCGCTATACAAGCAGTAGCTTGGATGGAGCACGGCAAAGTTATTGATATCCATCGCAATCTGGCCCTAGAGGCAGCCTCCCTAGGTTTACCTATGGCAGATAGCCTCATCTACGCATCGGCCCAACTGCACGGCGCTGAACTATGGACACAAGACGCCCATTTTGAAGCTTTACCCGGTGTGAAATACTTTCCGAAAAAATAATGCTGACATTTGACCTCTTAAAAACTGACCCCGACAGCCATGCACGCCGAGGCCGCCTTACGCTGAACCACGGCGTGGTGGAGACACCCATCTTCATGCCGGTGGGCACCTATGGCACCGTCAAAGGCGTGATGCCGCGAAGCCTGCACGACATGGGGGCGCAGATTATTTTGGGCAACACTTTCCATTTGTGGATGCGGCCTGGGCAAGACGTGATGCAAAAGTTTGGCGGGCTGCACCAGTTTGAAAACTGGCATAAACCTATCTTGACCGACAGTGGCGGGTTTCAAGTGTGGTCGCTGGGCGAGATGCGCAAGATCAGCGAAGAGGGCGTGCGCTTTGCCTCGCCCGTGAACGGCGACAAGTTATTTTTAACGCCCGAAATTTCAATGCAAATTCAAACCGTGTTGAATAGCGACATCGTCATGCAGTTTGACGAATGCACCCCCTACGACACCAAAGGCGTGATTACCACCGAGCGCGAGGCCCGCGTGTCGATGGAGCTGAGCATGCGCTGGGCCAAGCGCTGCCAAGACGAGTTTGCACGGCTGGCTAACCCCAACGCGCTGTTTGGCATTGTGCAGGGCGGCATGTTTGAAAGCTTGCGCGATGAGTCGTTAGCCGGGCTAGAGGCGTTTAACTTCCCCGGCATTGCCGTGGGTGGCCTGAGCGTCGGCGAGCCTAAAGACGACATGATGCGCGTGCTGCAGCACATCGGCCCCAAGCTGCCTGCTAACAAACCGCACTATTTAATGGGCGTAGGCACACCAGAGGATTTGATTGCAGGCGTGCAAAGCGGCATCGACATGTTTGACTGCGTTATGCCCACGCGCAACGCGCGCAACGGCCATTTGTTTACCCGCTTTGGCGATTTAAAAGTGCGCAACGCACGGCACAAAAGCGATATGGGCCCGGCAGACAGCACCTGCACCTGCTACGCCTGCGCTGGGTATACCGATGCCCATGGCAACACCACGGGTGGCTTTAGCCGCGCGTACTTTCACCACCTTGACCGTTGCGGCGAAATGCTAGGCCCCATGTTAGCCAGCATTCATAACTTGCACTACTTTTTAAACCTGATGCGCGAGGTGCGCGAGGCTTTAGACGCTGGTAACTTTGGTGCATACGTCAAACAGTTTCACGCAGACCGAGCGCGTGGGGTGTGATGTCGACTTCGCGGGAGCAGGCCGACGGTGTACTCAGCTGCGCGGCTGTCATCCGTCGCCGCCTAGGGCGGCCTTCTCCCCCTTTATGCCGCTACGCTGAGTACACCATCGACCCGCTCTTGTAAAAGTGGTGGGCGCACCACTGGTCGATATCGACAACAGAGCTGCAGGTCGATGCGCGCAATCCTCGCAGCCCATCAAGCCAAGATCAAAAGCGACATTAAGCCGGGTAAATGCACCCCAGCACCCGCGCCCCACGCGCCCCAGTCACACTGGTTAGCGGTAGCGCTTGGCGTAGCACCGTTTGCCGCGCTAGCCACGCAAATGCTGTGGCTTCCACGTCTTGCGGCGGCAGGCCGCGCGCTGCGCTGCTGAGGACTCGGCAGTGGGGCAGCAGCTGGGCCAGGCGCTGCATTAACGCCGTGTTGAGTGCGCCGCCACCGCACACTATCAACTCGTCCAGCTTCGATGCGCTATTTATTTCATAGCTTGTCGAGCAGTCTTTAATGGCACTAGCGGTCAATTCCATTAAAGTTTTTTGGATATTTTGCGGCGTATCAACATCTGCCTGGGCTAAATGCCGGTCTAGCCAAGCGCGGTTAAACAAATCACGCCCTGTGCTTTTGGGCGGCGGTAATGCAAAGTAAGGCTCGGCCAACAGGGCTTGCAGCAGTGGCGTGTTGACCTGGCCGCCAGCGCCCCAAGCACCACCATCGTCATAGGCTGCGCCAGTATGCTGCTGGCACCACATGTCTAGCAGCGCATTGCCAGGGCCACAGTCAAAACCCAGCGTGGTGCCATCAGGCTGCAAAATAGTTAAGTTGCTAATGCCGCCGATGTTGAGCACGCCGATGGTTTTGCTTGTAGATGCAACATTTGCACCAGACGCACTGGCCGTAGCATCAGCAAACCAAGCCCGATGAAAAAACGGTGCCAGCGGCGCGCCCTGGCCACCAGCAGCGACATCGCGACTGCGAAAATCTGCCACCACGTCAATGCCCGTGAGTTCAGCAATCAGTGCGGGTTGGTTAAGCTGTAGTGTGTAGCCTGTGCTGTCATGCAGGCCGGGTTGGTGGCGCAAGGTTTGGCCGTGCGCGCCGATAGCGCGCACCTGCGCTGCTAGCACGCCACTGCACTTAAGTAGGCCATGCACCACCTGCGCATAGGTACGCGCCAGCGCATTGCCTGCCAGCGCAGCGCGGTGCAGTTCGTTGTGACCTGCAGTGTTCAGCGCCATTAGCTCTGCTCTTAATTCAATAGCTAACTGAGTAGTGAATACTTGGACTACAGCAGGTTTTGACTGTGAAAAGTCAACCAAAGCACCGTCTACGCCATCCATCGACGTACCCGACATTAAACCAATGTAAAAATCAGACATATACGTAATGGTACACGTCTTGCCATCGCGCTAGGCAAGATGAAAGGAAGTAGAAAAGCAAAACGGCGCGTGGGTAACGCGCCGTTGACAAGATGAGGGTAGCTGGCTTATTGCGCAGACGCTACCGCCATGCTGCCTGCCGCAGCTAGCTTTAAACGGACATCAGCGGCCAAGCGGTTAAACACGGGACGCGAAGCTGCGCTCAGCGGCACGGTATTGTTCTCTTGCGCAATGGTCAATGGGTCATGGTGCTCGCCGTTGATGCGAAACTCAAAATGTAAATGCGGACCGGTACTAAAACCGGTAGAGCCCACAGCGCCCACCACATCACCCTGTTCAACTTTTTGGCCCTTTGTTACGCCAATTTTGCTTAGGTGGGCAAACAATGTGCTTTTACCGTCGCGGTGCTTGACTTCAATCACGTTGCCATAGCCGCGCTGGGTGCCTGCAAACTCCACCACGCCATCGCCCACAGTGCGCACTGGTGTGCCAGTAGGCGCTGCGTAATCCACGCCTTTGTGTTGCCGCCACTCGCGGGCAATGGGGTGAATGCGACCGCCAAAACCGCTGGTCACTCGAGAAAATTCAAGTGGTGATGCCAAAAACGCTTTGCGCAGGCTGTTACCTTCTAGTGTGTAGTACTGGCCTTTGCTGCCCAGCTCTTGAAACCACAGCGCTTGGTAAGTTTTGCCGTTGTTAACAAACTCAGCGCTGACCACACGGCCTGAGCGCAGTGGCTCGTTGTCGGCCATCAAGGTTTCATACACCACATTAAAACGGTCGCCCTTGCGCAAGGCACGGTGAAAGTCAATGTCGCCTGCAAACAGCTCAGCAATCTGCGTAGCCACGGCGTCGGGAATTTTTGCATCATCCGTCGCGGCAAACAGTGACGAGCGAATCACGCCGCCTGCCAAGCGCGAGCTGGCCACCAAAGGCGCGGTCTCTGTGCGCACGCTAAAAGCGGCAGCATCTAAAGATTTTTCTACCGTCAAACGCGTGAAAGTAGGTGCGTCATCTTGCGACCAACGTGTGGTCAGCTTCACTAAACGGTTACGGCCATCGGCATGCACAGTCACTAAACGGCCAGGGCGGCTGAGCAGTGCCGTGCGGGTGGCAACATCAGTTTTAATAAATGCGGCGGCTGTAGCATCAACCACACCAAGGCGACGCAGCAGAGTTTCAGCGGTGTCATTGGAACGGGTGGTATCTGTGCGGTACAAAACCAAAGGCTGGGCATTGCTAAGCCCTGCAATGTTGTCCACAGAAAGAGCTTGAAATGGCTGTACCTCTTCAAGTACTTGGCGCACTGGCACATCAGACACATCGGGCGCTAAGTTAGCCACTGCAAACGCAGTAGCACCCG
The DNA here is from genome assembly GCA_043747295.1 of Polaromonas sp. Taxonomy (GTDB): domain Bacteria; phylum Pseudomonadota; class Gammaproteobacteria; order Burkholderiales; family Burkholderiaceae_C; genus JAAFIP01. The sequence continues at coordinate 11,996 of JAYTPK010000076.1, read as the reverse complement.
TACCCAACAAAACTACAGCCACGCCAGCCATCACACGACGGGGGTGGTTTTGCAATGCAATCGCCAGCAGCTGCGCGCTGTGCTGTGCTTTCAAAACTAACGAGGTCAAAGACAAAACGGGATATTCCAACGACTAATTTGTAAAAAGACGCGATTAGCAGCACGCCCACGTAAAATCAAGGCTCTTCATCAATAGAGCAGGCTACGCAGTATACCCATATCTGTCAGGGTCGTATCTGCAAAAACCCTTATGAATCAAGCTGTTACACCCAAATCCTCACCTGTAGTACCAATGTCTGACGCTGTGCGCGAAGCTTTGGCCATTACCTTACGGGGCGTAGAAGAGCTTATCCCACAGGAAGATTGGGTTAAAAAGCTGCAAAAGAGCGAAACGTCGGGCATTCCGCTTCGAATCAAGCTAGGCCTTGACCCCACAGCGCCCGATATTCACATTGGCCACACCGTAGTACTCAATAAAATGCGCCAGTTACAAGATCTGGGCCACACTGTCATATTCTTAATTGGTGATTTCACCACCTTAATTGGCGACCCCAGCGGACGCAACACCACGCGCCCGCCACTGACCAAAGAGCAAATTGAGCTGAACGCAGTGACTTACCGCGACCAGGCTTACAAGGTGCTGGACCCCGCCAAAACCGAGATGCGCTACAACAGTGAGTGGGGCGACGCGCTGGGTTCGCGCGGCATGATCCAGCTGGCGGCCAAATACAATGTGGCCCGCATGATGGAGCGCGAAGACTTTCATAAGCGCTACACCACGGGTCAGTCCATCAGCGTGCACGAGTTTTTATACCCGCTGATGCAAGGCTACGACTCAGTCGCCCTCAAAAGCGACCTAGAACTGGGCGGCACCGACCAAAAATTTAACCTGCTGGTAGGCCGCCACTTGCAGGCTGAGTATGGCCAAGAACCGCAGTGCATACTTACTATGCCACTGCTAGAGGGCTTGGACGGCGTGGACAAAATGTCCAAAAGCAAGAACAACTACATCGGCATTACCGAAGACGCTAACACCATGTTTGCCAAGGTGCTGAGCATCAGCGACGTGCTGATGTGGCGCTGGTACACCTTGCTGTCGTTCAAAAGCTTGGCCGAGATCGAGGCTCTCAAAGCCGAAGTCGCCGCAGGCCGCAACCCCAAAGACGCCAAAGTCATGCTGGCCAAAGAAATCACCGCCCGCTTTCACAATGCCGCAGCGGCGGACGCGGCGGAGCAAGACTTTATCAACCGCAGCAAAGGTGGCGTGCCTGATGAGATCGACGAGTTGACTTTAACCGGCGCACCGCTAGGCATCACCCAGCTGCTCAAACAAGCAGGCTTGGCACCATCGTCCTCAGAAGCAGGCCGTTTGGTAGACGGCGGTGGTGTGCGCGTGGACTCAGCAGTGGTCAGCGACAAAGGTTTGAAGCTGGAAGCTGGGGTGTATGTCGTGCAAGTCGGCAAGCGCAAGTTCGCGCGAGTGACGGTAAGTTGAATGGGCAAGACTAAGTTAGTGAAAACGCTATTTTTCTTAGGCTTTCTAATCGGTCAGCTTACTATTTGTTTAACCCTGTCAGCGATTGCAGGACTTATTCAAATGCAGATCTATCTTTGGCCAAATAGAGTCAATGAATTTGCAGGAATGTACGTAGTGGTAGCGGTTTACCTAACTCCGATTATTTTTGCAATAACGCTGCCTTTCCACATATATTTTTACTACTTCAAAATAACTAAACTTTGGCGGAATTCGATTCTTTGTAATCTCACCGTTGTTGTACTTGCAAATTTGTTGTTGTTAGTTTTATCAAGATGAAGTTGTAAATATCTGGATGTGACGCTAGATTCTAAAGCACGGTAATCTGCATAATTCAACTTATGAAAGCCACGCTCAACCTACACGACACCCTGCCGGCGGAGACCAAATCACTGGCAGCGCAGCAGCATTTGACCTTGACGTCGCTGATTCAAGAGGATTTGCGTATGCGCCTGCGTGCGACAGACCTAGCGCCAGCCAATAAAGGTCGGGATATGCCCGTATTCAATGGCAAGACGGGTCTGGCGCCAGGCTTGAGTGGTTTGAGAGCGAGCGAAATGTTAGATGCGACCGACTATCCGCAAGATAAGTCGTTATTAGTGTTATTGCCTGCCGCCTAACTATGCTGGCCGTCTTACAAAGAGTTAAAAACGCGCGCGTGGATGTTGCAGGCAGCACCGTCGGTGCCATTGATCAGGGCCTGCTGATTTTTCTATGCGCCGAACGCGGTGACACCGATCTTTTGGCAGACAAGCTGCTTGCCAAAATTCTCAAGCTGCGCATCTTCAGCGACGCGGCGGGCAAGATGAATCTGTCGGTGCAAGATGTGGCTGGTGGCTTATTGATCGTGAGCCAGTTCACGCTGGCGGCTGATATGTCGGGTGGCAACCGCCCCAGCTTTACCCGGGCAGCACCACCTGATGAAGGCCGGCGTTTGTACGATTACTTTGTGCAGCAAGCGCGTAGTGCGCATGCTGTGGTGCGAACTGGGCAGTTTGCCGCTGATATGCAAGTGCACTTGGTCAACGATGGGCCAGTGACGATACCTATGACTGTGCGCTAATTACATAAATTGATTTACGTAATTAGCTGCGCAAGCTAGTCGCGCGTAGCGCGCTGCTGCACCCGGTCAATATACGCCTGCCCATCGGGCGATTGGTTGTTGCGCTGCGCCTCCCACAGCATGGTGCCGAGTTCTTCCATCACCTCGTGGTGCGCTAGGTGCAAATCGCCTCGGCGTGCGGTCAAAAGCTCGACCGCTTGTCGAATGCCTTTGGGCTGGTCAATGCTGCATTGTTCTGTGATGGACAAGTGCATGGACAAATGCAAAAAAGGGTTGGTTTTGTCGTCGCCGCCGTCATACACCCGCGCTACGGCGGAATCGGCATCTTGTAAATCAGCATGGTATTCAGGGTGCTCGCTCATCCATTGGTTGGCAATGGTTTCTAGCGCGTCTTGCCCGCTATTAGCTTGTGCTTTGGCAAAGGCTGCACAAAAAAAACGGCGTACATCATCTTGGCTTGGGTTAAACATAAATGAATTATCGGATGTGACAGCGCCGCGCGCCCGTAGTGGGGATAATCTTAAGCTGTAAAAACTATATTAAGAGACACAGCTATGACCACACAAGCTTTTATTTGCGATGCTATCCGTACCCCTTTTGGCCGCTACGGTGGCGCACTTAGCGGTGTGCGCGCTGATGACTTAGGCGCTGTCCCATTGCGCGCGCTGATGCAGCGCAACCCTGGTGTGGACTGGCATGCAGTGACGGACCTGATCTACGGCTGTGTTAACCAAGCCGGCGAGGACAACCGCAACGTTGCGCACATGGCCAGTTTGCTGGCGGGCTTGCCGCACGAGCTGCCGGGCAGCACTATCAACCGTTTGTGCGGCAGCGGCCTAGATGCGCTGGGCACAGCGGCACGCGCTATTAAAAGCGGTGAAGCTGGCTTGATGATTGCAGGCGGCGTCGAGAGCATGAGCCGTGCACCTTATGTGATGGGCAAGGCCGACAGTGCGTTTAGCCGCAGCACGCAAATGTTTGACACGACCATCGGCTGGCGTTTTATCAACAAGCTGATGAAAGAACAGTACGGTGTTGACAGCATGCCTGAGACGGCAGAAAACGTAGCCACTGATTACAAGATTGATCGCCTGTCGCAAGACACCATGGCGCTGGCTAGCCAAATGAAGGCTGTGGCAGCGCAACAAGCGGGTTACTTTGATGCTGAAATCACGCCCGTTACCATCGCACAGAAAAAAGGCGATGCTGTTGTAGTCAGCCAAGACGAACACCCGCGCGCCACCACCATGGACGCACTGGCCAAACTTAAACCCATCGTCAGGCCCGACGGCACCATCACCGCAGGCAACGCCAGCGGCGTAAACGACGGAGCGTGCGCAATGCTGCTAGCCAGCGAGCTTGAAGCCAAAAAACATGGCCTGACACCTAAGGCCCGTATCGTGGGCATGGCTACCGCAGGTGTAGCCCCGCGCATCATGGGCATTGGCCCTGCGCCCGCTACGCAAAAGGTATTGGCGCTGACAGGTTTAAAAATCGAACAAATGGATGTGATCGAATTGAACGAAGCTTTCGCTGCGCAGGGCTTAGCCGTGCTGCGCATGCTGGGCCTGCAAGACGACGACCCGCGCGTCAACCCTCACGGCGGTGCGATAGCTCTGGGCCACCCGCTAGGTGCATCAGGAGCGCGCTTGGCCACCACTGCAGTCAATCAGCTGCACCGCACCCAGGGTCGCTATGCGCTGTGCACCATGTGCATTGGCGTGGGCCAAGGCATTGCGGTGATTTTGGAGCGTGTATAAACGCTGCTTTGAGGCATCCATACTCCACAAGCGAGAAAGTAATTTATGCAAACCACCACTGAACAACTTTTTGACAACGCCCGCACAGCCAATCTCTACTTGGACAAGCCTGTTGACGATGCATTGCTGCACCAGCTGTACGACATGATGAAATTTGGCCCCACCTCGGCCAACTGCTCACCTGCGCGTATCCAGTTTGTTAAAAGCGCTGAAGCTAAAGCCAAGCTGGTAGCTTGCATGATTGACAGCAATGTGCAAAAAACCCAAAGTGCGCCTATTACCGCCATCATCGGTATGGACATGCAGTTTTATGACAAGCTACCAGAGCTGTTTGTGCACACCGACGCACGTGCATGGTTTGTGGGTAACCAGCCTTCCATTGATGCAACGGCGTTTCGCAATAGCTCACTGCAAGGCGGTTACTTCATCATTGCAGCCCGTGCGCTGGGACTGGACTGCGGGCCGATGAGTGGCTTTAACGCTACCAAGCTTGATGCCGCGTTTTGGAACGGTACCCACGTTAAAACCAACTTTGTGTGCACCCTAGGCTACGCGGACCATAGCAAAACTTTTGCACGCAATAAACGCTTGTCGTTTGACCAAGCTTGCAGCATCGTCTAGATACACTAAATCTACTTGGGCCGCGGCGTTTGACCTTTCCACTCATTACCGACTGGCATTTTTACGCCATTGCCATTCCTGCTGTGCAGCTACTGGGCTTGAGCAAAAGCGGCTTTGGCGCAGGGTTTGGCTCGCTGGCCGTGCCGATGATGGCCCTCATGATTACCGTGCCGCAGGCCGCAGCTATTTTGATGCCAGTGCTGTTGGTGATGGACCTGCTGGGCATAGCGGCTTTCCGCAAAGACTTCGATAAGCAGTTGCTAAAGTTTTTGCTGCCCTGCGGCTTGCTGGGCATTGTGATTGGCGCTTTGTTGTTCAAATTTTTGCAGCCGCAGATCGTGGCAGGCATTGTGGGGGCATTCACATTGCTGTTTTTAGCGCAACGCTTAGTTTTCCCACCGAAGGCCGATGCACCACCGCCACCGCGTTGGCTGGGCGTGCTGCTGACTACTACCTCGGGGTTTACCAGCTTTATCGCCCACGCTGGTGGCCCGCCGATCAACGCTTACGCCATCCCGCTCAAACTCAAGCCTTTGGTGTTTACCGCCACCATGGCATATTTCTTTTTTATCATCAACTTGGCCAAGTGGATACCGTATGCGTGGCTGGGTTTGCTGGACATGCGAAACTTTGCCACCTCATTGGCACTCTTACCGTTTGCACCCATCGGCGTGTGGGTGGGCGTAAGAATTGCTAGGCATATTCAGCCCACTTTGTTTTACCGCCTTGTCTATACCGGTATGTTTTTAACGGGCAGTAAGTTAGTATGGGACGCAGTCAAATAGAAAGTTTGTCATGACCCTTATTGCCACATTGAGCGCTAAGTTCATTGAATTAAAAGCCCAAACCCGCAAAGTTTGGGCTTTGTCGCTTCCGTACTTTCAGTCTGACCAAAAGTGGAAAGCGCGCGCGCTGTTAATTGTCGTGATGGCGCTGAATTTGTTTTACGTCTACGTCAGTGTGCAGTTCAACGAGTGGTACCGCGTGTTTTATGACGCGCTGCAAAATAAACAGGCCGATGTGTTTTGGGCGCAGGTGCGCTGGTTTTGCGTGCTTGCCGTGCTGAATATTGTGGTGCAAGTCTACAAGTTGTACCTCACCCAGCGCCTCGAGCTTAATTGGCGCGAATGGATGACGCGCTATTACCTGACACGCTGGACCAGCAACAAAGCTTTCTACCAAATGGAGCTGGCACGCTACACGCCCCAAGGCGAAGCTAACCCTGACAACCCTGATCAACGTATTCAAGAAGACATTAAGTTATTTACTGACTACACCGTCACACTGAGCATGGGCTTCTTGCTGGCCACAGTCAACATTGCCGCCTTCATTGGCATTTTGTGGGGTTTAAGCCGCGGTTTTGAATTTACCGTGGGTGGCCAAACCTATTATGTGATTGGCTTTTTGGTATGGCTGGCTTTGCTGTACGCGGTGGCAGGCAGTGTACTTACCCATTTGATTGGCAGGCCACTGGTCGCGCTTAATTTTGAGCAACAAAAAACCGAAGCACACTTTCGCCACGATCTTGTGCGGGTGCGTGAATACTCAGAGTCGATTGCGCTGTACAAAGGCGAGGCGGTTGAGCGCCAATCGCTTAACGGGCGGTTTACCGATGTGCTGCAGGTCACGCTGAAGATGATCTGGGCACAAAAAAGGCTTACCTGGTTTACGGCCAGCTACAGCCAAGCGGCGGTGATCTTTCCTTTCATTGTGGTAGCTCCGCGCTATTTTGCTGGGGTGATCCAGTTAGGCCAGGTTATACAAACCTCTAGCGCATTTGGTGAAGTGCAAGGCTCGCTCAGTTGGATTGTGGACAACTATTCAAGACTAGCGCTGTGGAAAGCCACCACTGACCGCCTAACCAGCTTTGAGGCCTCACTGCACAGCGCTGAAACTCTCAATTACCCGTCAAATATGCCGATAGTCCAAGTATCTACTGTTCAAGCAGCTATGATAAATGTAGCAACTGGCGATAAACTACAGCTGGACCACTTGGGTTTAATGCTGCCCAATGGCCATGCCCTAGCGCAAAATGTCAATCTTCAAGCCCAGCTGGGTGACACCATCGTAGTGCAGGGGCCGTCGGGCAGTGGCAAGAGCACGTTGCTGCGCTCGATTGCAGGCATTTGGCCTTTCGCTACCGGCAAGATAACGCGGCCTGAAGACTTTGATGCACAGGCCATGTTTATTCCGCAGCGACCTTACTTTCCTAACGCCACACTACGCATTGCACTGGCCTACCCAGACGATGCAGCCATCTACACCGATGCAGCGCTGTGCCAAGCCTTGAACGACGCCATGCTGCCGCAACTGAAAACGCGCCTAGATGACGAAGACGCTTGGGGCCAAAAACTATCAGGCGGTGAGCAGCAGCGCTTGGCAATGGCACGGGTGTTTTTGAAAAAGCCGCGCTGGGTATTTGCCGATGAAGCCACCAGCGCGCTAGACCCTGCTGCTGAGCAAACCTTGTATGAACGCCTGCGCACCCAGCTACGCACCATGGGCGGCGTGCTGGTGTCGATCGCGCACCGGCCTGCAGTGGCCAGCTTTCATAGCCAGCAATGGACGTTTGAGCCTGTGGTTTCTGCTGCTGCAGGCGTGCAGGCAGACACACCAGCGTCATTTAAAGTGGCGGCCTCGGGTGCGACGTAATGGGCCATGGCGTAATGGGGCAATGCAGCGATGGGGCGATGGGGCGATGGGGCTTAACCACACAGCTTGTGTAAAGCCTTCGCCCGTTATCCGTAAAGCTGTGTAAACCATGCCAACCTGCATGGCCATGGCGCGTTAGACAAACCTACACAGGTACACAATAGAGCCTGCCCATACGTTTGGAGCGCGGCTGACTAGGAGCATGGGATGCCACATTACCGTCAAACACAACACAGCGTTGCAGCCGCAGCCGTAGCCATACTTTTGCTGGGCTGCGGCTCGGTTAATAGGCACTCAAATAGCAGCCAACCCAGCCCTGCTACCCAAGCGGCCATGGCTGCCACGCAAAAGATCCCTGGCAACCTAACCACTGGCACCGGCCCCACATGGCGTGCCACATCGCGCCTGGGCTATGCGCCCACCGCCGCCAGTGCGCAGGCGGCCCAGCACAACGCGGCAGTGTGGGCATTGCAACAGGTTGACTCGGCTTATGCGGCGAGCCAGCAAAAACCCAACATTCCCGCAGACATGGCTGGGTTTAATGCGCCTCTAGACACTTTGGCAGCAGAGTTCCATGCGTACAGCGAAGCCCGCAAAAAACTGCGTGAGCGCGCCCCCGACGCTAAAGACACAGACGCCGACAAATCCATCATTGAAGAAAAATTCTTGCGCGACACCGTGCGCACCTCGGCTGCGTGGCGTGTGATGGCCTGCAGCGACAGCGCCATAGAGCAGCCGCTACTAGCCAAGATGACCGAATTTTGGTTCAACCATTTCAACGTTTCCATTACCAAAGGCCCCACCCGTGCCTTTGTGGGCCACTACGCCGCCACGGCCATGCGCAGCAATGCAATGGGCAAGTTTGAAGATATTGTCTTGGCCAGCGCCCACCACCCCGCCATGCTGCTGTACCTAGACCAAGCGCAAAGCAACGCGCGTGGCCTGAACGAGAACTACGCCCGCGAGCTGATGGAGCTGCATACCTTGGGCGTAGGCGCAGGCTACACCCAGGCCGATGTGCGTGAGCTGGCCCGCATATTGACCGGTTGGACTGTGCCTGTGGCCCAAGGCAAAGGCTTTGCGTTCAACGCACGCCAGCACGACACTGGCGACAAAGTGCTGCTAGGCACCACGTTTAAAAACAATGGCATGCAAGAAGGTGAAGACGCTATCCGCATGCTGGCGCGCCACCCCGCTACCGCTAAGCGCATCACGCTGCGCCTAGCCCAAGCCTTTGTGTCAGACAAACCCAGCCCAGCACTGCAGGCCCAACTAGCAGCCACCTTTACCCGCACCCAAGGCGACATACGCGCGGTGATGCAAGCCATCATCGCGTCGCCCGAGTTTTGGCAAGCCGATAACACCTTGTTTAAAACACCTTTTGACTACGCCTGCTCAGCGCTGACTGCCCAAGGCGGCGCGCGCGACCCGCGTGACCTGCAGTTGGCACTGGGCTTTTTAAACCAAGCAGGCCAACCACTGCACGCCTGGCCTACGCCCGATGGCTATAAGACGGACGCTGCGACATGGTTAGCCCCCGAGGCTTTGACAAGGCGTGCAGACTTTGCCGTCACACTAGGGGGCCGCATGGCAGAACCTGCCTACCTCAAGCCTTTTTTAAGCACTGCCAGCCGCGACCGCATCGCCCGTGAAGGCCCTGCCGTGCGCACCGGCTTGCTACTGGCCAGCCCCGACTTTATGAGTAAGTGATGCGCAAGTGCTGCGCTGGTCACACAACTTATCAACGCCCCAACAGAACTAAATGGAGTAGCCCATGTTCAGTCCTTTACTTTGTGCATCAACGCCCACCACACCACCCACCTTATCGCGCCGCCAACTGCTGCACACGGTGGGTGCAGGCATCGCGCTGGGCACCGCCCCGCGCGTGTGGGCGCAGGCAGCACCCGCTGGTGCTAAGCCCGGCCAGGGCCGCATGATCGTGGTGTTTTTGCGCGGCGCGTATGACGGCTTGTCCGCCTTTGTGCCCTATGCCGATGCTGACTATTACAAACTGCGCCCCACCATTGCAATAGCCGCACCCGACGGTAATACCAACACCGCGCTCAAGTTAGATAACACCTTTGCCCTGCACCCGTCCATGGCGGTACTCATGCCGCTGTGGCAGCAAGGCGTGCTCAGCTTTGTACCCGCTGCGGGCATGCCAGCACCCAACCGCTCGCACTTTGACGCGCAGTACCAAATGGAGACTGGCCACAGCGGCAAGACCAGTGGCGCACCCGGTTGGATCAACTCGTTAGCGGGCCTCAACAACGCCCCCACCGCGCTGGGTGTAGACAAAACGCCCAGTGCGCTGGACATAAACAAATCGCCCAGTGCGCTGGATATAAACAAAACGCCCAGTGCGCTGGGCGTGGGCGAGGCCAACCCCGCCATCTTGGCGGGCAACGCCAAAGTCAAATTGATCCCACAAGGCCAGGCCGCTGAGCGCGTAGGCGTATTGGCCAACAACAACACCCGCCAAGCGCTGCTAGATTTGTACGCTGGCAACGACACAGTGAGCACCGCATTTCGCCAAGGCGCTGACAGCCGCATGCAAAGCGCCAAGGAGCTGAGCACCGAGAAAAACGCCATGGACAATCGCCGCAACATGCAAACCCTTGAGGCCAAGCGCAGCATGGACCGCCAGCTTGACAAAGACGGCACGCCCGCCAACACCGCTGCACAAAACGCCCAAATGCAAGCCGCCAGCAACGGCGCTGCCGACCCCGTGGGCCTGCAGCTAGACGCGCAGCACCTGGGCACGCTGATGCGCAACGACCGCAACCTGTCGTTGGGCTTTTTGTCGGCTGGTGGCTGGGACACGCATGCTAACCAAGGCAACGTCACAGGCCAGCTGGCCGATAGGCTGGGCAATTTGGCCAAAGGCATTGCGCAACTGCGCCAAGAATTTAGCGAGCCCCATGACACCATTGTGGTGATGAGCGAGTTTGGCCGCACCAGCGCCGAGAACGGCACCAAAGGCACCGACCATGGATTTGGCAACGCGCTGTGGCTGCTAGGCAACCGCGTGCAAGGCGGTCAGTGGCATGGCCAGTGGACAGGCATGGCACGCGGCAACTTAAACGAGAACCGCGACCTGCCAGCCCACCACGACTATCGCGCAGTGTTAGCGCAGGTGCTGCGCAGTACCTTTGCATTGCCCGACACCGCGCTGGCTAATGTGTTGCCAGGGGCTAAGTGGGACAGCGCTTTAAACAAGTTGATGCGCAGTGCTTAGATCGCAGCTTTTTCCGTACTGGGCGTACATCAGCTAGATGCTGATAAACCGTAAACGGCATGTTAATCGGCGATACTCTCGCCCATGCACCGCACTATTTTCACCACGCCTGTAGTTAACACCGTCTTACGCGGTTTTTCTATAGTATTTTTAAAGCTTGCGGGTTGGAAGGTAGAAGGCGCTTTGCCCCCCGAAGCACACAAGGCTGTATTGATCGCCGCCCCACACACCAGCAACTGGGACCTGCCCTACACCTTGATGGTGTCATTTGTTTTGCGCATGGACGTGTACTGGCTGGGTAAGCAAAGCATCTTCAAGCCACCGTTTAGTAATATCATGCAGTGGCTAGGCGGCATCCCGGTGAATCGTGAGCAATCAACTAATTTAGTGGCAGCCTCGGCCCAGGCGCTGGTCAAAGCTAACGGCAAAGTTCAGCTTATCATCCCACCCGAGGGCACACGCAGCAAAACCACTTATTGGAAGACTGGTTTTTACTACATCGCACTGGGCGCCAAAGTACCCATCGTGATGGCGTATATGGACTACCCACAAAAACGCGCTGGCCTGGGGCCATTGTTTTATCCGAGTGGTGACATTGACAAAGACATGGTGGAGATCAAAGCGTTTTATGCCCAGTTCAAAGGCAAAAATGCGCATCAATTTGATCTGTAGTCCAAGTATCTACTGCTCGGGTAGCTATTAAATTAATAGCAATTAAAAATCTCAACTCTTTTTGGCTAAACCAAGTCTCTCAATCGTCGCCCGCTCCGCATCAAACGTGCGCACCGCATAGCGCGAATACTCTGCGCTGTCCATGTAGATCACTGGCTGGAAGAATTTGTCTAAGGTTTCTAGCACCTTGGGGTCTTCCACAGTTTTGCGCAGCGCGTCTTGCAGCACCTTCACGGTAGCGGCATCCATGCCCTTGGGGCCACCAAAACCAAAGGGTGACTCGGTAATGGTTTCCCAGCCGCTTTCTTTCACTGTGGGTACGTCAGGAAAAGCTTTGTTGCGCTCGCGGCCCAGCGTGGCCAGCAGGCGCAGCTTGCCTGCTTTAACGTGGGGTGCAAACTCGGTGGTGCCGCTCATCAGCGGAATTTGGTTGCCCAAAATGGCTTGCAAAATTTC
>JAYTPK010000075.1:0-4858 GCA_043747295.1 Polaromonas sp. | reverse complement strand
GGCTGTGCGTGGGTGTAGAGCTCCTCACTTGTCGCATCAGGGTCTATTTGTCGATAATCACCGATAGCGTTATGTGTATACGATCTGCTTCTCTGCGTACCGTCCGTGTCTTTAAACTTGATGAGCCATGCTTTTGGCTCACCCTCTGGCTGGTCTAGTAGTAGACGAAGCGCGTGCAACACACCGTTTGCTTTTTCAGACTGGTTGACACCCGTACTGCCTTCAGTAAAGGCGATGTCCCAATATTGACCGAATAGTTCTTCTAGCTGTGCTAGTTTTGCTTTATTTTGTGCCATGGTTATTCCTTTGCAATTTTTAAACTCGCCGAGTTTGGAGTGGGACCAAGAGGTGACTTGTTTCAAGGGATAGACCTAACTTAGAGTTAGGAGTTGAGAGCGGCTTCACGTCCATGATCTGCATAATGCGCTCTGGTTTGATTAGGGGTTGCAGGGCGGTCATAGCCACAACCGACCAGACCATTCTATGTAGTCTTGTTTAAACGCTTTGAAATCTGCTGAATCAGCGGCTTCCACGGCTGTAAAGTCAGGGAACGCCGCTGTTGACCAAAATTCACCGTCCCGCCACCGAATAATTCTAGTGTTTCTACCGCCTTTATAGTCACACTTTGATGTGTAGTTAGCCGGCCGCCAGCCAATACTAGGCGGATTTCCCTTGTGCCATGTTGTTTTAGTCATAGCTTTTTTTCCTCGTACTCAGCCCAGTTGTCTATTCTGCGCTGTAGGTTTGACAAGCGGATAGATGCTTCCATTAACAATGTTGAATCTGCATCTGTTTTGATAAAGCCATCTTTTTTGCAATGTTCAATTATTTGAGTTATAAATTCTTCAGTTGATTTGTGAACGGTCATTGGCTAACCCTCCCGATTTCACAACACCGCCACAATGATGGCAAAACTTCGGATATTCACCCTTGCCATCGTCGCCCAAATACCAGAGCACAGCACCACTACAGCCGCTCTCTAGCGTTTGAGGCGTAGCTGAATCATCGGCGCAAAGGGTATATAGGCAAGTGGGTTTATCCATATCCCTAAGCCACTCAGCAACATTATCAGCCGTAATAAGCTTGCGGGGTGCTGGATAGGCGTGCTCTTTTAACTTAGGCGCAAGTACACTGGATATTCTTTGCCGTAGTGATTCATGGTCAGAGTAGATAAATCCAATTTGGGTTAGCTCATTAACGAGCGCTGCAATTTCATGGTCTTTCATGTCGCTTCTCCTATGAAGGGTTTAGCCTCTGACCACATAGGGCAGCTATTGGTTAGTTGGTCTTTGTTTTGGCGAACTAGCTCGACTTGATTTACGTAGCCATGAATGCAGCGTGCCACTGAATCAAGATCTACATCCCGGAAAAATTGGCAACCGTACTTACACCCCGTCACCGTCACAGTAAAGGCGCGTTGTTCGTTCATTTTGCATTCTCCATTTCATAGCCTTCAGCCAAGCCGGCGATGCGGTAGCGACCTTCTTCCGACTCAACAATAAAGCCTTTATCTTCCAGCGGTTTTACGTTTTCAAATGTTGTCCAAGCCGCACCTTGATAAGCAATCCACGGTTGGTTTTTTGCAGGAGCTAAGTCGGCTAAGTCAATCCATTGCATGCCAAACGGCATATTTGGCGGCGCGGTGACTAACGCTTTTTTTTCATCTCCGCCACCTTGATACAACCAAACAACATTAGTTTTCTTATCGCACACAGCAATACCTACCGGCACATCAGCCCACGCCACTACCTTGGCATTGGCTTCTGCCAGCGCGATTTCAATGGCTTTTGCTTCGATAATCGGGGCCAATATACGCAGAGCCTCTATTGTGTGATGTACGTTTGTGGTTTGTGTAGTCATGGTTTGGCTTTCTTAATTGCTATTATTTTGATAGCTGCTTAGGTAATAAATACGCCGGCTAGAGGCGAATTTATGCGGGTTTTGACGGTTTGCGGGATGGTGGGTTTGTAGCCCCAGGCGAGTGCGCCGGTGTACCAGTTACCGATGATCAGCACGCCGCCGTTGTTGATCAGCAGCAGGCTGACGCCTGAAGGTGGTGGGTTACTGGCCGGGTCGAACAGCTCCCAGCGCTGGTTGGTTGGGTGTTTGGGGTCGCTCATGCGGCTTGCCTTTGGCCGCCTATCACCAACACCTCGCCGCTCGTGATGCGGCTGTAGGCTTCTTGGATGGCGGTTTTCATTTGTAGCGGGCTGCTAAAGTCCATGATGACTTCGAAGTCATCCAGCGCAATGCGGGTGTCCTCTAAGCCTTGAGCGTCAAAGCCAAAGTTGTGCCCATTGAGGTAGCGCTCTTTCATGCGGGCCATGGCGTTGCCGGCGGCTTGCATGGACCAGACTAGCTTTTTGTCGATCTGTTCAGCGCGGATGAGGCCGCAGTTCAAGATCATACCCACGCGGTCAAAGTCGGACTCCGTGCCCTGGCCGGTAAGCAGCCGCTTGAAACACTCGCGGGTGTTGGTGTGTTCGCTGATCATTTCGCCTTCGTCATAAGGCCGTGCGTTGTGCAGCAAGCGCAGGCCGGCGGCCAGCTCAAAAGTGCGCGCAGGCGCGTGGCGGGCTTGTTTGATAGCGGCGCGGCGCTGTTGGCGGTTCATGCCTGGGGGGTTCATTGAGCTATGCCCACCCAGTTTTTGGCTTTTGGTTTGATCGTGTCGGCGTTGTTGCGGTGTATGCCTGTGATTCCATTAGGTAGATTGCCAGTGTTTACTTCGGGCGGAAGCTCTAAAAACTTGGATTGCTGCTGGCCGGTTTCCTTGAGATAGTCGATTTCAACGCGGGCGCTGTTGATCAGGGTTTGAGATAGGGCATTGATGGCTTTGCTTTTGGAGAGCTCGGCATCAAGGTCATCTTTGGTTGCACCTTTGAGCGCACGTAATTGTGCCATCATGATGCTGCGCACCTCAGTGATGTGCGGGTTTTCTGTATTGGTTTGCGTGGTCATGCTGTAGCTCCTTGGGTTTGTATGGGTGGGTTGCTGAATTTATTGATCGCGCGAGTGAGGCGACCGCGCAGCTGTACGATGCTTACCAGCTCAGGCGGCAGGCGGTGCAGGGTGGTGCGCTGCATGTGGTCGCGGCGGGTGATCAGCTCGAGGTTGGGAAAATCAACGTCGTGCTTGTCGCCGTTTTTGTACCAGATGCATTCGTTGCTGGCTGTCCAATGGCCGGTGTGCAGAAACCAGTTGTAGCGGGCGAGCAAGAACCATTCGTGGTGGCCGTCGGCCAGCTTGATGTCGAGATAGCCTTCGGAATTGATGCGCAGGGAGCCGACTTCTTTGTAGTTGTGTGGGCGGTTGCCTTTGCCAAAGTGGCTTTTTTCGCTGCCCGGGTAGCACACGCCCTTTATGCCTTTGTTGTGGCTTGTGTGCCCCGGCTTGAACCAATGCGCCTTGCCGCCGTGCAATGGGCGCTTCATGCGGCCCGAGGCTTCACTGGCCATGAAGGCGGGGGATTTTTTCAAATCCATGCAGTCGGCCTTGGCATAAACCTTGCGCAGGCTGCGGCCTAGGTGGTCGGCAATGGCTTGGGTTTTGGTGTCGGCGTAGTGCTGGCGCAGGTAGGCTTCTTCTTCCGGTGTCCAGAGGACGCGCACGAATTTGCGGGGTTTTTGGGGTTTGGTCATGTTAAATTGACTATACTTTTAATAGCTGCTTAGGCAATAAATACGCCGGCTACAGCTTAATATGCCTCTTGATCTGGCTTTTGATAGCGCCAGCGGTAAAAGTACATACTCAACACAATGCCAATAGGGCCGCCGGCGATGTAGGCTAGGGACTCTAGCGGGGTGGCGTCAGGGGCGAGTTTGAACAGCACCAGGTTGGCCGAGCCTATGGCGAGCGAGTTGGCAAACGCGGCTACAAAGTGGCCGTTGTTGACAAACTGGCTTTGCAGGCCAAGGCAGAAAACCAAGGACAGGGTGCTGATTAGTAGGTAGATGGCGGTCATGTTGTCCTTGGCTTCTGTTGCTGGGTGCTTAGCTTTTCGCGGCGTATTCGCCGATCAACACCGGCAGGTCTGTGATGGCGGCTTTGACCAGTTCGGACAGCTCAATCGCCATGTCTTCGTCGTGCTGCTCTTGGTTGATGATGCGCAGGTTGACGGCGGGTTTGTCGCTACCGGCCAAGATGCCTAGGCGCATGACGAATTCGCGCTCTTTCAAACCGTGGTAGGGCACGGTGGTGAAATAGATGGTGGTGGGGATGGGTTCAGCGCTTTTGGCGGTGACGCTTTCAAATGCGGATTTGCTGGCGCTGAGCTGGGCTTCTGAGTTTTCGAGCTTTTTCAGGGTTTCAATGGTGATTTTGCGAATCGCCGCAATGGCTTGCGGTGGTGTGATCGCGCCAGCTTCGTTAAAAAACTTGATGTTGCCCGCCCAGTCTTCAAAAAACTCTGCAATCTCTTGCTGTTTTTTGGCTTGGCCGGTGGCGATGGCTTTGAGTTCGGTGTAGGCGGCTGTCTTTTTGGGTGCCAGCTCGGCGCGGTTGTCGGTGTGGCCGGGCTCGGTTGGTGTGCCAAGATTTAGCACGGCAACGGCGGTCATTTTGTCTTGCTGGATGAAGACGATTGCACCCGGCTCTTTGTGCTGCTCGACATAGGCGGCAAAGTCTGGCACGTTGCTGGTGGCCATGGTGCCACGGGCACGGCGGCGGACAAGTAAGAATTTCTCAAAGTCGTGAACATTGAAATCATTGGGTAGTGCAACGGTTGCCAAATCGCTGTCGTTTACGTGTGCAAGGGCGTTGCTCGCAGCTGAAATGGCTTGCGCTTTGCTGAGTTCTTGGATGGCTTCTTGGGTAAACATGGTTTTAGTCCTGAGTTAATTTAAAAATTGGTTTGAAA
>JAYTPK010000074.1:0-1788 GCA_043747295.1 Polaromonas sp. | reverse complement strand
AATGGCATCAGCGCCGGGCCGATCAAAACGCTAGCTGCCAGTGGCATCAAAGACTTTGGCAAAATCTTAAGCGCGGTGGCTGCCGCATCGCCCATTCGCCGCAATGTGACGGTGGACGATGTGGGCAACGTCGCTGCGTTTTTAATGAGCGATCTCGCCGCTGGTGTGAGCGCCGAGATTACCTACGTAGATGGCGGCTTTAGTCAAGTGGTGGGCGGTATTGCAGAGTAAGTTATAGCAAATAGATTTTTAGCACTCTACCTTTTCCAGCAATCTATGGCCCGCCATTTGCCCCCAGACCATCCCCAGCGCAGCCAGCTTTACAGCGAGCTGCATGCACGCCCTGCAGCCCACATTGGGCTGCCTTCTTTGGTACTACTAATTGCAGTGCTGAACGAAGCCGTGCCGCGCAGCGCAGAGCTTACCCACTTGCAGCATCTGCCTGGCCAAGCGCGCTTGGGCTTGGCCGATATGGAGTCTAATTTTTTGCGGCTGCAGTTTGATAACTACAGCCTTAAATGGGAGCGCCACACTGAATTTACCCGCTATTCGCTGGTGCTGCCCTTGCCTGCGGGCACCCATTTGGGCCAAGACCCTGATGCTTTGCGCAACGCCTTGGGCGTAGACGACGAATGGCTGGGTGCCATTCCTGGTCAAACCGTTGCGGCTGTTGATTTGTGGATGCTGGCAGTGCCGTGGGACAACAAAGCTGGCCTGCTGGAGGCTGCTAACCAATGGATGCTGCCTGAATCCAAGGCCCACAGCACGCCCGTTCTTGCTTCGCTACTGGGCCGCGACAGCCACTCTATGGCGCTGTGCGATTTTCAGCTGCGCATCGATGGCCGTGAACGCATGCTGGTGCTGGCCCCCTTTGACACCAGCCCACTGCGTGCCGGGCGGGTTGCGCAGCGGCTGCTGGAGATTGAAACCTACCGCTTAATGGCACTGCGCGGCTTGCCAGAGGCTAAACAGCTGTCGTTTGAACTAGGGCAATGGGAGCACCAATTGGCCCAGCTAACGCTTGATCTGGTCAACCAGTCGCTACCGGACGAACCCTTGTTGGGCAAGCTGGTAACGCTGGCCGCAGCAGTTGAAAAAGCCATCACCACACATGCCTACCGCTTTTCTGCCACGCAAGCGTATAACGACATAGTGCGCCAGCGCCTGGCCGAGATACGGGAGCACAGTGTCGCCAGTACGCAAACCTTAGGCGCTTTTTTGCACCGCCGGCTTGACCCTGCCATGGCCACCGTTAACGCTACCCAGCGCCGCCTGGCCGAGCTGTCCCAGCGCATCGCCCGTACCAGTGCGCTGCTGCGCACCCGGGTAGACATAGCTACCGAGAAGCAAAACCAGCAGCTGCTAGAAAAGCTAACCCGCGGCCAGCAACTGCAACTGCGTTTGCAAGCCACGGTAGAAGGACTGTCGATTGCAGCCGTGTCTTACTACGCTGTGAGCTTGCTGCTGTACGCTGGCAAGGCATTAAAAGCTGCGGGTGTCCCCATTGACCCAGAAGTAGCCACTGGTGCTTTGATTCCCTTGGTTATCGCTGCAGTGTGGTTTGTGACGCGGCGTATTCACCGCAGCTTGATGTCGGTGTAGCGCCAAGTACAATTTACTTTGCTATAAATAAAATAGCTGCTTGAGCAGGTTCTGCGGCCTGCAAGGCCTAAAACTCTTAAAAATTTATTATTTAGTTTGCTTGTGTTGATTGTGCTGAGCAGTTCATACCAAAGCCTCTGCTTTGTGGCAAGCTACATGCCGCCCTTGCAACTGGCGCAGCTGCGG
>JAYTPK010000073.1:0-2419 GCA_043747295.1 Polaromonas sp. | reverse complement strand
AGTGCCCTCTGCGTGGGCTTTGACTTCAGGGTCGATTTTGGGTTTGGCGGGCTTGGGCGGTGCCTCGATCGCCACGCCACGCGCGGCACGCAGCTCGTTCGCCCACTGCGGCACAGGCGGCAGCGGCGCAGCCGCATCGTCAGCCGCGGCAACAGCCTGCGCCAGCGCGGCTTGAAACGCATCCCACACCACCAGCAATTGAGCGCGTGAGGCCTCCAACAGCGGCGGATATTTCGCATCCACGCTGCCCCAGTTGGCATCGGCTTGCAATGCAGTCGCTTGCTCTTGCCAATGGCCAACATCCACGCGCAAGGCATCCCAAACCGTTTGCGCATCGCGCCACGACTTCATTGACAGCACTTCGATGCGCTGCGCCAACAGCACCGCCGCCTCGCGCTGCACCTGCACGCGGTGCTGCAAGTCTTCAATCACTTTCACGCGCTCTGCCAATTGGCCTTTGAGCGTCAACAACGGCTCTTTGGACAGCGGCGCACCTGCTTTGGCCGCATCACGCTGCCACGCCAGCGCATCGGCAATGTTCAGCTTGGGCACTGCCAACAACGTTTGCGCCTTGGCAGTCCACTCAGCCGCCATCGCGTCTTGCCCCTTGGCGCGTTTGACCTCGTCAAGCTTCTCGCGCAAGGGCTTGGCGGCACCTTTGTCGCGGCCACTGAGTTCTTTAAAAACCTCGGCAACTTTCTCGATGCCAGGATCGCGCGCAAGCCACTCGCGCACGCGCGCCGCGCGTTCACCCGAAGTGGGGGCCGTGAAGGCGCCGCCAGTCAGCTCATCGAGTTGCTTGATGTCCAGGCTCTTGTCGTTATTTTTAGGGGATGAAGTCGTCACGGTAAGTTCGCAGTTGATGGCGGGAATGGGCTCAAAGGGCTCAAAGGGCTCAAAGGGCTGAAAAGCAATTTAGCCCGCTATTTTCGCCGTATTTGAAGCGCTGGTTCAGCCGACCTGTTTGGCGCAGGGTGACGATGGTCACAAACCAGCACACACTCAATTTCAGAAATGCTACGCTATTAATAGCAAAGAAACTTTATTATACGTGGGCTAATTGCCTATTTTATTGATATTTCAGTCGTTTTGACATGAAACAGAAAAAAATTAACCTGCAGGTTAATTTTTAAAGCAAAGTGCCAGGAAACAAGAAAGCCCGGGCAGTTTGGCTAAAAGCCACCCTGCACGGGCTCGACGGCTGACACGAGGCCCATGCCGTCAGGGTTCGCACCGACGGAGATTGAAGTCCACCGATGCTGGAGGCAAAAGATTGCCGCCATGAATTGTCGGGGCCGCTTTATCGCACTGACTTGTGATGTGATCGCCGTAAGGGACTGGCTACTGCCGACTAGGCGCGTTCAATCAAGAACGCAGTTGAAGTCTAGTCCTCGGATTCGCTAATTTCAAGCTATTTTTACAATGCGTAACCCGGCTTTTTGGGTGATTTTTGAGTGGGCCAATTAGAATCTTGACTCTAGTTTATATAGACGTAAGTTATAAGACTACGGTTAAAATATGGGTATCCGCGTCGAACGACATCGGACACCTCATGCCCCACACAGCCAGTGATCGGCATATTTCAAAACGTTGCTCCCCTCACCGAGCCACAGCAGCGATTTGACGGCGTACCAACCCAAACGAGGTCGCCCTGTAATCACCGCTTTTCCACAGCACAAGTTCAGGACAACCTCGCAAAAGAAGGAAGAGCTATGACAACGCAAACCGCGTCATTCAGACATTTCCAGCAATTGACCCAATGGCTGCGCAGCACAAGTCGGCGCACCACCCAAGGGCTTTTTGAAATCACCCAAAGCGGCTTCACGCTAATCGGCTTGGCCGTGATCTTTGGTGGCATTGCCTTGGCCTTTCACCCGCAGGTTCGGCAAAGCGGCGAGCGCGCCCTGGGCAACTGGCTGCAAAGTCGCCAAGTAGCGGCGACGCTGGAAAACACCGGCATGGATGTTCAGCCAGACGCTATCGAACGCGCCACTGCGACTGACCCTGCCAGCCTGCCCAAGCAGCAAACCGCCCTCACCTACTGGCTGAGCAAAAAGTACCGCGTCGCCCCCGAGCCCGTGGCCGCCCTGGTCGCCGAGGCGTTCAGCCTGGCGGGGCGGACCAAGCTGGAACCCACGCTGATTTTGGCGGTGATGGCGGTTGAATCGGGCTTCAACCCCTTTGCCCAAAGTCATGTCGGTGCGCAAGGTTTGATGCAGGTCATGACCCGCGTCCACAGCGACAAATATGAGAGCTTTGGCGGCAAACTGGCCGCGTTTGACCCCGTCACCAACCTGCGCGTGGGTGTGCGCGTACTGCAAGAGTGCATTGCACGCGCAGGCTCGCTGGAGGCAGGCCTGCGCTTTTACGTTGGAGCCGCCAATCTGGATGATGATGGCGGCTACGCTGCCAAAGTGCT
>JAYTPK010000072.1:0-2188 GCA_043747295.1 Polaromonas sp. | reverse complement strand
CAGTGTGAAACGCATTGTCAAAGTCATGAGCCTGGTCAACAGCACGCCTGACTTTACTGACCAGCACTTGGTCACCAACGGCTGCTCTGAGCTGTTGGGCCAGGTATTTGGCCCCGTGGTCGGGGCACACGCGCGCAGCGCATTTGGTGTGGCGCAAATCCCCATGGGAGCGTGCGTAGAAATTGAGCTGATCGCGGAGCTGGCATAGGCTTGGGCCTCTGCTTTGCTGCTTTCAATCAGTTTTGTTAGTCTGTATGGGTGATTTACATCGCGAAACAATTACGTTATGCTAATTAAGTATTATTTTTCCAGCGTAAGTAGCATGCCGTGGCTTTGATCACCCAACAAGACCTCCAAAATAATTTAGACCACTTGGTGGTGCGCACCGAGCGCGGCAATGCCGTGGTGCGGCGCAACCCACGCGAGCTGCCACGCCGCTTGCGGGTGCTGTTACTGGCGGTGGACGGCAGCCACACGGTGCGGCTGTACGTTCAAACACTGCGCGGCTTTGGCGATATTGGCGAGCTGATGGTAGAGCTGGTGAGCTTGGGGTTGGTACGGCTAATGCAGCCCGACAGTGACTTTGCCAGCAGTACCCAAGCGGCCCAGCGCGAGCAAGCCCATGCCGACCTGCACCACATGCTGGACAGTACCAAGGTAGATCCTGCAGAGGCTGCCCAGGTAATGTATGGCACCACGGCACCCGGCAGCTTTGACGAGATGCTGCGCGTGGCCGGTCTGGAAGAACCCAAGTTCAAGCCGCCGCCATCACCTGCGCCAGTGCCTGTCAGCGAAGCCATGCAAAAAGCGCAAATTGAAAGCCTGTTCAATATGCTGGACAGCGTAAGAGGCGAGCGGCACCAGTTAAAGAGAAAGCTGGCCAAAATGGACAAACTGCGCGCCGTTGCCAAACAGCTGGACAAAGAAAACCAACGCTTGTTTGGTTATGTGGTGGCACTGTCTAGCGTGTGTGTGGCGCTGCTTGTGGCGTTAATTATCGTAGGGGTAAGACGTTGACTTTAGCGCTAACATGTTATTCATGAAATAACTGCTTGAGCCGTAGCTGTGACCTAAAAAGTTAAATAAATAGGCCACAACCCAAGTAAAACCTGCTCAAGCAGCTATGTAAAATATAGCAATTGATTGCAGGGCATTTATGACTTAGCCGCCTCTTGCATGTGCAGCACACGCTGCGGGTAGGGAATCTGAATGCCCGCAGCACGCAATGCATGCAAAATTTCTATATTAATGTGGCTCTTCACGTTCATCTGGCCATTGTCAGGGTCGTTAATCCAGAACAGCAAGGTAAATTCCAGCCCATCAGGCGCAAACTGGGTAAGGTGGGCCACCGGCTCAGGGTCGGCCAGCACACGGGTATGGGCCAGGGCAGCTTTGCACAAAATGCCTTGTACCTGCATTACATCGCTGTTGTAGCCTACGGTCAGCACACTCGACAGCAACACTTTAGGGTCGGCCAGCGAGAGGTTTTCTACCCGTTCGGTAATCAGCTTTTCGTTGGGAATAATCGCCTCGCGGCCATTGAGTGCGCGGATCAGTGTGTAACGGGTTTTGATGTCGCTTACCTTGCCCTCAAAGCCGTCAATTTTTACGCTGTCACCAATACGTACTGAGCGTTCAAACAAAATGACAAAGCCGCTGACGTAATTGGCCGCCAGCTTTTGCAAGCCAAGCCCCAAGCCCACGCCCAGCGCGCCACCCAGCACCGACAGCGCAGTTAAGTCCACCCCCACGGCCGACAGGGCAAACAGCAGGCCAAACAAGATCAGCATGGCACGGATACCGCTGGCCATGATTTTGCGCATCGACAGATCGTTGACTGCATCACGCAATACATTGCGTTCAATTACAGCCGAAATCCACAGGGTGACAATGATCACCAAGCCAGCCGATGTCAGGCCGTCCAGCACAGTACGCAAGCTGACTTTGCCTTTACCAAATGCCAGCTTGATGGAGTCCAATTCTTCCAGGAAACCTGGCAGCAGCCCCACTATCCACAAGATCGCCAATACCCACACAATCCACGAAAAAAGCCGCTCGGTTAAGCGCGCAAATCCAGAGTTTGGAAAACTCAAAGTCAACGTGCGGGCCGTCAGCCGAATGGCCGCTAGCGATACCAGCATGGGCACCGCCACCTTCAGCACCGACAAATGCTGGTACCGCGCCACCA
>JAYTPK010000071.1:0-48695 GCA_043747295.1 Polaromonas sp. | reverse complement strand
GGACAGGGCCACACCAGCCGATGAGCCAAACCAAATCATGCTACCGCCAAAGCCCACGGCGTAAGCCAGCATGCCCCAGTCGTAGCCGCCTTGGCGCAGCGCCAGTGCAGTCAGCGGAGTATTGTCAAACACTGCGCTTAAAAAACCCAAGCCCAGAGTACTCACCCATGAGGCTACGGGCAGTTTGTCGACCGGCATCATCGACGCGCACATGACCAGGGACAATAGAAACACTGTACCTTTAAAGGCATCTGGCAGCAGGCTCCAGGTAGGTTTGCGCCACACGCTGGTGGCCAACACGGCTACCCAGACAGCGACCCCAATAACGGGGAAATGCTCTAGCACCGCAGGATTGTTCAAGTTAAACCATACATTAGCAGCCACAGCAGCCACCAAAATAATGGCAACTATAGCCAAGCGCGCGTATTGCACACGGGCACCCTTAGGTGCATCTTTCATGATGGGCTGATAGGCATGCTGCTGGCGTGCTGCAATCACACCAAAAAACAGCAGCGCAGGCACGGCAGCGGTGTAGGCGTCTAGCACTTGCAGCGGGCTCACCCCGGCAATCCACAGCATGGTGGTAGTAGTGTCGCCCACCACCGACCCTGCGCCACCTGCATTACTGGCTGCCACGATAGCCGCTAAAAACCCAATGTGCACCTTTTTTTGGTAGAGCACCGAGGCCATGGCGCCGCCAATCATCGCTGCCGCAATGTTGTCTAAAAAGCTGGAGATCACAAACACCAACACCAACATGATGAATCCGCCCTTCCAGTCGTTGGGCAGGTAGTCAGGCAAGATGGCGGGGATTTCAGATTTTTCAAAGTGATCTGCCAGCAGCGCAAAGCCTAGCAGCAGGCCCAACAAATTGGCCAAAGTTACCCACTCGTGTGCTACATGCTTGATCAGCGAAAAATCAGTAAAGCCTAGCTTGTAAGCCGCTATCACCAGCATACCCATCAGCGCGGCATACAAAGTCTGCCCGTGGAACAAGGCTACGCCAAGCAGCGTTAGCGCGAAAAAGAAAAACTCTACAGGAACTGAAGCTATCGACATGAAAGGCCTTATATTTTTTCTATGAAACCACTACACAATTTCAAATACTTGGCGCAAATAGGCTAAGTATTTTTCGTCTTCACACATATTTTTTGACGGTGTATCAGACAGCTTGGCTACTGGTTGGCCGTTGCATTTGACCATTTTGATCACGATTTGCAGGGGCAGATGGTCGGGCGGGTCACCCAGATCGTTGGTCAGGTTAGTACCAATGCCAAAGGCCAATTGGCAGCGGCCTGCAAAGCGCTGGTACAGCTCAATGGTGCGGGGCACAGTCAAGCCGTCGCTAAAGATCAAGGTTTTGGTTTTAGGGTCAACGCGGTTAGATTTGTAATGCGCTATCAACCGCTCGCCCCAGGCAAACGGGTCGCCGCTGTCGTGGCGTGCACCGTCAAACAGCTTGCAAAAATACATGTCAAAGTCGCGCAAAAATGCAGTCATACCGTACACATCAGACAGGGCAATACCCAAGTCACCACGGTACTCATGTGCCCATGATTCAAAAGCAAAGGTTTGGCTGTCGCGCAGGCGGGGGCCTAACGCTTGCGCAGCTTGCAAATACTCATGCGCCATGGTGCCCAGCGGCGTAAGGCCCAGCTTCATGGCAAACAGCACATTGCTGGTGCCTGCAAATTGACCTGCAGGATTAGCGGTCACGTCAGTGCCAAGTTGGGCAGACAATACACGCAGCACTTCCTCGTGCCAAGCTTTGGAAAAACGTCTGCGGGTGCCGTAGTCGGCAATTTTTAAATCGCGCAGTCCCGGGCCCTGCAACAAGGCAATTTTTTCATCTAGTCGTATGCGACCATCCATCAGTCGAGGCACTTTTTGGGTATTGCGAAAATACACCTCGTTGACGATGGCCAACACTGGTATCTCAAACAATATGGTGTGCAGCCAAGGGCCTTGGATGGTGATGTCTATCTCGCCGTCGGGCAGGGCTGTCACGGTGATCCATTTTTCATTGAGCTTAAACAGACCAAGAAAATCTACAAAATCACTCTTGATAAAACGCATCCCGCGCAAATAGTTGAGTTCTGCATCGCAGAAGCGCAGGCCGCAAAGCGAGCGTATTTCCTCACGGATTTCAGTGGCATACGGGGCTAGGTTCATGCCTGAGTTACGGCATTTGAACTTGTACTCTACCTGCGCACCCGGAAACTGGTGCAGCACCACTTGCATCATGGTGAACTTGTACAGATCGGTGTCGAGCAGGCTAGTGATAATCATGCCCAGCATGGTACCAAACATCTGGGCCGTTTATAGCCCCACCCAAGCGATGCGGCTATCTGCCCAGCCAGCGGTGGCTGTAGCCCACTAGCAGCATATGCGGCAGCGTTACTGCAGCCAATGCCACTACCAGCCATTGCAGCCAAAAAGCTTGTATTCCCATTGTGCTTAAACCATTCACACCCTGCCCTGTAGGCAACCAACGCCATAGCACCCACAGCAATGCAGCCGTTGCCAAGCTGGTGAGCCCCATAGCTAAAGCTAGGCGCTTGGGTGACACCTTCGCGCGCGATGAGTGCCGCGCCATGGCGCGCAGCACACGTGAGATGTGACTAACGCTATGCCACAAGCCAAAATAAACTGCAAACGCCATCAAGGGCGACAAGATCATGTTGAGAGCCAGCACCGCCGCCAGCTCTATTGCAGCGCTTACAGTAGCGTTGCTCTGCTCTGATGCACCAATCAAACGTCCGCTGCGCCCTAACCGTCCGCCTAGCCGTTGCAAACAAACCCGCAGCACCCAAGCTGCAGTACCGATAGCCCATGCCACCGCAAGCCAGTACCACACCAGCCAAGTGGTCGAATAATCTGCACCTAACACGGGCTTGAGTAATACAGCCAGCGCAGTATTTGATAAAAGCATGGGCGCCATCACACTCGCGCCGCCTACCACCAGCCGGTTTGCCAAGCTGGGGTGGTAGAGCTCACCAAAATGCCACACCGACATAGCCAGCAGCGCCAGTAGCGCCCAGCCTGGCGACAAAGCCAGCAGCGCCCCGCAGCCTACGACCAACAGCAAGTACACCAGCGCATAGGCAGCCACATTGCTGTAGGGCTTAAATTGGGCCAGCATCAATACAGCGTCTAGCGCCCCATGGCCCATGCCAACGGTTAGCGACAAAGCGATGAAGATCCATAGGCCAACACCAGGAATACTTTGATCTACCCAACGCACAAGCGCTAGCACTGCGCATGCCAATGCAAAGTACACAGCACTACGCGGTAACGAAACGGATTGCTGGCTAGGCACTATGCGCTCCACATCCGTGCCATCGCTGCGCTGGCAAAAGGCCGCACGGGTAATGAACGCATCATCGCCAGTTTTTGTGTGGCTGTGGCACGGCCTGTTAAAAACGCCACGGTGTCCTGTGCACTTAGTGTTTTAAAAATTTGCATAAAGTAATCAGGCGCGGTCTGCCAGTCTTGTGCCAGAACCTGTAAAAACACGCTGTCCATCCAAGCGTCTGAGGCTGGGCGTTGAAACTGCACTGGCTGCCAAGCCGTAGTTGCGCCAGACTGCACATGCAGTGCCAACGACTGCACTAGCTGCGCAGCGTGGCCGATGGTGTCTAAAAAAGCATAGCCCGTGGCTGCACGCAAAGTGCCACCGTTGCGGCCTAAGCCAACCGTGGCTGTGCTAGGCCGCGCGGGTGCGTCAAGCTGCAATACACCCTGCTCTTGGTAGCCGATGCTGTAGCTTTGGCCATTGCACAGCTTGGCCAAGTAATGGTTAAGTTCAGCGTGGTAGTCAGGCTGCCAATCAGCAGGTGACACCCAAGTGGTCTCCACCAAAGCGCAACGTGTGCTGTAAGGCAGCACATACCAAAAATGCAAGCCGCGCGAGTGCGGCTCAAACGCCATGAGTTGTACCGACTGCGCATCAAACACATCCTGCTGCGTAGTCACCTCCCAGCCCACAAATTGTTGCACTAAGGCGCTGGGCTGGTGCAGCGCTGCGGGCCGCGCATCTAGCAACGTGCGCGCGCGCAGCACCTGCGCGCCTTGCAAAGTCACCGTGCAGGTAGCAGCGTCGACAGCAGTCACTGCGCAATTCATCTGCAGCTCAATGTGACCAGCATTACCGATGCTTTGCAATGCTGACTGATAAAACGCATCTGCATCTAGCGTAGCGTAGGCTAGCTGTGCGCTGCTGTGGTTGTGCTGCAAGCCCGACAGGCTGACGTTCCAGCTTTGCCAGCGCTGACGCTCGAGGTGGCTGTAGCGGTGTGGTTGGTCAGTCCAGTAGCTCCAGGTGCGGTCGCGGACGTAGTGGGCTCGTTTTTCTAACACCAGCACCGACAAGTGTGCAAATTCAGGGGCCGATAATTCCACGGCCAGCGACAAGCCGCCTAAGCCACCGCCGATGATGATGATGTCCCACACCTTATCGGCCACTGCAGTCATGGCTACTAGCCCTGCGCAGGAAAACCTGGCATACCCACCAAATGCGACAGGTCGTTGTGCCACACATCGCGCGCCATCACGCGGCGTGGCAAAGTTGGCAGCAACAAAGTGTGTGATAGCAGGCGAACTTTTTCAACATTGCTTAATGATGTGCGACCGCCCCAATAACGGTGTTCGCCTTGGCGCAATATTTTGTGCCCAATGCCTTGGTACAGGGCCGATGCTATGCGGATCGCGCGGCGGTTATGGCGCGGAATCACAGATATCCCAGCATGCGCAAAAGCGTAAAAATCGTCTGCCAGCGCCAACAATTTGCGCAGCACTGCAAAAGCTTGGCTACGCTGCGCCGCGTTTTGTGGTGTCGCCAAAATTTGCATACTCACGCCCCACTGCGCTGGCACATAGCAACGCCCGCGCTGCGCGTCTTCCATCACATCGCGGGCAATGTTAGTCAGCTGCATGCCTACACCCAGTGCTATGGCGTAGGCATCGGCCTTGGTGGGTGCGCCTAGCAGCGGGCGCATCATTTGCCCTACGGTGCCTGCTACGCCGTAGGCAAACTTTAACAATTCTTCTGTGCTTTCAATTTGGCACGGGCCTGCGTCTGCCTGCAGGCTGTCCATCAACACCGCCAATACGGCATCGGGCACGCCATGGCCGCGCAGCATATCGCCAGTTTGCCCAGCCAACGATGCGTGGGGCTGCTGAACTTGCAAAGCCTGTGTGCGCAGGGTTTGCAATGACTGCAAGCGCTCCTGCAGAGTCCCCAAATGCTCTTCGTCAGCTAAGTCATCCGCAGTGCGGGCAAAGGCATACAGCAGCGCAGCGTCCTTGCGCGCAGAGGCCGACAGAAACCGCGCCGCCCACGAAAACGACTTGGCATGGTGGTCCATCACCGCTTGCAGGTCAGCACCACCTGTGCCGGCTGCGCTGACTGAGCTAGCTGGGGCCAATTGCATCATTGCACGGCTCCAAACATGAGACGCTCTACCACCTTGGCCGAGGTCACCACACCCGGTACGCCTGCACCGGGGTGGGTGCCTGCACCCACAAAATACAAGTTGGGTACGTCGGGCGATTGGTTAGGAAACCTAAAACCCGCTGACTGCGTGAGTTTAGGCGTGATAGAGAAACCTGACCCCAATGGCGCAAGCAACTCATCGGCAAAATAATTGGGTGTCACCACATGCTCATGAACTATGCAGCCGCCCAAGCCCGGCAAAATGCGCCGCTCTAGCTCAGACTGCAGTAGCGCTTTAAATGGCGCTGCTTGAGTGGCCCAATCAACACCACTGGCCAAATTAGGCACTGGCACCAAGGCATAAAAACTGTCGTGTCCAGCCGGTGCATATTTCGGGTCAGTAGCGGTTGGCCGGTGCAAATAAATGCTCAGATCATCGCTTAACTCTTGGGTTTCAAATATTTTATGCAGCACTTCACGGTAAGTGTTGCCAAACAATATCGTGTGGTGGGGCACATCAGCAAACACTTTGTTGGTGCTGAAGTACCATACAAACAAACCCATGGAGTATTGTTTTTGGGTCAGCACTTTAGGTTTTTGCTGCGCTGCTGGCAAGAGCTTGGCAATGGTGTAGCCTGCATCGGCATTGCTAATAACAGCATCTGCGGCAATAACCCGCCCATCTTTCAGCTGCACACCCGTAGCTTTGCCTTGTGCGGTGGCGATAGTTTGCACATCTGCGTTCCAGACAAACTCCACGCCGTGGCGCTGGCCCAGCTCCACCAAGCCTTGCACCAAGCGCGCCATGCCCCCACGCGGAAACCACACGCCCCATTTGCGCTCTAGGTAGTGGATCAAGCTGTAGATGCTGGTGGTATCGAACGGATTGCCGCCCACCAACAAAGGTTGAATACTAAATGCCCGGCGCACGCGCTCGTCTTTAAAGTAACGCGCTGTGGCGGCATACACCGACCTGTCTGCCCGCAAGCTGAGCATGGCAGGCAAGGCTTTAAGCATCGACATAGCGCCCAAAAACGGCTGCGAGCCCAGCTCTTCATAGCCTTTTTCAAACAGTTTTTGTGAGTGGGCTAAAAACGCAGGATATGCCAAAGAATCGCTCACAGAAAATTTGGCAATCTCCGATTGAATCTTGTTAGTGCTGCCGCCGTAGTCTAGTTGCGTGCCATCGGCAAAGCGCATTTGGTACCACGGCGTTACGGGCATCAGGTCAACATGGTCTGATAGCTTTTCGCCAAACAAGGCAAATAATTCTTCAAACAAAATGGGGGCAGTGAGCACTGTTGGGCCAGCGTCGTATTTAAACGTGAGCGTTGAACCAGTGTTTGTAGCGCTGCTCGCCACAAATTCACGCCCTCGCCCGCCGGGGCCAGGCAAACGATCAACCACCGTCACGCGGTGCCCGCGTGCAGCTGTGCGCAAAGCACCTGCCAAGCCACCAAAACCAGCACCAATAATTACAACATTCATTTGAGTCCATGATACTAAAAAAAGCACGAAAAAAAACACCCCTAGCCTAAAGCACGGGGTGTTTTGTGGGTAAGCTAAATTTACTTCTTGGCAGCCTCAGTCTCGCTGACAGCTACGCTCCAGATGATCAAGCCGAATGCAATTTTGTTCAGCACGTCAGCCAAGTTATAAATCAGGTTAAGCGCATTGGCACTGGCCTCTGGGCCGCTGCCGGTGAGGTAACCAAAGAAGTAGCCAATCGGGTAGATGGCCCAGCCGATAGTCACAATCCAGCGCATGGTGCTGAAAGCAGACTGCACTGATGGTGGTGCGCTTTGTGCGTTGATTTTGCCGGCTTCACCCATGAAGATTTCATACAGAATAGCCGCCCAACCGATCATGCCGATGATAAATGCAGGCCACACCGACATATAACCGGCTTCACCTAGGTAGCCGCCAATCAACATTACAAACGTGCCTATCATCAGACGCCAAAACACTCCGTTGGGTACTTTGGTAATGGCCGACAAGATCAAGAAGAACTCGATCATCAACAGCGGTACTGTGATTAGCCAGTCAATGTAGCGGAACACGGTAGGCGATGTGCCTGTGTTAACCCATACCTCGCGCATGTACAGGTAGTGCACTGCGGCCACTAAAGTAACTAGACCTGAAACGGTTAAAGAGGTTTTCCATTTAGCAGAAACGCGGTCTCTTTCTAAAAAGAAAAACACTGTAGAAGCCATTAACGCCATGGTAATCAACCAGAACGAGATGCCTACAAAGTCATTAGATTTTAGAAGTGCTCCCGTGGCAGCCGATGCTTGGGTAGATGTGAGTGCGAGGGTGAGTGTTGTTGCGCCAAGTGCCAACCCGGTGGTTGCTTTGGATATTATATTTTTGAACATCATGCGTGGTTCTCCTATAAAAGCATGACTGGGGGAAAGAAAAACGATTAAGTTCTTCGCCTGCCATGATTTCAGTGATCCCGCGGGTCCAGTCTAATCATGTGAGCGCTATCTTAACCATTGCTAAAGACGGTCGTATCCGGGAAAACTCTTATTCACACGCTTTTGAAGGTTATGAAACTTCATTGTTTTTTTGCTGCACTGCAAAATTAATTGACCATAAAAAAGGGCCGCAAAAGCGGCCCTTAATAAACGCAGCAGTGTGTTTACAGCGAAGCCATTGCTTCGCGGATCTTCTGCTCGCGCACTACTTGGCGTACGGTGTAAATTGCCACCATACCAAAGCCTACTTTGTTAAACAAGTCGGCAATGTTGTAGATCAGTTCGCGGCCGATACGTACATCGGGTGAATTAGAGATCAAGGTGATTAAGAAGCCCAACGGGTAAATAGCCCAACCGAACACAATGAACAACTTAAGGCGTGACAAACCTTGGCGCACTGGAGCCAGCTTGTTGGCCGATGCGTTGGTTACCGCTGTGTACAAGATGAAAATAATAAACAACCAGGCCAAGCAGCCCACACCAAACATAGCCCAACCAACTACCGTGGAGCCTTTGGCAGCGTTAATCGATGCCTCGCCAGCCCAACCGAATAAAATCATCATGATGTCAGCCACGATCACTAGCAATGCTACTGCAGCAGCATCATCGCCACCCAACATTTCAGGAAACTTGTTGACCAGCAAAGGTGTAGTCACTAACCAGTCAATATAGCGCAGCACAGTAGGGTAGTCGCCCTTTGACAGCGCATCGGTTCCAATGCCATATTTCACGTTGATGTAGGCGTACATCATGGCAGCCATAAAGCAATACACAGCTGATGTAGCCGCGTTACCTTGGCTGTCTATCGGCAAAGTATTTTTAATCAGTGTGAAGTAAAAAGCGCCGCCGGCCATACCCAAAAAACCCATTAAAAATGAGAATTGGGTGGCCATAATTAAATCAAATTGCATTTCAAGCTCCTAGCTATATGTGTAAAAACTAAACTTCAAATTTGGTGCACACATTGCATTGTTCGCACCAAATAAACTACTCATCAATTAATTAGGTACCAATACTAAGTACCTAGTGCACCGTATTTCGCACCAAATTTATCAGCTGCATTGCGATCAGAATAAATGCCAATGATTTTTTTGGTGCCCATCATGACGGCAAACAAATCTTCTTTGCCACGACATGCTTGAATCTTGCTGATCACAGGTGCAGCGTCGGCTCCTAATAGCGCGCTCACATCGCGTGTCATGCTGGTTTTAAAGCTTTCGAGCTCCGGAAAATAGGTGGGCTGCGGCGCGTAGTTTTGCTGCATTGGTTGCTGCATCTGCATGGGTTGCTGCATCTGCATCGGTTGCTGCATCTGCTGCATGGGTTGCTGCATTTGCTGCATGGGCTGCTGCATTTGCTGCATCGGCTGGGCGTAGCCTTGGGTAGGTGCACCGTTGGCCACACGCATACCTGCCATGTCCACCACGTTAGCAGCGCTGCCAGCAACTTCTAAAAAGCCCTGCTCTAGCAGACCTTGCAGCACGGCTTGCAACGAGGGCAACTGTGGGTTGCGCTGCACCAGCTGGTCAACAGACGATTCACCGTCCACTACCACTAAGTAGCTCATCATGCGCATGGGCAAGCCAGTGGTTTTGAAGGCGACTTCGTCAATGCCTTTGAATGATTTGCGATAGATAAATGACATCTCTAACTCCTACTACTAATGTTTATCTTATTCTAAGTTACTTTATATTACAAAGATGTTACAGGGCTAAAAAGCCAGAATTTTCACTGTCTGCATCAATCCGTGTCAACCTAGACACAGGCGTGCCGGACTGTGATTGCGTGCTGAACATTTTGACGGCGAACCCTGAGACTGTGCCTACGCGGCGCAGCAAGCCGTATTTTTCTAATAGTTCAAACTTGTCTTCTAGCGGATGAAACACCTGCAAGAAAGGCACATATTGCGCCACTGGGCACACGCCGTCGACCATGGTGAGCACTGTTTTTAATTCCAGCGAAATCGTAATATCGTCACTGCGCAAGGCGGAAAAGCCTTTGGCGGTGATTGCGTAAACGACGTCGTTAATATCTGCCATGTGAGCGTTTTTAAATGTTGTTTTAGTGCTACAAAATTACATGTAATCGCGCAGCAAGCCTTTGATAAGGCCCAAATGCTCTTGTGCGGGGATACCTAGGTGACCAATCAACTGCTCGTATCCGCCCAATGTGACGGCCAGCTGCTCAAGCTGGCTAATTTGATCGAGTTCTTTCAAAATCACAAATGAATGCTCTGGCGCATTGGTAAGCACAAAGTTTGACATAGAGTCGATGGCGCGGGCCAGAGCTTGACTACGGGCAAAGTTGGCTGCAGGGTCGGTGTAGGCCATTTGGCTTTCTTGCGCGCTGCGGGTGTTCATAAAGCTGGCCGTGGTGTTGGGGCCGAAAGTAGCTTGTGAGGGCCTGAACTGGCTGTTAACAGGCGGCCTGCTGATTTGCAGAGTATCTGGCTGCTGGCTGTTGCCCCATGGTTTGCTGTGTCCGCTGCTGTGTCCGCTGCTGTTCACGCCGCTTGAAGCTGCGCTGGGTGCCTCGGCACGGGTGGCGCCTGGCGGTAGCTGTGACATGGGCCTGATGAGGCCAGCCAGGTCTAATGACCTTAAAACACCTTTGACATCGCCAAAAGCATGCAGTGTTTGGCCATACACATCCAATGAGGTTTTACCGTCAATGACTTTGAGCAGCGAACGCAACTTGCGCGGCAGTACCGAGTCAGCGCTGTAAGCAGCTAACTGGCCTTCTTCGGTGCGCATGTAAACGGTCATTGGTTTATTTAGAAAAATTACAGGCAGTTTAAAGGGAAACTACTTAGTGAAAGCGATTGTATCAATTGATGCAGTGCGTCATCAATAGTATAGATATTCATTTTATTACTAAGCACTGATAAACAACAACACTGAAC
The DNA here is from genome assembly GCA_043747295.1 of Polaromonas sp. GTDB lineage: Bacteria > Pseudomonadota > Gammaproteobacteria > Burkholderiales > Burkholderiaceae_C > JAAFIP01. The sequence continues at coordinate 37,882 of JAYTPK010000071.1, read as the reverse complement.
TACAAATTAGGTAGCATTAGTTGTAAAGCCCACAGCGTTCAGTGTGGTATTTCACGCAATCTAGGAGTGCGAATCTTTTGGCTAGGATGAGTGCCCGGCTATTAGAGTTAGCACCCTATCAGCATGGCGGGCCAAAATGTGGTTTTGCTCGGCTACCAGCATGGGCATGCCTTGCGCACGCAGGGCCAGCAGAGCGTTGGCCAGCTGCTCTACCAGTACGGGGGCGATGCCCTCACAGGGCTCGTCTAGCAGCAGCAGGCGCGGGCCGGTCATCAGGGTGCGGGCTATGGCCAGCATTTGCTGCTCGCCACCGCTCATTTGAAACGCCTGGCGCTGCAGCATGCCGCCCAGAGCCGGGAACAGCGCCAGCACCTGCTGCTGGCGCTGCGCGCGCACATCAGCAGTGGCGGTGCAGGCAATGTGCAGGTTTTGTAGCACAGTCAGCGCGGTAAACAGGCGGCGGTCTTCGGGCACGTAGCCCAAGCCCAGCTGGGCGCGGCGGTGGCTGGGCAAGCCGCGTGGGCCGTCTTGCAGCTGCACGGTTTGGGCAGGCTGGCTACTATTAATTTCATAGCTGATTGAGCAATGAATACTTGGACCACAGGCCATAATGGCTTGTAAAAGGGTGGATTTACCGGCCCCGTTCAGGCCCTGCAGCACCACCAGCTCGCCGCTGCCCAACTGCAGGCTCACGTCAAACAGCGCCTGCGCAGGCCCCCACCACGCATTCAAGTGGCTGACGGTGAGCACGGGATGGCTGCTAGCACTAACCATGCGTTACCTCGACTGCAGTAGGCTGAAGGCTTTTAACGCCGCTGCTATCGCCGCCTAAATACCGCTGGCGCACCAATGGGTTGGCCTTAACCTGTGCAGCGGTGCCCTGCGCGGCCAGCTGGCCGTCGATCAGCACCAGCACGCGGTCGGCTACGCCAAACACAGCGTCCATATTGTGTTCGGTATACAGCACGGCGATGGGCTGGTGTCCAGCGCGTGCGAGGCCGTTGGGCGGCAAGGATGGTTGGGTGGATGCATAGGTAGTTGCATACGTAGATGCGTAGATAGATGAATTGGTAAGGCTTTTGATCAGCGCCATCAGCTCATGCCGCTCGGCCTGTGCCAAACCTGCAGCGGGCTCGTCTAGCAGCAGCAGCTGGGGGCGCGGTGTCAAAGCAATGCCCAGCTCAAGGCGTTTTTTCAGGCCGTAGGGCAGCAGCAGGGCTTGGGTGTGGGCCACCTGACCAAGGCCCAACTGGTCTAGCAAAATCTGTTGGGCGGTTGTGGGTAGCCTTTTAAGTGGCAAAAGAGCGCCCAATACACGAGCAGGTCCGTGTATTTGTTGCTCCGCCAGCTGCAGATTTTGTAGCACGGTGAGGGCTTCAAACACTTGGGCAACTTGGAAGGTGCGGCCAATGCCTAGCTGGCTGAGGGCGGCTGCTGAGCGCCCGGTGATGTTTTGCAGCGCAGGTTCGTCGCCCCACTCTACTGTGCCTGCGTCTGGGCGGTGTTGCCCAGCTAGCGTGGCAAAGCAGGTGGATTTGCCAGCGCCGTTGGGGCCTATCAGGGCTACGCATTCGCCTGTTTTTACCTCAAAGCTCACGCCGTCTAGAGCTTTTACGCCGCCGAAGTGTTTTTTGAGGTTGCTGACTTTTAGGGTGGTCATGGTCTGTGTCCACGCTTCGGATCGCGCGTGTTTGTATTTGCGTTTTGCTCTGAGTTTGTACGCTGCGGGCGGTACAGCGTATGCCCAACGCCGTCATACTGGGGTACCAGAAATCGGTCGTTAGGCATACGCTGTACCGCCTGCACATACCTTGGCGCACTACTGGTATTGAACACGATCTGTTGAGCAAAGCTACCGGCATGACCCTGCACTACCTGCACTACCTGCACTACCTGCGCTTGACTAACCGTTGCGCACCACCATTTTTGGCGCACGGCTGAGCATGCACCGACTGACCGATTTCTGGACCCCAGTTGAGAGGGCAGTTGGTGCATGCTCAGCCGTGCGACCGCGACCACCTGGGCAGTTGACTCAGAGAGCACCACACCCATGGGTAATGCGACCCATCTGACCAAATAACGCTGTAGCACCCAAAACATCACCATTTACCAGCCTTTTAACCCTGTAGTCCAAGCATTCATTACGTTTATAGCTATTATTTATGTAGCATAGGTAGAACAGTAACTTGCCGCCTTTGCTGCCACCGCACCCACAGCCCACCTAGCCCCGAGGGTGCTAACACCATCAGCAGCATGACCAGCAGGCCCAGTGCGCCGCGCCAATAGGCAAAGTGGCGGCCTAGTTCGGCTTGCACTATCGTTAGCAGCGCACTACCCGCCAGCGCCCCCCACACCCAGTGCACACCACCCAGCAGCGTGACCAGTAGCGCATCAACCGACATACCCACACTGGCCGCTGACGGAAACACCGCCCCCTTGTGCGCTGCAAACAGCCCACCCGCCAGCCCAGCTAACACCGCGCTTTCTACAAACACGCGGTAGCGCAGCCAGCCCACGCGCAGGCTGCTGGCGGCTGCCCGCTGGGGTGCGTCGCGCGCGGCTTGCAGGGCTGCGCCAAAGCGGGTCTGGCTAGTGTAGGCCAGCGCGGCTACACATAACAGGGTGACAAAGCACAGCAGCACGTAAAACATGCCACGTGTGTCGTCGGTGACCAGCTGCAGGCCAATGATGCCGTTGTCGCCCCCCGACAGCGGCACCCACTGCGTGGCCGTGGCCCACACCACCTGCGCTAGCGCTAGGCTAAGCATGGCCAAATACACGCCTGCGCTGCGCACCACTACCGCACCAAACACCGCCGCCAGTGTGCCCGCCAGCGCGCAGCCCACGGCCAGCGCGCCCGGCAGGCTTAGGCCCCACGCGGTATGCGACAGCGCCGCGCCATACGCGCCCAGTGCAAAAAACGCCGCATGCCCAAAGCTCACCAGCCCGCCCAGCGCCATCATGGTTTGTAGGCTGATGCCAAAAATGGCCAAAATCATCACGTCCAGTGCCAGCGCGCGCCAGTAGTCGCCAGCCAGCCAAGCAGCCAGTGACATGCTAAGCACTACAAAAATGATAGCTACCTGAGCAATAGATACTTGGACTCCATGGAACTTTTGTGCCATTTCTTTAGCTCCATCGGGCACAGCCGACCCCAGCAGCCCTTGCGGGCGCACCGCCAGCACCACAGCCATGGTGACAAACACCACCACCAGCGTGGCCTGCGGAAAAAAGCTCACCCCCAGCGCGTGTACCATGCCAATTAGCAGCGCCGCTAAAAACGCCCCGCTGATGCTGCCCAGCCCGCCGGTCACCACCACGACAAAGGTTTCCACCACCACATTCACGTCCATCTGCAAATTAGCAGGCTCGCTAGGCAAGCGCAGCGCCCCGCCCAGCCCGGCCAGGCCGCAGCCCAGCGCCACCGCGCCCAGCATGAGCGGCGCAGGGTTAATGCCCAGGGCGGCCAGCATGGCACGGTCGGCCGTGGCCGCGCGCAGGCGCTGGCCCCAGGTGGTTTTAGTCAGCAGCAAGTGCAGCCCTAGCCACACCAGCGGGCCCAAGACGATAGTGACGATATGCCAAGTGGGCAAAAACTCGCCCGCGATTTCAATCGACCCCTTCAGCCCCGGAAAGCGCGGTGCAAACACCTCATCGGGCCCAAAGCCCCACAGCATCACATCGTGCATGAACAGCGTTAGGCCAAAGGTAGCCACCAGTTGGTACAACTCAGGCACGCCCAGCATGCGGCGCAGCAGCAGCATCTCCACCAACGCGCCCAGCGCAGCCGCACATGCAGCGCCCAGCAGCATGGCTGCTATATAACCTGTAGCACTATCACCCCAGCTGGGAAGCCATACCGAGACGATATGCGCAGAAAGCATAGCCCCCAACATGTAAAAACTGCCATGGGCAAAGTTCACAATCCGGGTAACACCAAAGATCAACGTCAGCCCCGCCGCCATTAAAAACAGCGTAGTGGCGTGCGACAGGCCGTTGAAGAGTTGGATGGCAAAAAAGCTCATGGTGGCTAAGGTTGACAGACTAGCGGGTTGGCTCTGTTTAGTTTTTTGACTGCGTCAAAACGGCTTCTAAATATTGCAGCAATGCTCGGTTGCGTGGCAACAACAACCGCTCGGTGCTTATCTGCGCCATCATATGCGTGCCAAAGCGGGTCAAGGGTTTGAAATCAGGTAAAACTCTGATCAGGCTTTGGTCTTCAAGCGCTTGGTCGCACAAATAATCTGGCAAAAGCGCAATCCCAAAACCTTGTAATGCTGACATAAGCACTGCCTCAGGGTTGTTGACATGGTAGCGGCCCCGCACATGAACACTGTGGCGCTTGTCTTGTTGGGCACCCTCAAGCTCCCAACGTTCGTCTGAACTTTCGCGCCAATAGCACAAGCATTCATGGCTTTGCAAGTCGACTGGCAGCATAGGCGTGCCATGGGTTGCCAGGTAGTTGTAGCTTGCAGCCAAGCGCCATTGAATAGGCGTCATCGGCATGCTAATCAGGCCCTCGCTTGGCTTGGCCGTCCAGCGCAGAGCAAGGTCGATATGCTCCTTTGCCAAATCCATTTTTTGGTCTGACAAAATCAGCTCAATAGTCACACCAGGGTGCTGCCGCATAAAGTCAGGCAGGCATTTGGCCAGCACACACTGCCCCCATGAGACTGGCGCTGTTAACCGGATGTGCCCCGACAGATCGGTGCGCAAGCTGCGTATCAGCTCTTCTCCTGCACTTAGCTCATGCAGGGCGCGCTGGGCATGGTCCAGGTAGGCCAAGCCGGCCGGTGTGAGCGCCACTTTTCTGGTGCTGCGTGCAAAAAGCGTGGTGCCTAATGTGTGCTCCAGCAATGCGATTCGTTTGCTGACTTGGCTTTTGTCCAAATTGAGCGTCTTGCTGGCCTCGCTCACGCTCAGGGTCGCAGCGACGGCGCGAAAAGCCATCAGCCAGTCGCTTTGTATCGTGGTCTTGCTCATATTGTTGCTAATTTTGACACAAAGCAATGCTGCTTTTGAGCTTGTAAAGCGCAGCTGGGCTGCTTAGAGTCTCAATGTGCATATTTAGTACTCTGCACGCGAATTAAATTTAAAGTAAAACTACTGGAGACAACATGAAAATTCACGCTGACCCTATCACGATCAATTGCCGCAAAGTACTCGCTGGCCTGAAACTGATGAACGCCCCCTATGAACTGGCCCTGGTAGATTATTTCAAAGGCGAGCAAAAGTCCGACGCCTATTTGAAAATCAACCCCAATGCGTCAATCCCCGCACTCACCGATGGTGACATGGTGCTTTGGGAAAGCAATGCAATTTTGGCCTACGCCGCTGACAAAATTGGCGCCGATGCTTTCTACCCTAAAGATGCCAAGCGCCGCGCTGACATTAACCGCTGGATGTTTTGGGAATCGGCCAGTTGGTTTAGCGCTTGCTATGTATTCTTAGTTGAGAACTGCATCAAACCATTGATGGGCGGCCAGGGTGACCAAGCTGTGCTCGATAACAATGCAATTGAGTTTCACAAGCTGGCTGACATATTAGATGCGCGCTTGGCCACCAGCAAATACGTGAGCGGCGCAACGCCCACCATTGCAGACATTGTGTTGGCTGCGCCCATGCACCTGCACGGCTGGCAGCAGCTACCGCTTGATCAGCATCCCAACATCAAGCGCTGGCTTTTGCAGGATATTGAGTCTTTGGACTGCTGGCAAAACACCTATGTTGGCGAGGGTTTTAAGCTAACGCGATGAGTTTTTGGGCATTTGAGGAGTTTTGAGATATGACTGCATTGGCAAGCGTTCAGGCGACGATGAACTACACCGTGGACAACGGCATCGCGCCTGATTATTATTTTTACGAACCAGACTCTGGCGTCGTTGTTAACCCACCAGGCACCGACGTGCGTGAAGTGGCCATTCACGATGCCTGGCCCATCAAAGATCAGATCCGTCTTGACAAGGAGGGCTTTGAATTACATTCCTTTGAGGCCGCGTTTTCTGCATTTGACGATGATGCGCAGATCAAAAGCACGTTTTATGCGCAGGTGATTGATTTTGTAAAAAAACATACAGGCGCAAAACGGGTGGAGGTGTTTGACCACACCATTCGCAAGCGCTTGCCGGCCGATTTGAAAGCACAAACTACAGTGCAGCGCCCTGCCGTGATGTTGGTGCACAGCGACTACACCGTGGTCAGCGGGCCGCAGCGTGTGCGCGACATCGTGCCCGATGACGCGGATGACTTATTGAAAGGGCGCGTGGCGTTTTATAACGTGTGGAAACCGCTGGATGCGCAAGTACAAGAACTGCCTCTGGCTATGTGCGACGCACAAACACACGATGAAGGCGACATGCTGCGCATGGAGCTGAAATACCGAGAACGTACTGGTGAAATTTATGTCATGCGGCATTCGCCTAAACATCGCTGGATGTATTTCCCGTTGATGGAGGCAAGCCAAGCGCTTTTGCTTAAAACATACGACTCTGCAATGGATGGTCGCTGCCGCTTTATGGGCCACAGCGCTTTTGAAGACCCCAACACACCACCAAATGCACGCAAGCGCGAGAGCATTGAGGTGCGCACCATGGCGTTTTTCTAGATTTTTTGCGTATCAGCAAGCTCAATCACCCCAAAACAGCAGCGCATCGCGCCCTTCGGTGCTCAGGCTGGCGGTTTTGCCAAACGGCAGGCACACCTTGGTGGGTACGTGGCCAAACGGTAGCCCGGTGAGCACAGGCACCTTGGTTTGCGTGCGCAGCCAGTCCACCACGGTTTGCATTTTGTAGCCTTTTTCGTAGCTGGCCACCAGTTTGTAGCCCGTAAACTGGCCGAGCACGATGGCCTTTTGGCGCTGCAAAATACCCGCCATCAGCCAGGTAGTGAGGTTGCGTTCAATGCGGTAAGGGTGCTCGCCCACGTCTTCAAAAAACACAATGCCTTTGTCAATCTGCGGGAAATACGGCGTACCCAGCAGCGCGGTCAGCACGCACAGGTTACCACCCCATAAAGTGGCATTTTGGATATGAATATCGGGTGTAGTCCAAGTATTCATTACGTTTGTAGCTATTGATTTAGTAGCAGATTTTGTCGTAGCTTTGGCTTTGTTATTATTTTTTGCAGGTGCAGGTATACGCCAGCCTGCGCCCTCGCCTATGCCCTGCACCAGGTCGTCAAAGCAGGCCTCCATAATGTCATCCGGCGGTGTGCTGGCACCTGCGCTGCCTGCCAAGCCGCTGCCAAAGTCACCGGTCACATCCGGGCCGCACCAAGTGCTGGCACCGGTTTTGACATGCAGCGCAGCTTGCAGTGCGCCAAAGTCGCTGTAGCCCACCCACTGCGTGCCGCGTTCGATGGACTTGGCAATCGCTTTGTAGTTCAGCTGGGGCAAGATGCGCGTCAGGCCATAGCCGCCACGTGCAATGATGGTGATGTCGGCCCCGCTGGCGGCAGCGCGGTGCACAGCGGCTATTCGGGTAGCGTCGTCGCCTGCAAAGCGGGTGCTAGACGATAACGCGCCGGGGTCTAACTCTACCTCATGGCCCAAGGTTTGCAGGCGTTTGATGCCGCGCTTAAAAGCGGCTTTGTCGCGCACGGCGGTACTAGCGGAGTAAACATAAATATTAGCCATGCGGTAAGTGTAGCTTGGCCCCAAATGCTCAGCAAAATTTGTAACACCCCCATAACCGTTCATTCAATCTATCAAGCCGCGTGTCTATCAAGCAACACCAACAGCGTAAAAAATGATACAAATACTCACATTCGTCTAAAACATAACATACTCGGGTGCAGGGAAATACCTAGAAGTCGTACGTAGCGGCTATTATCTTTTTCTTATGATGAACGGTTAGCAAACCGCTACCAACATTGAATAATTTATGAGGTCTTAAGTGTCGTCTGAGCTACTACAAAAATACCAACAGTTTTTCCATATTGCAGGCCGCGATGTGATGGACACCCTTGACCGCATGCCCCAAGCTGAGTTTGATGACATACCCATTGGTGCAGTGTTGCTCAACGATAAAGCCAAAATCATCAAGTACAACCGCACCGAGGGCGAGCTAACCAACCGTGACCCGCGCCAGGTGATGGGCGCAGGCTTTTTTTTGGAGCTGGCAGTATGCGGCGTGAGCGAGCAGTTTCAGGGCCGCTACAAAGGCGCTTTGAAAGCCATGAATTTTGACCAGATCTTTCCGTTTGTGTACTTTCACGAAATGCCCGAGACACCTATGATGGTGCGCATCACCAAACCGCGCGTGCAGCTTGCCTCGCCGCACGTGTGGATCTTGGTGCGCCGCATGATGCCGCCGGTTCCGCAATTTTAATTTCGCAATTTTAATTTCGCAATTTTATTTTCGCAGTATAGATTTTTTGTATTTGTTCGAAGGCCATATCGCCTCAACCACCTAACTTTTAAAGTAGGCAATTTTTCATGGAACATATTAGTTTTGAAGGCGTTAACCTCGCTGAGTTATTACCGCGCATTCCAGACTCTATCAAAGACGATTTGCCGTTTGGCTTGGTCAAGCTAGACCTGACCGGCAAGGTTTTGGAATACAACATGGCCGAGGGCGACCTGACTGGCGTGAGCCCGGCATGGGCTATTGGTAAAAACTTTTTTGACGAAGTGGCCCTGTGCACCAAGACCGCAGCTTTTTATGGCCGCTTTGTAGAAGGCGTGAAAAAAGGCTTTATCAATGCCGTGTTTGACTACACCTTTGACCACCGCGAAATCGCCACCAAGGTGAAGGTGCACATGGTGACAGTGCCCGACCACTTGGGTCGTAAAAACGTAATGGTTTTGGTCAAACGCTCAAGCGCGCCGCTGGTGATGGAAGCCCTGCCCATGTCGGCTGACCCAATGATTCCGGCAGGCTATGTCGAAGATTACCCTAACCGACCAGTGGCTTCAGATGGCGCGTTTGGCATGGCACCAGCGGCCGCAGCGCCAGCCCGTGCTGCTGCAGCACCGTCGATACAAGACATCGTGGCAGCTGTGGTCGCCATGATGAACCAAGGCACTCCTACCAGCGTAGAAGCAGCCGCCCAAGGCGTGGTGAATAGCCTGCAAAACAGGCCTGTCGCACCTTCACCAGCCTACGCGCCTGCGCCTGCACCTACATATGCGCCTGCGCCTGCTGCTGCTGCACCAGCACCAGCCCCGGTAACCAGTACACCGGCTGGAAATTCGCGCATCGTAGATATTTTGAAGTTTTAATTCTGGAGCCCAGTGTGACTGCCCTGCACTTAGCCGACCACGATCTGCTAAGAGTATGCCGCGATCTAGCCTACAGCGAGATTGCGGCCATGCCAGGGGCGCAAGCGCGGCTAGGTGCACGCACTGCCAGCGACACACCGCTAAGCTGGGCCAGCGAAGGCTTTGATCTTGACTCGCTAGCGCGCATGCAGCTGGCCACGGCCGCTGCCGTATGGTGCAACGCCTATGACGCTGGTTTTGAAGACCTATTTTTAGCCAAGCGCAACGTAGCCGACTGGGCCGTGGTAATGCGCCGCGCGCGCGAGGCCGGTGCCAAGCAATTTACTTTTGCCACGTCAGGCAGCACCGGTGTGCGCAAACATGTGCGCCACCGCGAAGATATTTTGGCCCACGAGGCGCATGGCTGGGCGCAGATGCTGCAAGCTTCTCAGCACAGCGCTGCAGACCGTGATGAAGGCAGCAATACAGTCAACGCAACTGTGCCCATCCAACGCGCTGTAGTGTTGTGCCCTACGCACCATATTTATGGATTTATTTGGGGTGTTTTAGTGCCGTTGGCTCTGGGTGTACCCGCTGTAGATGCTGACCTGGACCATCTGCCTGCCTTGCAGCCTGGTGACTTGGTGATAGCCGTGCCTGACCAATGGGCTTGGCTCTCCACAGGTCAACGCACTTGGCCTGCAGGCGTGCAAGGGGTGTCGTCCACCGCGCCCATGCCAGCGCAGGTGCACGATGCGCTTACCACATCGGTTACCGCATCGCCCTGCGCGCCACTGGCACGTTTGCTGCAAATTTATGGATCGACTGAAACCGCAGGCTTAGCCTACCGCAGCACGTCCAGCGGGCCCTACACATTGGCTGCAGGCCGGGTGCGCAGCGCGGGTGACGGCATTGACCTGCAGGCAGCGCATATTGCAGGCGGCCAACCGCAGCCCATGGCCGTGCAAGACGAGCTGCAGTGGCAAAGCGCCACCACTTTTAACCTATTGCGCCGCAACGACGAGAGCGTGCAAGTAGGCGGACACAATGTGTCGCCCGCTTGGGTGATAGCCCAGCTGCAGCTGCACAGAGCGGTGAAAGAAGCGGCTGTGCGCCTAGACGCCACGCTGGCGCAGCCCAGGCTTAAAGCGTTTGTCGTATTGCAACCTAGCGGCGATTTAACTAGCGATGCAACCGAGCGCAGCGCCCTAGAGCTGTGGATGGCTAACACCCTACCTTGGTACGCAGCGCCCAGCTCCATCAGCTATGGCAGCACGCTACCGCGCAACGCCATGGGCAAATTGACCGACTGGCAAAACATTTAACTAAAAAGCAAACAATGCACACCACCATAGAACCTGATCAGCCCATGCAAGACCCCGGCTACTACCAGCTAGCGTATTGCAGCATGCTTAAACAAGAGATGACCACTACTGAAATGGACGCGCTGGTTGCCCATGCACAGGAAACCAATGCACGCAACGGGTTAACTGGCTTGATGATGATCGACAACGGCTTGATAGTGCAGTGGATAGAAGGCCGGCGCGATGCAGTGCGTGGCCTATGGGACAAGCTGCTAAAAGACCCGCGCCACTACTGTGTAGTGGAGCTGCTGCACCGTGATTTTCAAGAGCAGCGCACCTACCCTAACTGGTCCATGCAACGCACCACCCGCAAAGACATGCTGGCCATAGTGCACAGCGCGCGCGAGGCAGCGCAAAAACCCTTTGGTCTGCCCAACCCCTGGGCCAGTGCCATTGCCGCGCTGTGTATTTTGATTGACCCAGAATTCTCGCAGGCCTATGCACAGGCGCAGCCTACACGCGTAGTGGCCGACCCAGAGCCAGCTCAAACTCTGGCTGCGCAGCCAGCAAACTCAAAAACCTAAACAGCCTAGGGTGCATAAGCTATATTTTTCATAGCTTCCAGAGCAATAAATGCTTGGACTATCGGCATAATCAGCCTATGCCCGAACCCCTACAGCCTACTGAACCCACCCAACGCCCGGCCACTTTAATGGCCCTATTTCTTGCGCTCAACACGGTGGCGCTGCAAGGGTTTGGCGGAGTGCTGACGATTATTCAGCGCGAGCTGGTGGACAAGCGGCGCTGGCTTACGCAGCAGCAGTTTGTGGAAGACTGGGCGGTGTCGCAAATTTTGCCAGGCGGCAATGTTATCAACCTGTGCATTATTTTGGGCAACCGCTTTTTTGGCTGGCGCGGTGCGGTGGTGGCGCTGGCGGGTATTTTGACGGTGCCAATGCTGATCGTATTGGTTTTGGCATCGCTGTACACACAGTTTGCAGGCGTGCCTGCGGTGTCTGGCGCAGTGCGTGGCATGGGTGCAGCGGCCGCCGGGCTGATTGGGGCTGCAGCCATCAAAATGCTCAGCGCCTTGAAGAATAATCTGCTGGGAGTCCAAGTATCTATTGCATTGATAGCTCTTACTTTTATAGCAGTTGGCTTGCTGCGTTTGCCAATGATATACACCGTGCTGGGCTTGGGCATACCGGCTTTTGCCTACGCTTGGGTGCTGGTGCGCGCGCAAGAAAAAGCGGCGCTAATGCAGTCTGCAGCCAAGGACGCAGCATGACACTGGACCAATGGTTATCGCTGTTTGGGCATTTCTTGTTGCTGTCGCTGCTGGCCGTGGGCGGGGCAATTACTACGGCGCCTGACATGCACCGCTTTGTGGTTGAGCGCCAAGGCTGGCTCAGCGATGCGCAGTTCAACGCCAGCATCGCCATTGCCCAAGCCGCGCCGGGGCCTAATGTGATGTTTATCCCGCTGATCGGCTGGCAAGTGGGCCTGCAGTTAGACGGCAGCTACCTAAGCGCTGCAGCGGGCTTGGCCGCTACTTTTGTGGGCATCATGCTGCCCAGCAGCACCCTCACCTTTGCCGCAACACGCTGGCTGCACAACAACCCTGAACATATTGTGGCCCGCGCCAGCAAAGCGTCTTTAGCCCCTATATCGATAGCGCTGCTGATTGCTACTGCATGGCTGCTGACCGCTGCGCACAACCAACCCGCCAAAGATTGGCCACTGTGGGTGCTGACCTTGGTGTCAATGCTGCTGGTGTGGCGCACCCGCATTCACCTGCTGTGGGTGCTCTGTGCTGGCGCTAGTCTTGGGGCGCTGGGGCTAGTATAGGTAAGCTGCAGGCAGGGCGGCAGGGGCATTTGTGCCCTGCAAAGACAACTAGCGGATCTTAACGTGGGCTTTCGAAAAACACATAGTTCGACGCGTAGTCGCTGATCTCAAAATACACGCGCTTCTCGCCTGCGTCTACTGTCATGTTCAGGTTTTCGTCCAGCACGCCGTAGCCAAAGCGGTACGGGCGTGGTTTGTTATCGTCAGTGCCCATGGCGGTAGAGAGTTTGTCAATTTTTAAAAAGCGGCGCACTACTTTGTCGCCCGAGTAGATTTCCAGCACGCCGTTGGTACCTGTCCAGTTTTGGATGTCACGCTGGATTTTGTTTTGCTGCTCTTGGGTGCAGCTGGCTAAGCTGAGCGCTGCGCAGGCGGTGACGATCAGTGTTTTGATGTGTTTCATGGATTTTTTCTTTCTGGCGTGATGATAGCTGCAACTCAAACGGGCTTGATTTGGTTATGGGAACCGCTAGCGACTATCTGCGCTGGCGCAGCGCTTCGTACAAACATATACCGCTGGCTACCGACACGTTCAGGCTCTCGACCGCGCCATGCATCGGTATGCTCACTAACTCATCGCAGGTTTTGCGGGTTAACTGGCGCATGCCGGGGCCTTCAGCGCCCAGTACCAGCGCCACAGGGCCTTTTAAAACTACGTCATAAATAGTTTTTTCAGCATCGTCGCTGGTGCCAATAATCCAAATATTGCGCTCTTTCAGCTCATTCAAAGTACGCGCCAAATTAGTCACCATAAAGTAAGGCATCGTCTCGGCGGCACCGCTGGCTACCTTTGACACTGTGGCGTTGATACCCACTGCATGGTCTTTAGGGGCAATCACCGCATGCGCACCTGCGCCGTCGGCCACGCGCAGCACAGCACCCAGGTTGTGCGGGTCGGTCACGCCGTCTAGCACCAGGATGAGCGGGTTGGCCTTTTTGTCGGTTTTGTCTGCCGAGGCTTCAAGGTCCTCTAGCAGCTCGTCTAGCGAGGTAGCTTGCTTAACCGGCTGCGCAATCGCCACCACGCCTTGGTGGCCGTGGCTGCCGCACATTTTGGCCAGGCGCAGGCCATCAGCCTCGATCAAGCGCACCTGCGCCTGGCTGGCCTTGTCAATAAAGCTGCGCATACGCGCATCCTTACGCGAGGTGTCGTAGTAAATTTCAACAATAGAGGTGGGTGTGGTCTTGACGCGCACGCCCACGGCGTGAAAGCCGTAGAGGATTTTGGTAGCTGACATGCACCGATTATCGCGTTTTATCAGCGAGTACCATGTTTAGCTAATGGCTAAAGACGGCATACGCGTTTTGATAGCCCTTAATTTCCATGGGGTTGCCACTCGGGTCTTTAAAAAACATCGTGCCCTGCGCCCCAGGCTGGCCCACAAAGCGCAGCGATGGCTTGATTACAAAATCAACCCCTTGGCGCTCAAGGCGCAGCACCAGTTTGCGCCAATCGGCCATGGCCAGTACCAAGCCAAAATGGGGCATGGGCACTAGCACACCATCCACTTGCCCTGTGTTGGCGGTTTCAAACGGCTTGCCCAAATGCAGCGAAATTTGATGCCCAAAGAAGTTGAAATCAACCCACGTATCAGTAGACCGGCCCTCTGCACAGCCCAGAACAGTGCCATAAAAATGGCGTGCATCGTCCAGGTCATTGACGTTATACGCAAAATGGAACGAGGCTTGCATAAGCTCAGTCCTTAAACTTGATAGTGGACTGACGGGTGCGATCCACCACCAGCTGGGTGACATCGGGGCGCGCATAATGGCCAGCCAAGTCAAAGTTTTGTCGCTCTTGGCGCACCTTGGCATGCTCAATTTCAGCGGTGTACAGCCCCTCGCTGCCTACTTGCGGTTCAATCACCCAGTCGCCATTAGGTGCGGCCATAGCGCTACCGCCATTGGCAAAAAAGTCCCGCCCTGCTGCCACCAACTCGTCTCTAAATTGGGTGCCCACTGGAATGTCCGAGGGCTGCATCAGGCCAGACACTGCAATCACATAAGAGCGGCTTTCTTGTGCAATAAAACGGGTGAGGTCTTTGGTGTTGTGCAAACCACCGGGCCACACCGATACATGCAAATCCTCCCCTTGTGCGTACAGCGCAGAACGTAGCAAGGGCACCCAGTTTTCATAGCAGTTAAGGCCACCCACTTTGAACGAGCCAAGGTCATGCACCTGCAAGCCATTGCCGTCGCCAGCGCCCCATACCAAGCGCTCCTCATAGGTGGGTTGCACTTTGCGGTGTACTGATCGCACCTGGCCTTGCTGGTTAATGTAGACCAAGCTGCAATACAGCGTATGGCCCCCACGGTCAGGCGCGCGCTCCATCACACCCAAATACATAGCCATAGTATGCTGCTGGCACAGCTTGCTAATAGTGTCTAAATCACCGCGTTCCACCACTACGCCTTGGTCTAGGTAGTGAGCAAACATTTGCTTTTGCGCAGCATTGTTGAACTTGGCACCATCGGTCAACTCAACCCAGAACGGGTAACCTGGCACCAAGGCTTCACCAAAAGTCACCAAGTCGCATTTTTGCGCAGCAGCTTGGGCCACATAGGTAGCTACTTTGTCCAGAGTTTTTGCACGATCAAGCCACACGGGTGCAATTTGCACCAAGCCAACTTTAAGGCTGTCTTTAGTCGCCATACACGGTTCACCTTGTTAATTTAACAAACTACAGTGTAGCCCTACTAATGCATACATAAAGTATTATTAGGTATCTCCAAACTCAATAAAAACTATGGATTTATCATTTTTGCAGAGTTTGCTGTTGGTGGTGGACAGCGGCTCTATCGCACAAGCTGCACGCACGCAACAGCTCACTGGCGCAGCACTGCGCCAGCGCGTGGCCGCCCTAGAGCGTGAACTGGGCGTCAGCTTGTTGACCCGCAGCGGGCATACTTCGCTGCCCACGCAGGCCTGCATTGATCTACTGCCCCGCGCACGGCACATGCTGCGCGAGCTGGCTTTGTTAAAAGAAGATGTGGATACCTCGGGCATATCGGGTCAGCTAAAAATTGGCGCGATCTCCACCGCACTCACCGGGCTCATGCCCAAAGCACTCAAGGCGCTGGCCATTCAGGCACCCAAAGTAATGCCGTTTTTAAGACCAGGTAGTTCAATCGACCTGTACAACGCTTTATTGGCTGAGCAACTAGACGCCATCATCACCGTAGCCCCGCCTTTCACTGTGCCAAAGTCCATCAGCACTGTAGTTTTACGCCGTGAACCGTTGGTCTTGATCAGCCCTAAAAAGTCGACTGCTTCGATTAAACAGCAACTGACTAATCAGCTCTACATTCGCTACGATGCCGCGTCGTGGGGCGGAAGGTTTGCACAACAATATGTTTTAGACCAGCGCCTTGCGCCCCGCCTGCTGTGTGACCTGGACGGGCTGGAAGCTATTGCATTGATGGTGGCGCAAAATCTTGGCGTCAGCTTGGTGCCATCATGGCAAGGTCTGGATGACCTGACAAGCAAAGTGCATGTCACGCCAATTCAGGGCGCAAAGTACCACCGAAACATAGTGCTCATGGTACGGCAGCCATCTTCTCAGACTGACAAAATCAAGTTGCTGACTTCGTTACTAGCTGCGTAATATAGTTTGGCCTACGTATTACGCTATTAATTTCGTAGCTGTCTGATCAGTAAATACATGGACTACAAGCACTTTTGATTGGTAATTTGCTGTTTTTAGTGCTTTGTATTGTGCTCCCTATGTTCTGTTACTCTGTTCGTTGACCTGTTCGTTGTTTTAGGACGCGCGCCGATGTGGCTTACCCCTATGCCAACCGGGTCTGCGACCCTTGATTTGTTGTCACAGGGGTAAGCCACATCAGCCCACTTGTAGTCGGCTGGGGGTCGAACACGCAGATTGCAGTTTTGATTGAGAGATTGAGGTCAACACAAACTCCGCCCCACGTGTCTTCACAGCATCGACCAGGGTGCAGTGGTGGGATCTTATCGATGGGGAAACTGTAGCGAGGTGCGGCCCACCAACTCTTGATAACTACTCCCTGGCGCGCATGTTCGCGGAAGTTTCCCCAGCGATATGTCCCGCCGCCCGCCACGGTTAAACAACGAAGAAATGCATTGCCAAGGGGAAGTTAAAAAGACCTAGATACAACCAATGCGCTACAAAAATAATAGCTACCTGAGCAATAAATACATGGACTACAAGCCATATCTATTGGTAAAAATGTCTCAGCTTACTTGGCTTGCAACAGCTGCGGCACATGCAGCAACACGAATTCGTTGTCGTCCGCCTTGTTAGGGTCTCGGCTACTTGAGAACGGTAAATTGTTGTCATTGCCTACGATGATGTGCTCTGCGTCCACTATGTCTACATTTTCAATCGTAAAGAAAGGAAAACTCAACTTGCCGTCTACTTTGGGTTTACGGGCCAGGTTGTTAGGGTCGTTGATGGCCAACAAGTCAATGTAGCCAATTTTTCGCACCGCGTTGTTCACATTCGCCTCGGACATTTCAATTTTGTATACACGCTTGATCTTGGGCAGATCGTGAAAGCAAGTGGTGGCACGCTCAATTACGCCACCTACCACCGGACAGGCTTTGTCAGGGGTGCCTTCACCGTTGTCGCGCTCAATCACCAAGCCTGTAGTTTCGTCGATCATGTTGAAGTCTCCAATGGCCAAACCGTTGGCTTCCAACATATATTTCCAATGGCGGCCTGTCCAGCGCTGGCTGGCTACGTCAAACTCCAAGATTCGCAAGTATTCGCGGCCGTCGAGTTTTTCTGTGTCTTTGGTGGTGGCATCCCACATTGCGCCTTCTAGCAGCGCATAAAGTTTGCTGCCGTCTTTGGACGCCGCCATGCCTTCAAAGCCGCGTGATCGGCGCACATTAAAGTCTACCGCTACGTTGGGTGCTGCGGGCGTAGTGATAGCGGGATGGTCGGGTGAGCGGGCGGGCTTACCATCTACCAAGGTTTCGAACACAGCCAACACCTTGCCGGTCATGTCGGCTTTAATCAGCCACGGCCCCAGTTCGTCGCCAATCCACAGCACTCCCCCCGCCAGCTGAAAACTTTCAGTATCAAAGTCAGCCCCCGTCAAATAGCGCTTGGGGGTGCCTTCGTGAACAATACGAAATGGCACCTTTTTATCAGGGTCATGCAGAAAGATAGTTTGCAAACGCTTGAGCTCTCCGCTCTTCCAGTCGATGTTGTAGCGGTTAAGGTAAAGCATGGCATCAGGCGAGTTGGCCTTGGAGCCAAAACCGTTGTCAGTCAACACCCAGTAGCTGCCATCAGGCACACGCTTAATACCCGAATGTCCCTGCACAGGCTGGCCATTAAACGGCACAGACACGCCCGTAGGCCGGTTGGCCGAGCGTCCTTCGACAGAACCAATTGCCTCTACCCGCGCGGCTGTGGTGAACTTGCCGCTCATGCGCAAATCTGCCGGAGCGTCTGTGGGTGCAGGCAAAAAGGTTTGCGCAGGAATCAGCGCATGGCCTGCCAGGTTAGCCGGAAACGCTGTTTGCGCATGGGCTGTAGACAGGCAGGCAAAGGAGGCCATCAACACAGCAATAGTATTTTTTTGCATAAAAAGTAATTTAATTCAAAGTTTGATGGTTGTGTTGCATTTAAAGCTCACCCAGCTTGTTGCGGGCAATGAGCTTCCAGATCGCTGCGATACCTGTCTTAGGCAGCTCGATACGATAAATCTCGTCATTACCTTGGTTGATGGCACTGGCACCTTCTTGCGGCGGCACACCCAGAAGGTGCGACACCAGCAGTGGATTGATGCCGCCGTGACCAACGATCACCACCGTGCCATCGTCTTTGTGTTTTTCACGGATGCTTTTGAGCGCTGCCTCGGCCCGGTTTGATTGGCTCTCTAGCGTTTCGCCGCCTTCCATATCATCAGTCCAGGTAAAGCGGCGCTTGTTCCAGTCGGCCACGATGGCCTGGTCTTTGTCGTTGGCACCTTCAAATTTGCCAAAGAATCGCTCGCGCAGGCCCTCCATCGGCACAACGGTGGTACGCCCGTCAAACACTGCGGCGGTTTGGCGCGCACGCTGGTGCGAGCTGACATACACCGCATCTACCTTCACGTCGGCCAACAGCTTGCCCATGGCGGCGGCTTGCTCTCGGCCTGTGGCGTTCAGTGGGTTATCTGTACCCCCTTGAATACGCCCGTCTTTGTTCCAGTCAGTTTGGCCGTGGCGCACCAAGTACACAGTCAACTGAGCAAATGCGTTGACGCACAGCAAGCTGCTGGCTAGCACAGCTATGGTCATCAGACTGCGGGGAGAAGTTGAATATTTGAAGATGCGGTTCATGGCATATACACGCGACCTATCACAGCGCTTTTAGTTAAAGTAATTCCATTTAATATAGACCTGTGACATGACAACTGCGTGAAGTTTTATTGACAGATGGATGGCACAAATCCTGCGCTACACGGCGTGCAACAGACTGACCCAGTGGGCCACCGCAATTTGTAGGGCTATGAATTGAACATTAGCGTTAGCTATTAATTTCGTAGCTAGTTGAGCAATGAATACTTGGACTATTGGCACTTTACGTTGGTAAATGTGCTGTTTTAGCGTCTTGTATGGTCTGTTGCTGTATTCGTTGTTCTAGGGCGCGCGCTGCTGTGGCATAGCACTGTCGCCACCCGAACCAAGGGCCCTTCGGGCAAGCATCTGCGGTGCTCAACATGGTGGAAATTTAGGAACTCGCCTTGCGGCTTAGACAGCCTAAATTTCTTGTATCTTCAATTCCATGCACAACTTCACCAAGAGTGCGATAGTTAATACTGCCCTGAGGTTGGGCTGTTGGGGGTGGGCGCGTAGCGCACATCTGCAACAGCCCAACTTCAGGGCGCGCCGGTTGGAAGCCGCCTTGCAGCCCGTTTATTTCTTGGGTCACAGCCCGTGGATCAGCATGGTGCGCAAGGCGGATTTCATTCATCACAAGCCCGAACAGTTGTCCGAGCTTTTAGTTCACATAGACAAGAAAGGGCATATATGAATGATTTACAACCGATCTATGCTGGCATTGATGTCAGCAAAGCCAGCCTAGAGCTGGCTATGGGAGCACAAGGCACGGTGCTCAGTTTTAGTAACGATCCTGCAGGCCACAAAGCCCTGCTGAAGGCGCTCACCGGTCTGCAGCGCACCATAGGGCTTGTCGTGCTCGAATCCACAGGAGGCTACGAGTTTGAGTGCGCGCTTTGCCTGCAAACTGCTGGGCTTGCGGTGGCGGTAGTGCCCTCTAGGCGAGCGCGTGATTTTGCGCGCGCCATGGGACGATTGGCCAAGACCGACAGGATCGATGCCCAAGGGCTGGCGCACATGGCCAGTGTCTTGGCTCTGGGTGATGATCTGGCCCGTTATACAGCCGCTTTGCCTGGTGCCAAGCAGTTGGCGCTGCGGGCATTGGTGGTGCGGCGCAGACAGTTAGTGCAAATGCAGGTGGCCGAGACGCACCACCTGAACACCGGTATTGCTACGGCCACCAAGAGCATCCGCGCCATGATCAAAGCCATTGGTACCCAAATTCGCCATGTAGAGCAAGAGATCGCCCAACAGGTGCAAAGCCATCACCAAGCGCTCACCGAGCAGCTGTGCGCTGTCAAAGGGGTGGGCCTGCGTACGGCCACCACGCTGGTAGCTGAGCTGCCTGAGCTGGGCAAACTCTCGCGCAGGGGCATCAGTGCGCTGGTGGGGGTTGCCCCCATGAACCATGACTCTGGCCGCATGCGGGGCAAGCGGGTGATCTATGGCGGGCGGGCCAGCGTGCGTGCGGTGCTGTACATGGCCACGTTAGTCGCAACTAAACACAATCGCGTGATCAAGGTGTTCTACCAGCGATTGTTGGCAGCAGGTAAGCCCAAGAGGCTGGCTTTGGTGGCTTGCATGCGAAAGCTATTGATCATCCTCAATGCGATGGTGCGCGATGCTCAATCCTTTAGCTTTGCTAAGCATGGTTTGCCTGAAATCACTTGACTTTTAAGACAGTTGCTGATCCCCATGTCTGCGCTCCTCGAGCCCGAAGTTCGAATCGGTGACGACAGTGCTATGCCACAGCAGCGCGCTTGTACTAGGCTGAGGGCCAAACGCGTGGATTGTCCTAGCGATATGCATCGCCGTCCGCCACGGCTAATCAAGGACACCACGCATTGCCAAGGGGATCTGAAACAAACCAACTAAGAAAAACAAAACGCTACAAATACAATAGCTAGCTAAGTAATAAATACTTGGACTACAGCACTATTTCACTACCAAAAGTAACATTACAGAGCAATTTCACCCGCCTCAATCACAATCCGCTGCCCACAGCGCGCTGCAATCGCACGGTCATGCGTTACCAACACCAGCGTGGTGCCCAGCTCTGCGTTCAGGTCAAACATCAGCTGCATCACTTTATCACCCGTGGCGTGGTCTAGGCTGCCCGTGGGCTCATCGGCTAACAGTACTGCGGGCTGCACTACAAAGGCGCGGGCCAGCGCTACGCGCTGCTGCTCGCCGCCGCTCATGACCTTGGGGTAGTGCCCTAACCGCTCGGCCAAGCCTACGCGCTTGAGCATCTCGGTGGCTGTGACGCGCGAGTCTTTACGGCCTGCCAACTCTAGCGGCAACATCACGTTTTCTAGCGCAGTAAGATTGCCTAGCAGCTGAAAGCTTTGAAACACAAAACCTACGTTTTGTGCACGCCAAGCGGCACGGTCGTCCTCGCTGATGGTGAACAGGTCTTGTCCCGCTAAATGAACTGTTCCTTTAGTTGGCGTATCCAAACCAGCAATGATCGACAGCAAAGTGCTTTTGCCCGACCCAGAAGCGCCGACAATAGCGCAAGTGGCCTTGGCCTCAATGCCAAAATGAATATCACGCAAAATATCTAGGGTGCCCGTAGAGTCGGTGACGCTTTTGGACACATGTTCTACCGAAATAATGGAATCTGCCATGGCTTTTAGTTTTTCAAATCAATCTAGGCGCCACTTTACCGCGACTTTGACTCTGGCCGCGGGTCTAGGGCTATCTTTGTTAGCCGCCCCCGCTGGGGCGCTAAGTGAAAAGCGCGTGCCCAGCCCCGTCATCTTGGTGGTGGGCGACTCGTTGAGCGCGGAGTATGGCCTAGCTCGCGGCACAGGCTGGGTAGCCTTGCTAGAGAAAAAACTGGCTTTAGAGAAAATTACCGCCAAAGTGATCAACGCCAGCATCAGTGGCGACACCACCTCGGGCGGCCGCTCGCGCTTGGGCGCACTGCTGGCGCAACACAAACCTTCCCATGTGGTGATAGAGCTGGGTGCCAACGATGCGCTGCGCGGCCTGCCCATGAAAATGACGGGGGATAACTTAACTTCCATGACCGAAGCTGCCCAAAAAGCCAAGGCCAAAGTGCTGTTAGTGGGTATGCAGCTGCCGCCTAACTTTGGCGCAGACTACAGCAAGCAGTTTGCCGATACTTTTGACACTGTAGCCAAAGCCAAGAAAACAGGCTTGGTGCCCTTCTTTCTCAAAGACGTGGCCGACATTGCCGATCCGGTCAAATACTTTCAAGCTGACCGCATCCACCCTAAAGCCGAGGCGCACCCCATCATGCTGGGCAATGTGTGGCCTGAGCTCAAAAAACTGTTGAAATAAACTGCCAAAATAAACTGTGAACCACCAGCGATACTCTATGGTATGCCCTTAACCAAAATCAGCGCAGCAGATGCGCTAGCCCAGCTGGGCAGTTTTCACACCATCGTCGACGCACGCAGCGAAGCTGAATATGCACTAGACCGCTTGCCGGGCGCCGTTAACTGGCCTACGCTGAGCGACCAACAGCGCGAAGAAGTAGGTACTAATTATGTGCAAATCAGCGCCTTCGATGCCCGCAAGCGCGGCGCGGTGATGGCGGCGCGCAACATTGCGCAGCATATTGAAAAGCACTGCACCGATAAGCCAAAAAACTGGAAGCCATTAATTTACTGCTGGCGCGGAGGGCAACGCAGCGGGTCGCTGTCGCTGGTGTTGTCGCAAATTGGCTTTGATGTGCACATTATTGACGGCGGCTACAAGGCGTTTCGTGCCGAGATGGTGACTGACATTGCACGCCTGGCCACACTGTTTAATTACCGCGTGATCTGCGGCCCCACGGGCAGCGGCAAAACTCGGCTGTTGACATCACTGGCTGCTGTCGGTACGCAGGTATTAGACCTTGAAGCGCTGGCCGAGCATCGCAGCTCAGTGCTGGGTTTGATCCCCGGACAGCCGCAGCCCAGCCAAAAACAGTTTGACACCCGCATCTGGAACGCACTGCGCCAGCTCGACCCCACAATGGTGGTATGGGCAGAAAGCGAGAGCAAAAAAGTAGGCAACGTGAGCGTACCCGACGCGCTGATGACGGCACTGCGTGCCAGTGCCTGTGCACGGCTAGAGCTACCCATCGAAGAACGCGTAAAACTGCTGATGGAAGACTACGATTTTTTCGTCAAAGACCCCGCGTTTTTTTGCGCACGGTTGGACGTTTTGAAAGACCTGCGGGGTGCAGCCGTCATCGAAGACTGGAAGGCGCGCGTACATGCTGGCAAGGTAGAAGGCGTAGTGCGCGAGCTGCTAGAGCTGCACTATGACCCGGGTTATGCTACATCAACCCGGCGCAATTACCAGCAGTTTGACGCTAGCTTTGTGATAGCTGCCCAAGCATCGGATATGCTGACTTCAAGCGCTTTTGCGAACAAAATATTGCACGACATCAGCGCCTAAACTAAAGGCGCTATTTACTTTACCGTAACTTGCGTTAAGCCACTGTCTTGCGCAGCTAAAAACCGGCTGATGGCGTCAACCGTGACGACTTGGTATTGCTGCTTTTCATATTCTTCTTGCGTGTGGTCAGCAAAGCTCACGTTGGCGCTAAACAGGCGCGCACCTGAGCGGCGCAGGTTAGTTATACGGATAACGCCAGGCTCAAAACCTTGGGCTTTCAGCCAGTTTTGCGCGCTAGCCCTGTCGTTAATGGCACGGCGATCATCAAAGGCTAGCCCAGCCATTTCTAAAATCCACTGGTTAGAGTTTTGAAACCGGGTATTAAACGGATGCGCTATCAAGTTATATGCTGGGTTGTGTAGCAGCCGGGTAGTAGCCGGGCTCATAAATGTGGTGCGCAAAGCCGATTGCTTGGCATACGAGGGTGTGATGATCAAGCCTTCATACTCGTACAAATCCACCTCATAAAACTTCTCTAACGGTTGCACCAAAATTTCAGACTCGGCCTTGCCGCAGGGGTTAAACAAGTGCAGCACCTGCCAGCGTTTGCGCACATGGTCGCGCACCGCCACACCCATGTGGGTGTAGCGCTGGCCAAACTCGCTCAGGTTCAGGCCAATGCGCGCTACCAGCGCGGTAGATGCGCCGCTGGCTTCGAGTTGATTTTGCATCCGCTGGCCTAGTGCCAAGCCTTTGGCTAACGCCTCGGGAGTAGGCGCTGCGCGTTCACCGCAGTCTTGGCCTGCAAAAGCCCAGCTTTGGGCTAACGCTAAAGCACAGGCCAACCAGAAATTACGTTGAAATAGCATTGGCAGAATGATGGGTAATGTTGTGTGGTGTCTCATGGCAAGCGCACCGTCTCCGTTGCACCCTGCGTGTTTTGTAATAAAACTTGGGCTGCGACAAGATCAAATTTAGCGCTGGAAGCAGGCTTGCTCCATACATTATTCGCAGTGGCCACATCAATCAACTGATGCGTAACGCGCCCAGCGCTCTGTAAACCCATTAGCAGCCAGCGCCCATCGTTTGAAAACTGCAAGCTAGTAGCTTGACCGTTAGCCCGCTCATACTGCACCGTGCTCTTAATCACACTGCCGCGCACCGTATCCACCCAGTGCAGCACACCGCCTGCTGCTGCTACAAGGTATAAGCCTTCGGGCGACTGGGCTGTGGCCTCTACCGGGCCACTCTTGGCCACAACCAGCTGTTTGGTAGCTGCGCCCTGCTTCCATTGCACAACAGTATTCACAGCTTGCGCGGGCACTGGCACTGCTGCAGCTGCGATAGTTGCAGACATGACAATCGGCTCAGTTGGCGCTACTGCACTGTGTTGCACAGCAGCACGCACACGCGCTAATGCAGCAAAACGGCCGCTAGGATACTGCTCTAAATAAGCGCGGTAGTCTGCTGCACTGCGGCTGTCTTTCACTGCATCCCAGAAGGCTAAGTCCAAGGCCAGCTCGGTGGCTACCACTGCGGCGGGGTTAGGTGCGGCAACAGCAGCCACTACAGGCTTGGCGGCGGCTGCGCTGGCAAATGTAAAGTCTCGATTAAGCGATGAGCTTTCCCAAGGCACTTGCTGGTTTTTAGATGCGTTGACCACATCCACCCGCACACGCTTGAACATTTGCTCCACAGCCACGCCGGGGGCGGCAATGTGTTTTAGCAGCGCACCGGTATACAAGCCGTTGCTGCCATCACCGTCTTGCGCTACCGAGCCGGGCGCAGTGGCAAAGGCAATCAACGTGCCCGTGGGTGCGTCCATCTGCGCTAAGCCAGTTTGACTGGTCTTGAATGAGCGTGCAAAGGGGTTGTTGCGGCACGCATCTAGCACTACTATATTCACAGCAGTGCGCGCTGAGTCCATCTTGTCTAGCACTTCGTTCACGTCAAAGCTGCGGTATTGCACCTCGTCTTCGCGCGCAATGTCTGCATCTACGGGCACTAAATAATTGCGGCCTTTAACCTGCAACCCATGGCCTGCAAAGTAGAACAAACCAACCGACGCTCCACGCAATTTGTCGCCATATTCACGTACAGCTAAAGCAAATCCCTCGCGGCCCACGTTTTCACGCTCAACCACTTCAAAGCCTAAGCTTCGCAACGACTTGGCGACTGCCCGCGAATCATTTACCGGGTTTTGTAGTGTTGTCACTGATTTGTAAGCGGCATTCCCAATGACCAGTGCAACACGCCGCTCCTGCGCCATGGCTGGGGACAATGCCCAACACAAAGCTGCAATAACAAACCCAAATTTGGTAAATAAAGTCAACATAACCTTATTGTGACAAACTTTATGCTGCTATTGGTAACAACCTGACGCTGATAGCGTTAACTTTGTCATGTGAATTTAGTCTTTAGCCGCGAAGATAGGGTCTATGAGTATCAGATTAACTTTGTGCAGAAGGAGGCGGTATGGCAAAAACTAATAGCCTAGAGATATCAGGCACGATTGAGATAGTGCAGTTTTGGCCCAAAGGTAAATCTGATGCAGACACCACCAAACTGCTCCTCACCGTGACGCCAGGCAGCGTGCGGGTGCGACTGGATGGGCAAACTCAATTTCAAAACACATCGGCCTACGATGGCGCAGGCATAGCCGCTAAACAAGATGCCGCCACTGGCCAGGCCAAAGTAAAGCCCTTGATTAAAAACGGCGCCATCACCATTCGCCTACAGCGCATCGACGCGCCAGAGCTGCACTACCGGCCTGATGCCAAAGGTAGCGATGGCAAACTAAAAGGCACTGGGCTGATCAAAGACTATCGGCAGCAACAGGCTGAAACCGCTGTGGTCAGATTAGCCTCATTTTTAGAAACCTTTGGCAGCAACCCGTTGCCCTGCAAATTTGTGTCCGAGCTCAAACCCAGCGAGGGCCCGGGCGCTGCCATTGACAAATATGGCCGATTTGTGGGTGATATTATTTTGCCTAATGGCATTAATCTAAACCTGTGGCTGCTCGAACAAGGCTTGGCTGTCGTTGCGCTGTACGACTCTATGCTGCCCTACGAAATCGACGAGTCTATCGCCTCATGGCAAGCGGGGCGCAAAAGCCGCGAAGGCATTGCGCGGCTGTACAGCGACCGCTTTAACAAGTTTGACCCCACGCTAGAGTTTCGCGCAGTAGGTTCGGCTATCCGTGACGAAGGCGACCGCAAATTTTTGCATCCCAAGTTTTATCGCAGGCAAACCACGTGGTGGGCATTTACGCAAGTGGATGCTTTTGAGGGCGACTTTACGGATTGGTTAACGCAGAAAGCAGAAAAGTGCTGGTACCTGCCCGAGTTTCGCGAGCTGGGCAGCAAGGCCACTAAATACCCGTTGTACGAACGTGAGTTTGACGGCGATGGCATTGGCTGGGAGCCAGAGGACTTTATCTTTGCCGAGAGCGCGTCGAGTATCCAGCGTCTTTCTGCTGGCGGGAAGTTGGTAAAAGTGACAGACTGGTAGCACTAACTAGACAGAGCGTTAATCACCTCGGGCGGTGCCTGCACCAGTTCAATCAACACGCCCTCGCCTGCAATCGGAAACTCATCATTGCTTTTGGGGTGCAAAAAAGTAATGTCATACCCCGCTGCGCCTTTGCGAATGCCACCAGGTGCAAAGCGCACACCTTGGGCGGTGAGCCAGTCCACCGCTTTGGGTAAGTCGTCAATCCATAGGCCCACATGGTTTAGCGGGGTGGTGTGCACAGCAGGCTTTTTTTCGGGATCGATGGGTTGCATTAAATCCACCTCAACCTTAAACGGCCCGCTACCAATCGCGCAAATGTCTTCGTCTACATTTTCACGTTCACTTTTAAAATTGCCAGTCACTTCTAAACCCAGCATATCAACCCACAAGGTTTTCAAACGAGTTTTGTCAGGCGCACCGATGGCGATTTGTTGGATACCGAGAACTTTAAAAGGGCGTGTCATCATTTTTCTAGGTTATGTCGTTAGATTGCAGGCGTTGAACGCCAGCGGCTTGCAGGTTATTCCATGCTTGCGCGAGCGACCCGTTCAAATCGATTGCGCGACAGGCATCTTCAATCACTACCGCGTCAAAGCCCACTGCGCGTGCGTCTAGCGCAGTCCAGGCCACACAAAAATCAGTAGCCAGCCCACATACATAGGCTTTGCGCAATCCGCGTGCTTGCAGGTATGCCGCTAGGCCGGTGGTAGTGGTGCGGTCAGCCTCCATGAACGCTGAATAACTGTCGACCTGTGGATGAAAGCCTTTGCGAATAATAAGTTGCGCATGTGGCAGGTGCAGGTCTGCGTGCAAAGCTGCATCGTGAGTACCTTGCACGCAATGGTCGGGCCACAAAACCTGCAGGCCGTAGGGCATGTTCATCATGTCGTAAGGTGCGCTGCCAGTGTGGCTCGATGCAAACGATGCATGGCCTGCAGGGTGCCAGTCTTGCGTGATGACCACATTGCTAAACAGTTTGCCAAGGCGGTTAATCACTGGTACCACTTCATCGCCGCGCGGCACAGGCAGGCCGCCACCGGGCATGAAGCCGTTTTGCACATCCACTACGACTAGCACTGCATCTTGGTTCATGGCTGCGATGCGCAGTTAAACCGCTGCGGCTTTCGCCCAACCAGATAGCTCACGCCGTAGGGCAATGCGCTCTCCAGATGGGGCGTGTTGGCAGCTAAGCGGAACACATCACCCACTTGGTACACAGTCTCTACGCCATGCACGCTGATGGACAACGAACCCGCCGTAATCAATGCAAATGCATCAAAGGGGTGTTGGTGCAAATCCATGCTGTAGCCAACTGGTTTTTCAATGAGCAGAGCAGGATCAAACGCCTCTGCACGCAATGCGGCTTCGAAATCTGGCTGATTCATAGCTAACTCCTTTTCATCCAAAGTTTAAAAAGCCTGCCTTGCCACTTACGCAAACTCCACAATCGGCTGGTCGACGCTCAACGACTCACCTTTGGCGGCCAACACTTTGCCCACCACACCGTCAGCTACGGCAAATAGAACATTTTCCATTTTCATAGCCTCGATCACGGCCACGCGTTCACCTGCTTGCACTTTTTGGCCTACTTGTACGGCTACGTCTACCAGCAAGCCGGGCATTGGCGACAGTACAAAGCGGCTCATGTCGGGCGGCATTTTGTGCGGCATGAGTTGGTGCAGCGCTGCGGTGCGTGGGCTAAGCACCAGCGCGTCGATCTGCGTGCCATTGTGCTGTACACGCAGGGCCAGCGGGTCTTTGCGGGTGCCGCGCTCTACCTGGGCGGTAAACGCACTGCCGTTAATGGTGCCGTGGATGGCAATGTCGTTCAGGCGTGATTCACTGTATATCTCGTAGCTGCTTGCACCTATTTTTATGGATGCGAAACCAATTTTCCCGGTGAATTCTTCTACATGGGCAGGCGTGTAGGTGTGCTTGCCATCTGCAGCCAGCGTAACTACCACATAGTCTTTTTCAATCACCCGCTGGTAGCCTGGCAGCTGCCCGCTCATGCCCGCTGCGCGCTCGTGCGCTTTGCGGCGCACGAAGGCGGCAATGGCTTTCAGTACATTGGGGTCATCATGCGGAACATCTTCGGCAGCGAAGCCTTTGCCGTAATTCTCGGCGATGAATCCGGTATTGAAATCGCCTTTGACAAACTTAGGGTGTGCCAGCAAAGCGGCCTGAAACGGAATATTGCTGCTGATGCCTCGAATCACAAAAGCATTCAGCGCTGCACGCATTTTGGCAATTGCCTCATTGCGGTCTTTGCCATGCACGATGAGCTTGGCGATCATTGAGTCGTAGTACATCGGGATCTCGCCACCGTCTTGCACGCCAGTGTCTACGCGCACGCCATACAGGTCTTGTGTATTCGCTTGAAACATCGTCTGCACTGGGGGCTGGAATCGCACCAAACGCCCCGTGGAAGGCAAAAAGTTACGAAACGGGTCTTCGGCGTTGATGCGGCACTCGATTGCCCAGCCGTTGCGTTGCACATCTTTCTGCGCCAAAGGCAAAGGCTCACCCGCAGCCACGCGAATCATCAGCTCCACCAGGTCCAGCCCAGTAATGCATTCCGTTACCGGGTGTTCTACCTGCAAGCGGGTGTTCATCTCCAGAAAGTAAAAACTCTGGTCTTTGCCCACCACAAACTCCACGGTGCCCGCGCTTTGGTACTTCACCGCCTTAGCCAGCGCCACGGCCTGCTCACCCATAGCCTTGCGTGTAGCGTCGCTGATGAATGACGATGGCGCTTCTTCAATCACCTTTTGGTGGCGGCGCTGTATCGAGCACTCACGCTCGTTCAAATAAATCACATTGCCTTGGCTGTCGCCTATCAGTTGAATTTCAATATGGCGCGGTTCTTGGACAAATTTTTCAATAAACACGCGGTCATCACCAAAGCTGTTGCGTGCTTCGTTACGGCAGCTGGTAAAGCCCTCAAACGCTTCCTTATCGTCATGCGCCACGCGCAGGCCTTTGCCGCCACCACCCGCCGATGCCTTGATCATCACCGGATAGCCAATCACCTTGGCAATCTCCACCGCTCGCTCAGCCGTTTCAATCGCATCATTCACGCCCGGAATGCAGTTAACCCCCGCAGCGCCCGCCAGCTTCTTAGACTCAATCTTGTCGCCCATCGCCGCAATCGAGTAGTGCTTAGGCCCAATAAAAATAATGCCCTCTTCCTCCACCCGCTTGGCAAAGCCCGCGTTCTCCGACAAAAAGCCATACCCCGGATGCACCGCCTGCGCGCCCGTCTGCTTGCAAGCTGCAATAATTTTGTCGGCCATCAAATACGACTCACGCGACGGCGCAGTGCCGATATGCACAGCTTCATCCGCTAACTGCACATGCCGCGCATCCTTGTCAGCATCGGAATACACCGCCACGGTTTTAATGCCCATCTTGCGGGCGGTTTGAATCACGCGACAAGCGATTTCGCCACGGTTGGCTATGAGGATTTTTGTAAACATATATCTTCCAAATTTAATTCAATAATTCAATGCGTGACGCCATAGACTTCATAAGGTCATTCAACGTAGTGCGCCGAATTGGTAGCTCTTTCAATAACATAGCTATGCCTTGGGCGTTGCTTAACCATTCGTTGACACAACGATTCGCTACTTGCGCGGAGATGCCTCCAGCTTTAGCGACATGCATTAATTGCGCACGCGTAATGTGTTTTCCATGCCCCGCTACACTGGTCGAATGCTCGCCACCCGGGCCGAAGCTGTAAGTCAAATCAAATGCTGGGGATAGTTTCCACATTCCTTGCTCGTCCATGCGCAAGGCAAAGTTGCGGCTATGGTCGTCGCGGTTGTGCATGATGACGTTGAATATGCAACGTTCGAACGCTTTGACAACTTCGCGTCGATCACCCGTAATGCGCAAAGTGGCCAGCAACACTGTTTCGTAATCTAACGAAGGGATGCGGTGATCAGCTTGCAGGTATGCTGACATGCTCATAATGGGCACACGCAATACTTGCTTGTCTTTCACCATGCGGTCAAAACGCTCGACACCAAATGCACTGTGCTTAGTGCCCAGATCAAAGAATCGGCTGCGGGGCATATCCATGCCGCCGTGGCGCGCTACCCGGGAGTAGAGTTCTTCAACAGCACAGACTTCGCGGTATTCGCTCTCCGCTGGAAACTTCATCAGCCATGGCGTTGCGCTGCCTGTCAGCGGCATGCCGCTACTGAGCTGCCCTGTGCGCGCATTGAAATCAACCAACACTTTAGGGCGAGCACCCTGCGGTGAACCGCCTAACTGCATCAAGTGACGAAGCTGTGCATCGGCTTTGTTTGCGCCCGAATTTTCGTCGGCTAGCAAGGCGATGACCTCTTTAGCGAGCTCTTTGAGTTGGAGTTTTTCCGCAGGTAAGATGTCTTCGTCAGAAGGCTCGAACGACAGTGCACCCATGGCGCGCTCACCCACAATGGCCAAACGCTCTAGTACCGATACCTCGCGTGGGTTGCGGCCTAATTTGCGCAGCGCACGATCCATCAACAGCATACCCCAACCATCGGGCAGTGCGTCGGCAATAAAACCTGGTAATCCATAAGAGTGCGCTTCGCCTTTAAACGAAACCGCTGCCGCCCCGGCGCGTGGTAGCGGCTGGTGCATGGGTGATAACTGCAAACCACGCTCTACGGCTTGCGGTGAATACTCAAACATGATGTCACGCCCCGTGTCCGCCAATGTGCCTAGCGGCCAACGTTCACCCCACCCTTCATAAACAACCTTTAGCTTCTTCATGGTTTTACACCAGACTTTGCGCTAATTTTTAGTACACGAGCACGTTGCCTAAGCGCTAGAGACTGCTCACGCTCAGCTTGCGCGATGCTTTGTATGGGCTGAATAAACAAACTCTCTAGCTGCTCCACAGCCTGCAAGGCTTGCGCCACGCGTACGAAAAATTCAAGATTCCCCTGCCCCTGTGCCTCAAGCCTGCGTACGGAAGAGAGTGAACTTTGCGTCATCTCTGCCAACTGTTGCTGACCTAAATTTTTTGCAAGACGCAATCGTTTGATTCGCCCACCTAATTCAGAGCAAATGCTATTGGATGACAATAAGTTAAATGTTCTCATAAGAACGTTAATTATAGTTTTTATGGCTTAAAGTGTCAAATATGAACGCTTAATAGATTCAGTTAAAGCGGTATATTTCCATGCTTTCGCCACGGATTTTCTATCTTCTTGTCTTTCAGCATCACCAGCGAGCGACAAATCCGTTTACGCGTTTCATGTGGCAAGATCACGTCATCGATGAAACCCCGGGCACCTGCGACGAAGGGGTTGGCGAAGCGGGCTTTGTACTCCGCTTCTTTCGCAGCGATTTTTGCAGGGTCGCCTTTGTCTTCACGGAAAATAATCTCCACAGCGCCTTTGGCACCCATTACGGCAATCTCTGCGTTGGGCCACGCAAAGTTCACGTCGCCACGCAGATGTTTGGACGACATCACGTCGTATGCGCCGCCGTATGCTTTGCGGGTGATGACGGTAATCTTGGGCACTGTGCATTCGGCATACGCATACAGCAACTTGGCACCGTGCTTGATGATGCCGCCGTACTCTTGCGATGTGCCGGGCATGAAGCCGGGCACATCCACAAAAGTAATGACAGGAATATTGAACGCATCGCAAAAGCGCACAAAGCGTGCAGCCTTGATGGACGACTTGATGTCCAGGCAACCTGCCAATACCAGTGGCTGGTTAGCCACAATGCCCACCGTCTGCCCGTCCATGCGTGCAAAGCCAATCAAAATGTTTTTAGCGTACTCCGGCTGCAGCTCAAACCAGTCGCCATCGTCTACTGTTTTGACGATGAGTTCTTTCATGTCATACGGCTTATTGGCGTTGTCGGGCACCAAGGTGTCCAGCGACATGTCTATGCGCGCCGCCGGGTCGCCGCTGGGGCGCACGGGGGCTTTTTCGCGGTTGTTGAGAGGCAAGTAGTTGTACAGGCAGCGCAGCATCAGCAGGGCTTCTACATCGTTTTCGTACGCTAGGTCGGCCACGCCGCTTTTGGTGGTGTGGGTGATAGCGCCGCCCAGTTCTTCGGCTGTCACTTCTTCGTGCGTCACCGTTTTCACCACCTCGGGGCCGGTGACAAACATGTAGCTGCTGTCTTTGACCATGAAGATAAAGTCGGTCATGGCGGGTGAGTACACCGCACCACCCGCGCTGGGCCCCATGATCATGCTGATCTGCGGCACCACGCCGCTGGCCATCACATTGCGCTGGAAGACGTCGGCATAACCGCCCAGCGATGCCACGCCCTCTTGAATGCGCGCGCCGCCCGAGTCGTTCAGGCCGATCACTGGTGCACCCACCTTCATGGCCTGGTCCATCACTTTGCAAATCTTTTCTGCATGGGCTTCAGACAGCGCACCGCCAAACACCGTGAAATCCTGGCTGTAGACAAACACCAAGCGCCCGTTGATCATGCCGTAGCCCGTGACCACACCGTCACCGGGGATCTTCTGGTCTTGCATGCCAAAGTCCACGCAGCGGTGCTCGACAAACATGTCCCACTCTTCAAAGCTGCCTTCGTCCAGCAAAATCTCCAGCCGCTCGCGGGCGGTGAGTTTGCCTTTTTTGTGCTGCGCGTTAATGCGTTTTTGACCACCGCCCAAGCGCGCGAGTTGGCGTTTGGCTTCTAGCTGTTCTAGGATATCTTGCATGATTTTTTCTTATCTCAATTTTCTAAATTACTATTTATTTAATAGCTGTTTGAGCAGTAAATACTTGGACTTCAAGCAGATTACGTGCTGCAGTAGAGGCTGCAACCTCGCCATTGAGCAACTTTTTAGTTAGCTGCGGTAAAAGCGCCTGAACCTGTGGGTTTTGCTTAAACGCTTGTTTCAAACCAGCCTCAATACGCTCCCACATCCATGCAAGCGACTGCTGCTGCCTGCGCAGCGCCAGTTTGCCACTGCTAGTTTGTAAATTTGTAAACTTCGATACGCTCTGCCAAAACTCTACAACACCAGTGCCCAGCAAAGCCGATAACTGCATAGCCTGCGGATGCCACACCGCATCGTCATGCAGCGTATGCGCCGGGCTACCCTGCTGACCGAACAAGCGCATAGCCGACGTGATCTGCGCCTGCGCGCGCGTTGCGGCATCTTTGTCAATATCCGCCTTGTTAATCACCACCAAATCCGCCAGTTCCATCACACCGCGCTTGATCGCCTGCAAATCGTCACCCGCATTGGGCAGTTGCATCAGCACAAACATGTCCGTCATGCCTGCCACCGCCGTCTCGCTCTGGCCCACGCCTACGGTCTCCACAATCACTATGTCGTAGCCTGCCGCCTCGCACACCAACATGGCCTCACGCGTTTTCTCGGCCACGCCGCCCAGTGTGCCACTGCTGGGGCTGGGGCGGATGTAGGCCTTCTCATGCACCGAGAGTTTTTCCATCCGCGTTTTGTCGCCTAGGATGGAGCCGCCAGAAATGGTGGACGATGGGTCTATGGTGAGCACTGCCACGCGGTGACCTTGCTCGATCAGGTACAGTCCCAGCGTTTCGATGAATGTAGACTTGCCTACGCCGGGTACGCCGCTGATGCCAAGGCGAAATGACTTGCCTGTGTGCGGCAAAAGCGCAGTCAACAGTTCATCCGCTTGCGCACGATGGTCTGCGCGGGTGGATTCTAGCAACGTGATGGCTTTGGCAATCGCACGGCGCTGCCCTGCGCCATCCTGTACTATGGATGAAACCAATACCCGTTCCCCCTGAACTTGGCCCGTCTTGAGCTTGGCAAAGGGGCGAAGGGTTGCTAAATTTTCATCATCCGTTCGGGCTGAGCCTGTCGAAGCCTTCTCACCACTAAGCCCTTCGACAAGCTCAGGGCGAACGGTTGAAATTGCTTTTGAAACGGTTGGAGTTGATTTTGAAACTGTTGAAGTTGACTTTGATTTAGCTAGTGCCTTAATCTGCTTCCAATCACCGCGAATCAAGGCCTCCTTCTTCGCCCGCGACCAACCTTTTATTTGCTGTTCAAACTCAATCGCCCCCGCACGGGTTTCAAATTCACCTTGCCAAACAAGTACAACCGGTTTTCGTGTTGACGTGTATCCTATCCCGCCACGGTGATGCTGCTGCATACGGCCATCCATACTGTCGGTTTCACCGCAGTAATAGGAGCTGTCAGCGCAGCGAAGTAGATAGACTAAAAATGGCCTCATTCTTTATTTGCCATTCCTTTGAGAACACCTAAGTGGGTGACGCGAAAACCCATCGGATATTTCAAACCATAACCCAATGCACGATCAAAACCTATATGTGCAAACCAAATTATGCTGATCTGAAAAAATAGCGGCTCATGCATAAGCAACCCAATCAAACCTGCTAACGCAGCGCCTATGCTGCTATGCGTGATGTTGTAGGCATACATTCCCATGCGTGCATTGGTAAACATATAAACAAAAATTGCTAAATCTGGCACGAAAAAATACAGTGCAAACTGAGCCCAAGAAAGATTCAGAAAATGATACATGGCGCAAGCCAACACCAAGTAGGCGAAGCCTTCTATTCGCAAAATTGTGCTTGCAGGTTTCATAGCAGCATACTGATCTCCACGAATGTCTTGCATATCAAAATCTTCTGCTACAAACGGATTATTTATACGCATGTCTATTCCTTTCTAATTTCACACAGAACCCTTCGACAGGCTCAGGGCGAACGGAGAGAGTGTTTCGCACGAGATGAAACACATTCACCCCAACGCTTTCTTGATCTGCTCCAGTACATCCTTCGCGCTCACCGGTATCGGAGTCCCCGGCCCATAGATGCCTTTGACACCTGCCGCGTACAAAAAGTCATAGTCTTGCCGGGGTATCACGCCGCCCACGAAGACGATGATGTCGTCTGCGCCTTGCTTTTTTAGCTCGGCGATGATGGCGGGGACTAGGGTTTTGTGGCCTGCGGCTAGTGTGGATACGCCCACCGCATGTACGTCGTTTTCAATGGCTTGGCGGGCGCATTCTTCGGGGGTTTGGAACAGGGGGCCCATGTCTACGTCGTAGCCTAGGTCGGCGAAGGCTGTGGCGACCACTTTGGCACCTCGGTCGTGGCCATCTTGGCCTAGTTTGCTGATCATCACGCGGGGGCGGCGGCCTTGTACCTCGGCAAAGTCTGCTATGTCTTTCTTGAGCTGGTTCCAGTATTCCATCGTGTCGCCTTGGCTTGCGTCTGTATCATATGCGGCGGCATAGACGCCGCTGACTTTATGAATATCAGCGCGGTGACGACCAAAGGCTTTTTCTAGTGCGTCGCTAATCTCGCCTACGGTGGCGCGCAGGCGGATGGCTTTGACGGTGAGGTCTAACAGGTTAACTGCGTTGCCGTCTGCATCTTTGCTGTCAGGATGCCCTGCTGCAAAAGTAATAGCATCTAAAGCAGTAGATACTTGGACTACATCACGTTTTGACTTGATTTCTTTCAGTCTAGCAATCTGCCCCTCCCGCACCGCCACATTATCAATATCCCTTGCTTCAATCGCATCTTCGGTCTTCAGCTTGTATTTATTCACCCCCACAATCACGTCTTGCCCGCTGTCAATACGCGCCTGCTTCTCCGCCGCTGCTGCTTCAATCTTCAGCTTGGCCCAGCCGCTGTCCACGGCTTTCACCATGCCGCCCATGGCTTCTACTTCTTCAATAATCTTCCACGCTGCGTCGGCCATGTCTTGCGTGAGCTTTTCCATCATGTAGCTGCCTGCCCATGGGTCCACCACGGCGCCGATGTGCGTTTCTTCCTGGATGATGAGCTGCGTGTTGCGCGCAATGCGCGATGAAAACTCGGTAGGCAGTGCAATCGCCTCGTCAAAGCTATTGGTGTGCAGCGACTGCGTGCCGCCAAACACCGCCGCCATCGCCTCAATGGTGGTGCGCACAATGTTGTTGTACGGGTCTTGCTCCGTAAGCGACCAGCCCGAGGTTTGGCAGTGCGTGCGTAGCATGAGCGATTTGGGCGACTTGGCATCAAAGCCCTTCATGATGCGGCACCACAGCAGGCGTGCGGCGCGCATTTTGGCCACCTCTAGGTAGAAGTTCATGCCAATGGCCCAGAAGAACGAGAGGCGCCCGGCGAACTCGTCCACATCCATACCTTTGCCAATGGCCGTCTTCACATATTCTTTGCCATCGGCCAAGGTAAATGCCAGCTCCAGCGCCTGGTTAGCGCCCGCCTCTTGCATGTGGTAGCCGCTGATAGAAATCGAGTTGAACTTCGGCATATTCTTAGCCGTGTATTCAATGATGTCGCCAATAATGCGCATGCTGGGTGCGGGCGGGTAAATGTAGGTGTTGCGCACCATGAATTCTTTGAGGATGTCGTTCTGGATCGTGCCGCTCAAATTGGCTTGCGACACCCCTTGCTCCTCCGCCGCCACGATATAGCCCGCCAGCACCGGCAGCACCGCGCCGTTCATGGTCATGCTCACAGAGACCTTGTCCAGCGGTATCTGGTCGAACAGAATCTTCATGTCCTCCACGCTGTCAATCGCCACGCCGGCCTTGCCCACGTCGCCCGTCACGCGCGGGTGGTCAGAGTCGTAACCCCGGTGGGTAGCCAGATCAAACGCCACGCTCACGCCCTGCCCGCCGGCCGCCAACGCCTTGCGGTAGAAGGCGTTGGATTCCTCGGCGGTAGAAAACCCGGCGTATTGGCGAATCGTCCATGGCCGCACCGCGTACATGGTGGCCTGCGGGCCGCGCAGGTAGGGCTCAAAGCCGGGTAAGGTGTCGGTGTGCGGCAAACCAGCAACGTCGGTTGCTGTGTACAAGGGCTTGACGGTAATGCCGTCCGGCGTGTGCCAGTCAAGCGCATGGATGTTGCCATCCGGTGCGGATTTCGCGGCCGCTGCTGCCCAGGCGTCCAGCGTGCCAGCATTAAATTCTGTGGACTTGAGACTCATGGTGTTTTGACCGTGTGCGTTGTGTTGGTTGCCATATTAAGCCTCATGCAGGTGTTGCGCGCTGTCGCGGAATTGGTCGCGGATAGGGCCAAAAAAGACCGCCACAACAAAATTAAGGTGCTCGGCACAAGACTGCGTTATTTATAATTATTGATTTTTAGTATTTCATCACGCTTACAAATTAGGCAAATCGAAACCGGTCAATGGAAAAAAATTCTGTCAGTGCAACTACCCCGGTGTCACTGGCCCCGCGTGCGCTTTATGAAGAGGTGGCGGAACTGCTGCGCCAGCGCATTTTCAAACACGAGATGGAGCCCGGCAGCTGGATTGACGAGTTGACCCTTGCGCAGGCCTTTGGCATCAGCCGCACCCCCCTGCGCGAGGCGCTCAAGGTGCTGGCCGCCGAGGGCCTGGTG
>JAYTPK010000070.1:0-4107 GCA_043747295.1 Polaromonas sp. | reverse complement strand
AAAAGTCTGCTGCGCATCGTCGCTGGCGTATACCTCGGCCACAGCGCGCAGCTGCGAGTTAGACCCAAAGACCAGGTCCACCACGGTGCCTGTCCACTTCAGCTGGCCTGCGGTTCTGTCGCGCCCTTCTAGCACGCCGCTTGCTGTGGCGCTGGGTTTCCACTGGGTGTCCATGTTGCACAGGGTCACAAAGTAGTCGTTGGTTAACGCCTCGGGCCGTTGGGTGAACACACCATGCGGGGCTTGTGCAAAGTTAGCATTCAGCGCACGCATGCCACCTATTAGCACAGTCATCTCGGGCGCAGTCAGTGTTAGCAAATTGGCTTTGTCTATCAACAGTTCAGCGGCAAATGCCTCTTGGCCGCTGCGCAGGTAGTTGCGAAACCCGTCTGCAGTGGGTTCTAGCACGGCAAACGAATCTACATCGGTCTGCGCTTGCGTTGCGTCAGTGCGGCCCGCTATGAAGGGCACATTCACCTCTATGCCCGCCTTCTTGGCAGCAGCTTGCACGGCTGCATTGCCACCTAAAACAATCAGGTCAGCCAGCGAGATTTTTTTGCCGTCCGTTTGTGCGCCGTTAAAGTCTTTTTGCACCGCCTCTAGCTTGGCTAACACCTTGGCCAGCTCGGTGGGTTGGTTGACAGCCCAATCTTTTTGCGGTGCTAATCTAATGCGCGCGCCGTCGGCACCGCCACGTTTGTCGCTACCGCGAAACGTTGATGCAGATGCCCAGGCCGTGCTGACCAGTTGCGAAATAGACAGGCCAGAGGCAAGCAACTTAGCCTTCAACGCAGCAATGTCTTGCGCGTCTACCAGCTTGTGGTCTAGTGCAGGCACCGGGTCTTGCCAAATCAACTCTTCCTTGGGCACCAGCGCGCCCAGGTAGCGCGTACGTGGCCCCATGTCGCGGTGCGTTAGCTTAAACCACGCGCGCGCATAGGCATCGGCAAATTCTGCAGGGTTGGCCATAAAGTGGCGCGATATTTTTTCGTACGCAGGGTCCACGCGCATGGCCATGTCGGCGGTGGTCATCATGGGTGCGTGGCGCAGGGTAGCGTCATGCGCATCGGGCACATTGTTGCTGGCGGTTTTGTCTTTAGGTGTCCACTGATTTGCACCCGCGGGGCTTTTGGTGAGTTCCCATTCGTAGCCAAACAGGTTTTCAAAATAACCGTTGTCCCACTGAGTTGGGTTATTGGTCCACGCGCCTTCTATGCCGCTGGTGATGGCGTGCCCGCCTTTGCCGCTGCCAAAAGTGTTTTTCCAGCCCAG
This sequence comes from Polaromonas sp., assembly GCA_043747295.1. Taxonomy (GTDB): domain Bacteria; phylum Pseudomonadota; class Gammaproteobacteria; order Burkholderiales; family Burkholderiaceae_C; genus JAAFIP01. The sequence goes on along the minus strand of JAYTPK010000070.1, from coordinate 2,835 downwards.
GCCTTGGCTTTCGATGCCGGCGCCTTCGGGCTCGGGGCCTACATATTTGCCGGGGTCGGCTGCGCCGTGGGCTTTGCCAAAGGTGTGGCCGCCTGCAGTCAGCGCTACGGTTTCGTAGTCGTTCATGGCCATGCGTGCAAAGGTCTCGCGTATGTCGCGCGCCGAGCCTAGCGGGTCAGGCTTGCCATTAGGCCCTTCGGGGTTTACGTAGATCAAGCCCATCTGCACGGCGGCTAGCGGGTTGTCTAACTGGCGGTCGCCTTGGTAGCGTTCGTCGGCTAGCCACTTGCCCTCTGGCCCCCAGTAAATGTCTTCTTCAGGCTCCCAAATATCAGCGCGGCCGCCGCCAAAGCCAAAGGTTTTAAAGCCCATCGAATCCATCGCCACCGTGCCAGCCAGCACGATCAAATCGGCCCACGACAGCTTGCGACCATACTTTTGCTTAACGGGCCACAGCAGGCGGCGCGCTTTGTCAAGGTTGCCGTTGTCAGGCCAGCTGTTCAGCGGTGCAAAGCGCTGCGCGCCTGTGCCCGCGCCGCCGCGTCCGTCCGCTATGCGGTAGGTGCCCGCCGCGTGCCACGTCATGCGCACAAAAAACGGGCCATAGTGGCCATAGTCTGCAGGCCACCAGTCTTGCGAGTCGGTCATCAACGCAGTAAGGTCTTTGACCACGGCGTGCAGGTCAAGGGTTTTAAATTCCTTGGCGTAGTCAAAGTCTTGGCCCATCGGGTCAGACTTAGCGCTGTGCTGGTGCAGCATCTTCACGTTCAGCTGCTTAGGCCACCAAGCGGCGTTGGTGGGGGCGCTGGCCACAGTTTGTTGGCGCACGCCGCTGGCGAATGGGCATTTCAATTCGGTAGTCATGACATTTCCTTTCAAGAGTGCCCTTGGCGGGTAGCTAGGAAGCACTGAAAGAATGTTAAAACTATTGGAAAATAAAATCTAATTGGTTTTGACTATGACGCAGATTGAATGTTTTTTACTATTAATTTCATAGCTGCTTAATCAATAAATACTTGGACTACAGCCCATTTTGATCAATAAATCAGCTAGCAGAAAGCAATTTAGCAAGCTCACCGCTGTCGATGAGCTTTTTCACATCATCCGCGCCACCCACCAGCGTGCCTTTGACAAAAATCATCGGGAACGTGGGCCAACCGGTCCACATTTTTAGCGCGCTGCGCTCGTACCACTGGCTTGCGTAGCTTCCGTACTCCAGGTAGGTGTAGGGCTGCTGCGCTGCGTCCAGCAGCTTGCGCGCCCGCTTAGGAAACGGGTTCATCGCCATGCCTACCACCACTACATCGTGCGCCGCCACCGCAGCTTGCACAGTTTGCACCAGTGGGCTTTGGTAGTCGGCAATTTTGCTGCGAATGGCGCTGTGAATTTGAGTTACGGGCAGAACAGGGCGGGTCATGGGGTATCCTTAATGAAAAGTAGATCACTATCAATTTTATAGCTGGTTGAGCAGTAAATACTTGGACTACAAGGCTATTTGCATATCAAAAACGGCCTCGATTGCTGCTTGAGCAAGCGAAACCTGGGTCTCTAGTCAAAAAAACACCTGAAAATTGCCCTACAAGTCTAGAAAACTGTTGCACGATAAATACCACAACTGTAACTATGCAGACTAAAATACTGTATAAATAAACAGTTTTTAATAATTATTAACAGTGCTTTCCAATGCTTGATTTAATTCAAAACAAACCTAATTTCGCAGCGAAAGTTGCGACCACAAAAATCACCCTGGCGCAAACTCCTGTGCCACTGCTCGCTAGCCTACCTGGCTTTGACATTCCACAATTTATCAGCCGCTTGTCTGCTGGATTTCCTTCGCCTGCTACCGACTACATGGAGGAGAGCCTGGACCTGAACACGTTTTTAGTGCGCCATAAAGCAGCAACATTTGCGTTTGCAGTCAAAGGCAGCTCGATGCGCGACGCGGGCATTGTTGACGGCGACAAAGTGCTGGTAGACCGCTCGGTGCAGGCCAAACACGGCCAAATTGTGGTGGCGGTGGTCAATGGCGACTACACCATCAAGCGCCTGCACTCTGTGGCCGGGTGCGTTGAACTGCATGCAGAAAACCCCGAGTTTTTACCCCGCAAATTTCAAGACGGCGAGCAGTTTGAGGTGTGGGGCGTAGTAGTAGGCGTGATACGCCGCTACGCCTGCTAGCCCAATACAAACCATATGCAAAACACCACTACTGCAGCCAGCACTGCGGCCAGCACTGCCCAGGCGTTGTTCGCATTGGTAGATGTCAACAACTTTTATGTATCGTGCGAACGCGTGTTTCAGCCCAAGCTGGAAGGTGTGCCCATGGTGGTGCTGTCCAATAACGACGGTTGTGCCGTGGCCCGCAGCAACGAGGTCAAGGCACTGGGCGTAAAAATGGGCGCACCGTGGTTTGACTTGAAAGATTTGGCACAGCAGCATGGCATATTGGCTTTTAGCTCTAACTACACCCTGTATGGCGACATGAGCAACCGCGCCACCGAAATTTTGCGCCAGTTCACCCCCGACGTAGAGGTGTACTCCATCGACGAAAGCTTTTTACGTGTGGAGACCGTAGCGCATCTGTACGGCGGCGCTGCCAGCATGGGGCAAGCCATCAGGCAGCGCGTTAAGCAGTGGGCAGGCTTGCCGGTGTGCGTAGGCTTTGGCAGTACCAAAACACTGGCCAAGCTTGCCAATCACCTAGCCAAAAAACAAGCCGTTTTCAACAGCGTGTGCGACCTGTCAGCCTTGCCCGACAGCCAGTTGCACGGCTGGATGCACACAACAGCCGTGTCAGAAGTGTGGGGCGTAGGCAAACGCATCGCCGCCCGGCTG
>JAYTPK010000069.1:0-1941 GCA_043747295.1 Polaromonas sp. | reverse complement strand
ACCGAGCGCCACCTGGCCAATGCGACAACCCCCATCTTTTTAGCCCACGGCCAGCAAGACGGTGTGGTGCCCATAGCCCGGGCTAGCGCCTCGCGTGATGTGTTGCTAGGCTTGGGCTATAGCGTGGATTGGCATGCCTACCCCATGGCGCATTCGGTGTGCATGCAGGAAATAGCCGACCTTGGCCAGTGGCTTAACAAAGTGCTGGCAATCCAGGCTTAATGCCGCAAAACGGTGATAGAACGCTGCTAGTGTGGCCTGGTAGGCCCGCAGTTGTGGGCCGCTCGCGCAAAGCCTTACAATAAGGAGTTAATTTACACCGGACACCCTCACACAGTATGGCCAAAGAAGATCTGATTGAAATGCAAGGCTTGGTAGCCGAAGTGCTGCCCGATTCACGCTTTCGCGTAACGCTAGAGAATGGCCATGAAATCATCGCCTACACCGGCGGCAAAATGCGCAAAAACCATATTCGTATCATCGCGGGCGATAACGTGACGGTTGAGCTGTCGCCCTATGATTTGAGCAAAGGCCGCATCATGTTCCGCCACATTGCAGGCCGGGCGGGTCCAGCACCGCGCCGCTGACATTCAGGTTGCAAAAAAAGCGCGGTGATTGCCGCGCTTTTTTGATGGTGCAACACCCCTTAGTCAAGCTTGTTTAAATTCACGCAGGCATGCTCAGATTCACGCAAGCTTGCTCAGATTTACGCGGGCTTGCGCAAGTAGGCCCGGCGGTCAGCATCTGCCTTCTGCGCGCTGGGGCGCTCGCTGATCATTTTGAGATAAGGTTTGTAGTCCACCCCTGCAGCTATCAGCAAATCTTCGCCGTAGATGGATTTGGTAGCCATGCCCACTACGGGCAGGTTAACGTAGGCGCTGCAGTCAGCTTGGGTAAACGTATCGCCTGCAACAAAAGGTGAAAATTTAGCCAGTTGTTTGAATGCACTGATGTTTTTGATAAGCTGTTTATGCACCCGGTCTTTGGCAGAATCGCTGATCGTTCCGCCAAAAAAAGCCTGCCCATACAGCTCGCGGGCAACCAGCTCTAAGTGCAAGTCTATATAAATGCCCAGCTCCCGCGCTTTAGCAGCAGCAAACGGGTCTGCAGGCAGCAATGCAGGGCTAGGGTAGGCTATGTCGATGTATTCCAAAATGGCCTGGCTTTCAGACAAGCTGCCTTGGGGCGTGCGCAGGTAGGGCACCTTGCCCAGTGGCGTGTCGGCCTTGGCTGCGTCGGTGATGTCTTTGGGGTGGATAGACTCTTCAGCAAAAGCCACGTTTTTTTCTACCAGTGCAATTTTGACTTTGTTGTAGTAGTTGGATACGGGAAAGCCGCATAAAGTGATCATGGTGTCTCGCTTGAAAAAATAACAAAACTATAGTTTAGGCGATGCTGCGCAGAATCGCCTGCAGCACAGGCGACAATACCAATAACGACATCAGGATATTTATAACATGGCGATTCAGTGGTTCCCCGGGCATATGCGCGCTACGCAAAAGGCCATCAGCGACCGTATCAAAACAATTGATGTGGTCATAGAGCTGCTGGACGCACGCCTGCCAGGCTCCAGCGCCAGCCCGATGATTGCCCAGCTGACCGCTGGCAAGCCCGCGCTGAAAGTACTGAATAAACAAGACTTGGCTGACCCTGCACGCACCGCGCAATGGCTGGCCCACTACAACGCGCAGGGCAGCACCCGCGCCATTGGGCTGGACGCCAGCATGAAGGCCCCGGCCAAAGACATCATCAAAGCCTGCCACCAGCTGGCCCCCTTGCGTGGCGGCATGGTCAAACCCATGCGTGTGCTGATTTGCGGCATCCCCAACGTAGGCAAGTCAACATTGATCAACACCATTACCGGTAAAAAGCACGCTAAAACTGGCGACGAAGCCGGCATTACCAAGCTGGAGCAGCGCATTACGCTGGCCGATGATTTTT
>JAYTPK010000068.1:0-2603 GCA_043747295.1 Polaromonas sp. | reverse complement strand
CAAATAGGCTTTGCGCGCCTAAATATATGCTCAAGCAGCTATGAAATTTATAGTGTTTCGCGGTTGAATGACATAGCTATTCATGGCACGATCAATGGCCAACCGTTCTCAGCGCAGGTAGACCGTGGCACTCGCAGCAACCCGCTGGCGCTGCGTGTACAGCATAACGGTACGCAGATAGACGCGCTGGTGCTGCAGCCTCGTGTAGCAGATTTGCATAAACTCATGCCACACAAAATGCCGCCCGATATGAGCCGATTTGTGCTGTCGCCCATGCCAGGCCTGCTGGTAGACGTAGCTGTGCAGGTAGGCCAAAAGGTGCAGGCGGGCGAGCGCGTGGCCGTGATTGAAGCCATGAAAATGGAAAACGTGTTGTTTGCTGCCGCTGACGGCGTGGTGGGTAAAGTGCTGGCAGCTAAAGGCGAATCGCTCAGCGTAGATCAGCCCATTGTTGAATTTGCATAAAATTGCTGATGGAGAACCTAGCCATGAACCAGAGTGAATTTGAAGCCGCTTTGCGCGCCGAGGCGTTTGATGCAGCCTTGTCCATTGAAAAGCCTGTGGGCTACAGCATGGATTTGCACCAACATCCTTTTGATGCGTTCGCTTTGATTGTCGAAGGCTCGTTGGCCATTAGTGTGAACGGCAAAGAAACCATTTACCAAGTAGGTGATGTGTTTCGCTTAGCCGCCAATACGCCCCATCTTGAAAGTGCAGTACCCCATGGGGTGCGCTATCTGGTCGGACGCAAGCCGCAGCGGTTTAACTGTTCATCGCAGCCATGAACCAAGATGCAGTACTGATTGTTGTTGACGCACAAAACGGCTTTATGCCCGGCGGTGGCTTGCCTGTGCCGCGCGGCGACGAGGTGGTGCCAATAATCAACCGCCTAGGCAAGCTGTTTGCCAACGTAGTGATTACACAAGACTGGCACCCAGCGGGGCATGCCTCGTTTGCGTCTAGCCACGCAGGTAAAGCGCCGTATGACATCATGGACATGCCCTACGGCCCACAAGTGCTGTGGCCAGACCATTGCGTGCAAGGCACGCATGATGCAGCGCTGCACAAAGACCTGCACTTGCCCCACGCGCAGCTCATCATTCGCAAAGGCTTTCACCCGCAGGTAGACAGCTATTCGGCGTTTATGGAGGCTGACCGCACCACCACCACGGGCTTGGCGGCCTATCTGCAAGCACGCGGACTGCGCAAGGCCTATGTGTGCGGGCTGGCGACAGATTTTTGTGTGGCTTGGACAGCGCTAGATGCGCGCGCTGCGGGGTTTGAAGTTGTAGTGATAGAAGATGCTTGCCGCGCCATTGAATTGAACGGCTCACTAGCTGCAGCGTGGCAGCAGATGCTGGCAGCGGGCGTGCTGCGGGTGCAGTCAGATCAGTTGTAGTCTGATCAATAATTTGTTGTTATTTGCAGATTCAATCTCGTACGCAAAACATTAACAGAAGGTGAATCAATGCGTTTGGTAGCTATTTTTCAAGATAAACCGGAAATGATGATGGTTCGCAAGGAGCGTGAAGCGCTGCATATTGAATACCTTCGCCATCACGAAAAAGAGATACTTATTGGAGGTGGACTTAGGGAAGATCCAGGCGCGGCGTTTGTTGGCGGCATGTGGGTACTTGAAGTTGAATCCAAGGCGCGCGCAGTAGCCCTTATTGAAAACGATCCTTACTATGATCCATTGCTGCGTTCTTACCGGCTTCTAGTTTGGGGCAAGGCGTTGCCTGAGAAAGCTGTAGTTTTGTAACACCGTCGAATTTAATTTAACCTTTTTTTGTTTCTGAGTTTTTTTCATAAATCATGCATACTTTGACCCGTCCTTTTAAAGTCCTTGGCATCCAGCAAATCGCCATTGGCGGCACTGATAAAAAACGTTTGCAAACGCTGTGGGTAGACATGCTGGGCCTGGAAGTGACGGGCGCGTTCAAAAGCGAGCGTGAGAATGTGGATGAAGATATTTGCGTTATAGGCAGTGGTCCGTTCAAGGTCGAGGTGGATTTAATGCAACCCATCGATCCCGACAAAAAACCTGCCGTGCACACTACACCGCTCAACCATGTGGGTCTGTGGATTGACGACCTACCCAATGCGGTAAATTGGCTCACTGCCAAAGGTGTGCGCTTTGCACCTGGTGGTATTCGCAAGGGCGCAGCGGGTTATGACATTACATTTTTGCATCCCAAAAGCAATGATGAATTTCCTATTGCAGGCGAGGGCGTTTTAATTGAACTTGTGCAGGCACCACCTGAAGTAATCAAGGCCTTGTCTGCATAACTGTGCATTGCCGATATTTTGACAAACCCGCATGACTTGAGTCGGTCAAATTTTCACAGGTGCCTGTGGCTAGCTACCAATCGGCCACTTTAACTAGTTTCCCGCCTGTTGTTTCACGCTGAATACTCGACGGGCTTTCGGCAAAAATAAAATCTTCTGGTTCCCAGCCAATTCCATCACCATCAAAATCACGCTCGTACAACGGGTACTTTTGCGCTTTTCTCTCCATCCGCCGAAATTCAGGCAAATACCAGCAGACCTCGGCTTTTTGGGTCAACCAATCACCTAAATCGCCATCAAAAGCCTGCACTTGT
>JAYTPK010000067.1:0-3260 GCA_043747295.1 Polaromonas sp. | reverse complement strand
TGCACATGGCTTTAAAAAATCTCCCCGCTGTACTGACAGCACTGGATGTGATGCGCGACGCGCCCGTAATACCGGTGATTGTGCTGAACGATATGGCCCACGCAGTGCCACTGGCGCGCGCTTTGGTAGCCGGCGGTATTCGCATGCTGGAGGTAACGTTGCGCACCCCTGTGGCGCTGCAGTGCATTGAACGCATTGCCCAGGAAGTGCCCGATGCTGTGGTGGGTGCAGGCACCGTGCGCAGCGCGCTGGATGCGCAGGCGGCGGCCAAAGCAGGTGCTAGGTTTGCCGTCAGCCCAGGTTTTACCAACACAGTGGGATTAGCTTGCCGCGACGCGGGCCTGGCCCTGTTGCCAGGGGTGGCCACAGGCAGCGAGATCATGATGGCACAAGAGGCAGGTTATACCCAGCTGAAGTTTTTTCCGGCCCTGCAAGCCGGTGGCCCAGCCATGCTCAAAGCGTGGAGTGGCCCGTTTTTTGACGTGCAGTTTTGCCCTACTGGGGGTGTGAGTGTGGGTAACGCCAAAGATTTTTTAGCACTGCCCAATGTGGTGTGCGTGGGTGGTTCGTGGTTGACGCCAACTGACGCCGTGGCAAGCGGAGACTGGGCGCGCATTACTGCGTTGGCTTTGGCAGCCAGCCAACTGTCGGCCTAAGGCGTGTACTATCTTGGATGGTTTGTACCCGCAAGACTGAACAGTAGTAAAACAACCGAAAAGTAGCTATCAAAATTGCATCAAATCATGCAACAAAATGTGAAATTTTCAACAAATCCGTAAAAGCCAACTTGCCAACCCTGTGTAACTTTATTAAATTAAGGTCATGCAACGCAATTCCATGGGCTTTATCAATGCGGACGGACAAGAGGCCAACAGTCCTGAAGCCCGGCTGATGTGGTTGCGCGAGACCGAGCAGCTGAATTACACCGCCATCAAAGTACGCATTTTGATGACCCAGATCACGCAGTTGCAGCACGATGATTTGGGCAAAGCGTTGGCCATTCACAAGTACGTCAAAACACTGCCATTCGGTTGTGTGGCCGACTTCTGCCGCAACAAAGCCAGCGACATTATCAAGCTGGGCTATGGCGACTGTCATACCAAAGGCTTGCTGTTTGTGGCCTTACTGCGCGCTGCCCAAATTCCTGCGCGGCTGCGCTTTGTCACACTGCCCACGCGATTTCTAGACGGGCTGATAGACACCGGCACGCAAACCATGGTGCATGCTATTGGTGAAGTTTATGTGGGCGACAGCTGGCAGCAAACCGATGCCTACGTGGTAGATGCACCGTACGAGGCCGCAGCACGGGCACTGCTGCGCGTAGAAAACCGCATTCTGGGGTATGGCCTGCACGCTATGGGCGACAAAGACTGGAACGGCAAGGCCAATGCCCACGCACAGAGCACACCGGCTGATCCCGAGAGTTTGCCAATGATTGACTGGGGTTTTACCCACGACCCAGCGCATTTCTATGCCAACGAAAACCATGAGGCGTTGCGCCAAAGTTTTACACAGCGTGTGAAGTGGACATTGGGCGCGGGCATGGTCAACCGCAAGGTTCAGTTGATTCGCGAACGCGAAAAAGACCGTGTCATGGCTAGCAGTGGCAACAGTGGTTACAGCAGCCACACTGGTGACAGTGACTTTACTGATTACAGCAGCTTGACCCCGCAATAAACCTTCCACTGCTGCAACGCGCTGTGTACTCTGTGCTACACCGTGTAGTTAAGGGCCATGCGCCCACCGTCCGCCGTAATAATCTCGCCCGTCAGGTAGCTGGACGCATCACTGGCCAGATAAGCCACCACATCGGCAATCTCATCGGACGTGCCCAAGCGCTTCATCGGGGTGCGGCTCATGATGCGGGCTTTGGCTTCCTCGCTGGTCAGCACCGCTTTGGTGGCCAGCTTGGTGGCAATGGTGCCGGGAGCCACCGCATTCACACGTACGCCCAGGTCAGCCAATGCTAGTGCCATCACCCGGGTGAGCTGGTTGATGGCACCCTTGCTCATGTTGTAGCTGGCGATGCTGGGAATGGCCATCACGGCGTTGACCGAGCTCATGTTGACAACCGAGCCACCGCCGGTTTTCACCATCTCGCGCGCGACCGCTTGGGCCACTAAAAAAGCGCCTTTCAAGTTCACGCGGATGACCGCGTCAAAGTCATCTTCTGTCACGTCTAGAAAAGGCGCAGTTTTCACAATGCCTGCATTGTTGACCAGCACATCAATATGGCCATGCTTGGCGATGGTCAGTTGCACCATGGCGTCTACGTCTAGTTTGTCGCCCACATCGCAGTGCACGTACAGCGCGCCCAGCGATTGGGCCAGCGCGCTGCCGCGTGCGTCGTCTACATCAGCCAGTACCACGTGCGCACCTTCCGCGCTAAACCGCTGCGCACAGGCCGCGCCGATACCTTGGGCCCCGCCGGTGATGATAGTGACCTTGTTTTTCAGTCCAAACTGTACAGAATGTGATGTCATAGTGCCCTTTCAAGCCGTGGAACCTGCTCAAGCAGCTATTAAGTTTATAGCGTTAAGGTGAATGTCGTGTAACGCCATGTCGCTGCGGTACAGCGCTGAGCCTAAACCAAATCCGTCAGCGCCTGCTTGCCGGTAAGCTGCCATATTGTGCAGCCCCACGCCGCCTACCGGCAAGATGATGCAGCCTGCGGGCAGTACCGCACGCAGGGCTTTGACAGCTGCGGGCGGCACCATCTCGGCGGGAAAAATCTTAAGCCCATGGGCGCCAGCGTCCAATGCTGCAAAAGCTTCGGTTGGCGTGGCAATGCCCGGCAGACACACCATGCCTGCATCCACTGCTGCGCGGATCACCTGTAGGTTGCAGTTAGGCGCTACCACCAGCTGGCCGCCGGCTTGTTTGACGGCGTGCACATCGGCTACGGTAAGTACGGTGCCTGCCCCTACCAGCGCGTCAGGCAAGGCCTGCCGCAGCAAGGCGATGCTGCGCAGCGGCGAGGGTGAATTAAGCGGCACTTCGATAATGCTGAAACCAGCGTCCCACAGCACCTGGCCCACCGGCACGGCCAGTGCAGGCAACACGCCACGCAAAATAGCCACCAGTGGGCAGCGGGCTAAGTGCTGGCGTAGCAAACTATCGGGGCCAATGGTGTGGTCAGGCAAATGCACGGCCATACCCGATCACACACGCTTGAAGTTCATTTGCGCATAGATACTGTGCAAGCCTGCCCATGCGGCCTGCGTACCTAGCAATCTCGCGGGTACCTGCAAGTGCTGTAG
>JAYTPK010000066.1:0-4244 GCA_043747295.1 Polaromonas sp. | reverse complement strand
GGTTTGTCGATCGACAAAACCACAGGCAACATGTTCGTCACCTCCAACGGTGGCTTGCGCCAAATCACCCCAGCTGGTGTAGTGACTACTCTGGTGTCGTTCCTGGACATGATCGAACTTGGCGCAGCAGTCTCGATAGACAACATGGTCTGCGTTGGGCCTAAGCGCTTTATCACTGCGTCGCAAACCCAAATACACAGCCTCTCGCTGGCTTAACTAGCCGCGACCAGTAGCTCAAGTATTTCATTTGAATACTATTAATTTCATAGCTATATAAGCAATGAATACTTGGACTACAGACCTATTTATCTCCTAAAACATCCCTTTGACCACTTTTTCAACCCTAAGGACTCACCATGAACCCGCGTAACTTGTCCCGCCTACAGCTTTTGTCACTGGCATTCAGCGCCGCTGCCATTTCTACCGCCTGCGGTGGTGGAGGCGGTGGTGAAACGCCGGTGGTCAACCCGCCTGCGCCACCACCGGTCACTGGGGGGTCGACACCACCTGCGTCTACGCCTACCTCAGCACCACCCGCTGGGTCACCACCTGCGAGCACGCCACCCCCCGCGCCCACCGTGCCCGCAGCTTTTGAAACCTGCCCCACCTCACCCGCAGGCGTAGCTGCAGCGCCAGTGGTCACCGTTTTAGATATTCAAGGCGCTGCCGGATGGACCAACACTACTGGCAGCTTAAGCGCTGCAGCCAACGGCACACGTGCTAACCGCAATAGCGGCCCGACCAGCGCCTTAAACTGCATTTCGTGGAAAGACGCTAACAAGAAAGCCCGCGCTTTGAATTTGGGCGCCTACATGTTTGACTACGTGTCCAACGACAAAGACACACGGGCCGTAGCCACTGACGATGCCGACGGCAAACCTGGCTTTGGCTATGTGGTGTCGCATAACACGGTGAACGGCAATTCGCCTCTAGGCTCGCAAATGCCTGCTACATCGGTGAAAACCATCGTCATGGCGGGTGCCAACCACGCTATCCACCGCGTCACCATGAACTACACCCGCGACACTGAAGATGGCGGCAACGGCATCGTCATTCCGGTGGTGATTGAATGGCTGGTGGCCGCAGGCCGCAGCAGCCCGGTGTGGGCGGTGAATTGGAAAACGAACCAAGCCATAAACCCGAACGGCATCAACTTTAATACCTACCGCATGGACAGCCGTGGCCCTTATGGCTCCATTGGCTGGGACGGCAAATCACAGTCATCGGGCAGCGCAGAAGCGGTCACCCGTGTGGAAATGGGCGCAGGCGGTCGCCGCTTTGTCGCCAATAGTGTCACCGGCGTAAAGAACAGCACTGCGTGGGATTACAGCGGGGTTGAAGCAATCAACTACAACAGGGCCTTGGCGGGTAGCGACCTGGAGTTTGGCATTGTGCAAACAGCGCAGGATAACTTCATGGGCTATCCAGACTTTGTGACAGGGCGCATTGTGGGCACCACATCTGCTATCTACGGCAATGCCTGTACTTCTAACAATACGCTGATGCCATGTGCTAGCTTTTGGCCATACCAGATGATGCAGTATTCAGCAGCAGACGGCTCATTTGGCCCAGCAGCCACGACCGGCAAACTGATGGCCTGGGGCACGCCGTATGGTTGGCTGGGGGCATCAACCGTTGGCAGCTTTGACAACAGCTTAAGCACCGCTGGCACTGGCGAGCGTGGCTACGCCACCTTCATTGCTTGGGGTCGCATTGGCGGGGGCAGTGCTGTCAACGAGGTTGTAGCCGCTGCCAAGCTCTATGCCGAGACCGCCAGTATCTACACTACCAGTGCCATCAACGGCAACGTGGGCACTATTGCTACCGATACCGCTAACTTGGGTGGCCCCACCACACGGGGACTACCTGTCAACGGCTACAACGCCAATTACAGCGCTTTTGAACTCAACGCAGCCAATAATAAAGTTGATGTGACTTATAAAGTTGATGTAGTTGGCCTGCAACTGACCAACCCGATTGTCATCGTTAACAGCTACAGCGGCGCAGCCCCCACTCTCAAATTAGACGGCGCCACGCTGGTCAGCGGCACCGACTATTTGGCATCGTACGACACCCAAGGCCAGCGCCTGTGGGTGACCTTGCTTAAAACCATCACTACAACAGCCCGCTTGCAAGTGAACTAACTTAACCTAGAGGACTATAGCCATGGCTTCTTTTAACTTAAATATAGGCAGCCCATTGCGCGGCAGCTTTATAGACAGCAAGGGGGGGCCTGGTCTTGGTGGCCATCAGTCACCAGATTGGTTCATTCAATACGGAAATGACTTAAATGCCGTACCGAAGACAAAGGTTGTAGCAGCGTTCTCAGGGTACGTTAGAAAATTTGACCGACATCCTCCATCAAATGACCCCACAAAGGTATACGGAGCACAGCTTTTCATGCGCTCTAATAACCACAAGTTAGGAGTGTTTTACACGCATTTCACCAATGGCCCGAGCTTTAGCGTTGGCCAACAGATCAACCGTGGGGAGCTGTTGGGCTATACAACGGGCTCCCATTTGCACATGGCGCTGGTCGAGATCATCGGCGGACGCCCGGGAGCTATGCCCCCGAACAGCTATAGAGGCATCGACCTGTTCAAAAAGTTTGTCGAGCTGCGCGACAGCGAAAAAGTCATGTCGGTTAAATTTACGCAAGACCCAAAATTTACACAAGACCGAAAACAGCCTACGGTGGATTTTATGGGAGCCGCCGTAGACTCATCGTGGCTCAATGGGTGGTGGAAGGTATCTGACGGTAAAGATTATTTTTACTTCTTTGCTGGTGACATAGTGAAGTACACCACTACGAAACCAACTAGCGATAATGCCCCGGTAGTATCTGACAACACGGGCTACTGCAACTATAAACTTGGCGAGCTCGTGATCAACTGGACTCAAAAGATCGGCACCCGATCAGAAAATGTAGAAACTTTCTCCGACGCTTCGCCAAGGTGCACACAGATGAACGGCACATCCAATTTATATAGCGCATTAAAGGCAACTCGCGACTTAGGTTGATACGATAGCTTGCATGATGGCACTGCCGCATGGGTGCTTAAGTTTGGCACTTAACTTAGCTAACTACCATTGCCTTACCCGTTGGCAGTTAGCGCAGCAGGTCTCGGTGGTCAATCTTGATACAGCGGTCTTGCACTACCTGCAGGCCCGCTGTGTGGGCTTTGGTTGCGGCCTCGGTGTGCGCTATGCCTAACTGCATCCACACTGCGCTGGCGTGCACGGCAATAGCCTCGTCCACCACAGGCGGCACGTCGTCGCTGTTACGAAAAATGTTGACGATGCCAATCCGCTGGCCTGCGGGCAATGCCTTGCTTGCATCGGCCAGCGTGGCATAGCAAGGCTCGCCCAAAATCTGCGGATCGTTCGACGCAGCCACCACAGGGTTGACCGGCATGATGCGGTAGCCTACCGCCTGCAGGTACTGCGCTACACCAAAACTTTCGCGGTGCGGCTTGGGGCTGAGGCCCACGATGGCGATGATTTTGGCGGTGCGCAGCAGAGTGGCGGTGTCAGCCGCAGATAGTTGACTCATAAATCAAGTGACTCGAACGCGGTGTGAACTGCTAGCAGTGCAATCAAGATTTATATTTCACCGAACAACCATAGGGCTTGGTGTTAGCTGCGCTGACCGGCTTGCCTGCCAGCGTCTCGCCCAGTGACTGCTTCACGTAGTTGGTGGCGGTTTTAATGTCGGCTGGGTTGGCCGTGGCGATGCTGTCGATACCGCCTGCGTAAATTAGGTTGCCTTGTGGGCTGATGATGTACATATGCGGCGTGGTGCGTGCAGCGTACAGCTGGCCGATTTTGCCGCTCTAGTCCATCAATGTGTGGGTGGCGGGGGCTTTTTGCTCGGTCATCCATTTTTGCAAGGCTGCGGGTGCCAGGTAGTCGGGGTGGCCGGTGTCGGTCGAGTTAATGGCCAGCCACACCACGCCTTTATCGCCTGCGTCTTTTTGGGTGGACTGCATGTTGCCGCCGTTGTAGTGCTTCTTTACGTAAGGGCAGCCTGGGTTGACCCATTCCAGCACCACGGTTTTGCCTTTGAAGTCGGCCAGGCTTACTGTTTTACCCAGGGTGTCTTTGGCGCTGAAGTCGGGCGCTTTTTGGCCTACCGTGACGGCGGCTATGGCGGGCGCTGCGGCGATCAACGTGGCCGCTGCGGCCGCAGTGGTTACAGCAATAGGGGTGATAACAAAGTGACGACGTTGCATAACAAACTCCTT
>JAYTPK010000065.1:0-2761 GCA_043747295.1 Polaromonas sp. | reverse complement strand
GCCCGATTTGCCAGCCAAGCCAAGCCGCTGTGGCTGCCGCTGCCCGACGGTGCGCTAAAGCGCCAACTGCTGCGCGAGATTGCCACATTGGTTGAACTGGGCGAGCATGAACTGACCGACCTGTGGCTGCCCAAAACAACACCCGCTGCCGCTGCCCGCAGCGCCGCAAACGCGCCGTACGTACCCGGCAGCCGCGACGGCGAAGACCCCAGCAAGACCAGCCGCTATAAAAGCAAAGACAGCGGCAAATGGCAAAAGCCGGGTAGTAAAACAACTACCTATGCAGGCACCACCGCCCAGCCACGCACGAGCAACTTGGGTGGCCGCACAGCGCCCACCAGCCGCAGCGACCGCGCCTTGCAAATCTTGCTGCTAGATAACGCAGCATGGCAGCCATTGTCTAGTGCAGAACACCATCTGCTATGCGAGCTGCCCGCCCCGCACGGCGCACTGTTTGCTTGGCTAGACGCGCAGATTCAAGAGCATGGCCCGCAAACCTGGGGCGCGCTCAGCGAAGGCCTGCGCGGCCACACGCATGAGGCCGTCGCCCGCAAGTTAGTGCTGTCAGTGCCTGACGACATCACCAATGACACCCAGGAACTTGGCGCTATCGTGCAAAAAATGCACTTTGAAGCTGAAGATGCCGAGCTCAAAGCCCTAGCGACCAATATCGCCGACCCAGCAAGTTTTGCGCGCTACAAAGAACTGATGGAGCGGCGCAAAGTGCGCAGTCAAACCAGCACGGTTTGAGCTGTTGTGTGTGATTTGAGACCGTTATCTAGCGAACGCGAACGCCCCAAGCTACAGGGTTAGCCGGAATGCCTGCTGGAGTTAAATACGCTTTTACTGTTAATCGCAAAACCCTTTTCTCGCTATCAAAAATAGGGATGGGTGAAGCCAGCGTGATCGTGCCACTCATTTGATCAAAAAGGTAGTCGACCGATTCGGTTAGCAACATTGAACTCGTAACTGCTGAGCTATTGGGTTGAACAGACTCTAGATATACATCGTATTTTGCCAAACGATTAACTTCACTATTGGCGAATAGGACAACATAAGGCCCGGACATGCCGATGGATGGCAAAGTAAATGTTTTTGTTTCTAGAGCAGCTTTATCAAAAAGGGCGCTGCCATTGATTGAAGACTGTTCAATCACTACATTGCCGCCCAAGCTTTTTAATTTCGAGCGGCCGTAAATATTAGTTGTTACAGCGTTTGTGGTGGTTAACAGATTACTAGAAGTAGAATTTGCATTGAAGTACGACGTAATAAACAAAGCATCTCGCGTGGTGTCAATATTCGCTATCTCTTTAGAAAAAGTTGCTGTGATTGAAAGACCCGCTGACGTTGCACCTAAGCCTTCAGCATTTAAATTCATTAATGCACTGGTAGATCCCTGCCTGTTGAATAACCATTCCCCGCTGTAGTTCGCAGACGAGGTGAAATTTTGAGTTTCTTGCCAAACGGTGCTGACATTATTGAGCACATTGCACATGCCAATTTCATAGCAAAACTTACTGGTGTTTTCGCCAAAATATGCAACACGCCCCGTGGCACCTTTAGCAAACAGCACAGTTGATGTGTAGATACTGTAGAAGGCTAACTCCTTGTCTTTAATTTCATATGTTAGTTTCCAATATGGGGAAGACAAAGGTTCCAAACGAGCATTGCTTACCGAAATATTGGTGCATGGGTCGTAAGTGGCAGACACGTCGCTAGAAGCCTGTATTGCGACAAAACTTTTGCAATCTACGCTGACAGCGCCGCTGTTGGTCACGTTAAGCCGAATCCAGAAAGGGCCTGATTGTGTTTGGTAATAATTACCAGTAATTTCACTGAAATTAGTCAGGGGCTGGGTGACGAACACAGCGGGCTCTGTTGTGGCAGAGCCAGGCATTTTCGTCGTGGCTAGCAGGGTAGTTTTATCAACATCCATAGCCAATAAATGCTGTCCGTGGTCGTACACTGCATAAACATTGGGATTATCAGATTGGGGTGTTATTTTGAATAAAACACTGCTGCTCAATCTGCCCGTATCGGTACTGAACTGGCTGTATTCATAAGAGCCGCTTCGAAAATCTAAAGTAGCAGTGTAGGCAGCGCCTTTCACATCAAACCCATATAACGTCTGTTTTTCAGTCAATCCGGTATTACTACCGACTGAGCCGCCACCACACCCTGTTGTTACAGCTACAAAAACTAAATTTAATAAAAATTTATTCATAATTTGACTTGCTTGGGCGTTTTATTGCTGTTTAGGAGAATTATTGAGCTAGCTAAGCATAGTGATCTAAAACATTAGCCCATCTTGTAACACGAAGTTTGATTGATGGGAATTAAAAACAACTGCTTGGTGGAATTTGTGCCGATGCGCCAAGACTGCTCAAGCTAAATACTGTCTGGGTTAGTAATTTCAGGTATAATCCGTGTAACAGAAGCAAGCGCGACAGCAGCACCTCCGTACCGGCACCGAGCACCCAATCGTCTCAACCAGCCACTCTCGCAAGGACTGCATTCCAAATGATCGCCCACCAGCGGGCTTCTATCCATCCCCTCGCCTAGTTCATCTGGCCCACGCAACAGACGTTTCAATCACGCAAGCCTGCTGGTCAGTTAACTTTTCCCGCGCCTTGGACGACTACCAAGCTGCATTGTTTTGTGTTTCGTTATGTAGAGAGGTAAATATGGCCACCAAGCCCGTTAAAAAAACCGCCGCACCGACATCGCCTAAAGCGGCACCCAAACCAACAGCCAAAGCCCA
>JAYTPK010000064.1:0-4861 GCA_043747295.1 Polaromonas sp. | reverse complement strand
GAGTTGTTGTGTCATAAATATTGAAAAGAGAAAAAGTTAAACAGAATTTTTTTGTACGAATTCGACTATACGCTGTGCCGCCTCAACGCATTCCTGCGTTGGCGCGACCAAAGCCATGCGGACATAGCCCGCACCGGGGTTGTGCCCCTGCCCACCCGTCACAGTGTCGCGTGCAAGGTAGCTTCCCGGTAGTACGATCACATTGTATTGTTCTAATAGCTGAGCAGCGAAAACGGTGTCTGAGCCGCCGCACACATTTGCAGGTACTTGCGTCCACAGGTAAAAGGCAGCGTCGGGCAGCTTCACATTCATCACCTTGGCCAGCATGGGCGTGACTTGGGCAAACTTTTCGCGGTACATGGCGCGGTTGTCCACCACATGCTGCTCGTCGTTCCAGGCTGCAATGCTGGCCGATTGCACGGTGCCACTCATGGCACTGCCGTGGTAGGTGCGGTAGAGCAAAAATTGTTTTACTATGGCCGCGTCGCCTGCTACAAAGCCACTGCGCATGCCCGGAACGTTGCTGCGTTTGGACAGCGATGTCATGGCAATCATATTTTTAAAATCAGTGCGGCCCAATTTGACCGCCGCCTCTAACCCGCCCAGCGGCGGTTCGTCTCTAAAATAAATCTCGCTGTAGCACTCGTCTGAGGCAACGACGAAGCCGTATTGGTCAGACAGGTCAAAGAGCTTTTTCCATTCTGCCAAGTCCATCACTGCACCGGTGGGGTTACCCGGCGAACAGGCAAAAATCAGCTGTGTCTTAGCCCAAACATCTCGGGGCACACTGTCCCAGTCCACCGCAAAGTTGCGTGCAGGGTCGCAGGGCACGTAGTACGCCTGCGCCCCAGCCAGCAGGGCAGCGCCTTCGTAGATTTGATAAAAAGGGTTGGGGCTGATGACGGTGGCATTTGGCTTGTTAGGGTCAATCACCGTTTGGGTAAGCGAAAACAAGGCCTCACGTGAGCCATTGACGGGCAGCACTTGGGTCTTTGCATCCACGGTCACGCTATAACGGCGCATAAGCCAAGCTGCACAAGCCTCGCGTAGCGCAGGCTCGCCGCCCGTAGCGGGGTAGCCCGCCAAGCCTTGTAGGTTGTTGGTGAGTGCATCTTTAATCAGCTGGGGCGTAGCGTGCTTAGGCTCCCCCATGCCTAGGCTGATGGCGCGGTAGGCTGGATTAGGGGTAATAGTCGAAAAAAGCGCCTTGAGCCGTTCAAACGGGTAGGGCTGTAGCTTGTGTAGCAAAGGGTTCATAAGTTGATTATCCCATTGGCTTTGACCTAATTATTTGTCCCCACTGAATACAAAACCCGATGCTCAGTAAGGTTGGGTTATCACGCTTGCATAGGCGGCTGGGCTGTAAGAGAATAACATTCATGCGTATATCTGACCTTCGTTTTCTACTGGCTCTGGCTTTGCCACTGGCGGCTATCTATGGGGTTATCACCACCCCGCATTTGAGCGGAATATTCACCTTGTTCTTTTGGGTGACCATCGCCATGCTGGATGTTTACCTACCCGGCGGCAAAAAATCGCCCGCTGCGGTGGCTGCCAACAGTAATTTGACTTATTTCAGTTGGATATTGCGTTTTTACGTGGTGTTGCAGTTAGCACTGATCGCGCTGGGGGCTTACGCTGCCGTGCAGGGCGACTGGTGGACTGTGCTGGGCTTGGCCTTTAGCGTGGGCTATGTGTCGGGCGCACAGGGCATCACTTTTGCCCATGAACTAGGCCACAGCAAGTCCAAAATTGACCGTTTTTGTGGCTGGGTGCTGATGACCAGCGTGTGCTACGGCCACTTTATGGTGGAGCATTACCGCGGCCACCACCCGCGCGCCGCTACCTATGATGACGCGGCGTCTGCGCGCTATGGCGAAACCTTGTACCGATTTTTGCCGCGCACATTGTGGGGCAGTTTGGCCAGTGGTTGGCGGCTAGAAGGCTTGCGCATTAAGCAAATGAAGTCGTCTTGGCTGCGCAGCCCATTGCTATGGAGTGCAGTGGCTTCTTTATGCCTAATAATGCTTCCAGTCCAAGTATTTACTGCTCAGGCAGCTATGAAATATGTAGCGTTTTTTGTGGGGCAGTCGTGCATTGCCTTCTTGTTGCTAGAAATCGTTAACTATATTGAGCACTATGGTTTGCAGCGCAAAACCGAGGGTAGTAAGCGCGAGGCTTTTGGCATGATGCACGCCTGGAACGCCGACCATGTGGTCACCAACAGCCTGCTAGCTAACCTGCAGCGCCACTCAGACCACCACATGCATGCCTGGAAGCCCTACGCCACGCTAGAGCCATTGCCCGGCCCACAGTTGCCCACGGGCTACGCGGGCTGCCTGATGCTGGCCATGCTGCCGCCAGTGTGGTTTAAATTAATGCACAAACGCATTGCTGCACTGCAAAATACTGCCCAAAAAGACCTTGCAAGTGCCTAAAAAACCTTTATAATCAATGCATATCGACCAAACGGGCGGCATTTAGCGCCCGTTTTTTTATGGCTGAACGGTTTTGATCCAAGCTCATGCTTGCGGTTGGGACGGTCGGGCCATTTTTATTTTGGGCATGTGTTTTTAGGCTTGTACGGGTGTTCTTACGGGTGTTTTTTTAAGAGTTTTTGGGCACTACTTATTGTGAGCTTGCAGACGATTGTTGAAACCACGGTGAGTGGTTTAGGTTATGACCTTGTAGAGATTGACCGCTCTGCAGGCGGCTTGTTGCGCATCACGATTGACCACCCTTGGGTTGCAGGCAAAGTAGATAACGTGGTGAAAGCAGGCGAGCTGGTCGCCGTAGAAGACTGTGAGCGCGTCACGCGCCAGCTGCAGTTTGCCCTAGAGGTTGAAGAGATTGATTACCGCCGCTTAGAGGTGTCCTCGCCTGGCATAGACAGGCCACTGCGCCATGCGGCAGATTTTGAGCGTTTTGTAGGTGAGGTGATTGACGTCACGCTGAAGGCCCCGATGGGCGTAGCAGCGCAAGGGCAAGTCAACGCTAACCGTAAAAAGTTTCGCGGCACGCTAGAAAAAGCAGATTCGGGCGCAGGTTGGCAAATCGTCTGGAGCGATGCGCCCGAGCCTAAGCCTGGTGTGCGAGTGAGCAAGAAAAAAGTACCTGCGGTAATGCAGGCGCTAGGGTTTAGTTTAGATGAATTACGTGAGGCGCGTTTGGCGCCGATTGTGGACTTTAAGGGCCGTAAACCTAAAGCTGCTTAAAGCGACGGGTTGAAAGTTTGAATTTACTGATCAATAGGAGACTAGTGACATGAACCGTGAAATGTTGATGCTGATTGAAGCCATTTCCCGTGAGAAAAACGTTGAGCAAGACGTGGTGTTTGGTGCGGTGGAAGCCGCGCTAGCGCAAGCCACTAAAAAGCTGCAACAAACCGAAGGCCACGGTGACGTGGACATTCGTGTAGCGCTTGACCGTGATTCTGGCAACTACGAAACCTTTCGCCGCTGGCTAGTAGTGGCTGACGACGCTGGCCTGCAAAACCCAGATGCCGAAGAAATGCTGATGGACGCCAAAGACCAGTTGGCCGACATCGAAGAGGGGGACTACATCGAAAAACCGATTGAGTCCGTACCTATTGGCCGCATTGGTGCCATGGCTGCCAAGCAAGTGATTTTGCAAAAAATCCGCGATGCTGAGCGCGAGATTATTTTGAACGACTTTATGAGCCGTGGCGAGAAGATTTTTGTCGGCACCGTCAAACGCATGGACAAAGGCGACATTATTGTGGAGAGCGGCCGTGTTGAAGGCCGTCTGCGCCGCAGCGAGATGATCCCGAAAGAAAACTTGCGCTCTGGCGACCGAGTGCGCGCGATGATCATGGAAGTAGACACCACCTTGCGCGGCGCGCCTATCATCTTGAGCCGCTCTGCGCCTCAGTACATGATTGAGCTGTTTCGCAATGAAGTGCCCGAGATTGAGCAAGGCCTGCTAGAGATCAAATCTTGCGCCCGCGACGCTGGCTCTCGCGCCAAAATTGCTGTGTTGTCGCATGACAAGCGCGTAGACCCAATTGGCACCTGCGTGGGTGTGCGCGGCACGCGTGTGAACGCTGTCACCACCGAGCTGGCTGGCGAGCGCGTAGACATTGTGCTGTGGAGCGAAGACCCGGCGCAGTTTGTTATTGGTGCCTTGGCACCGGCCAACGTCAGCTCTATCGTGGTAGACGAAGAGCGCCACGCCATGGATGTAGTGGTGGACGAAGAAAACCTGGCCATCGCGATTGGCCGTGGCGGACAAAACGTGCGCCTAGCGTCTGATTTGACCGGCTGGAAGATCAACATCATGGACGCGGCAGAGTCTGCACAAAAGCAAGCCAGCGAGACCGAAGGCACACGCGCTTTGTTCATGGCCAAGCTCGATGTTGACCAAGAAGTCGCCGACATTTTGATCGAAGAAGGCTTTACCAGCCTGGAAGAAGTAGCCTACGTGCCGCTGCAAGAGATGCTGGAAATCGCCAGCTTTGATGAAGACACCGTTACCGAGTTACGCACCCGCGCTAAAGACGCGCTGCTGACCATGGCCATTGCCAAAGAAGAGTCAGTAGAAGAAGTCAGTCAAGACTTGAAAGATCTTGAAGGCCTAACACCCGCATTGATCGCCAAGTTGTCAGAGGGTGGCGTGCACACCCGCGATGAGCTGGCTGACCTGGCCACTGACGAACTCACCGACATTACCGGCCAGTCTGCCGAAGAAGCCACCACGCTCATTATGAAAGCGCGTGAACACTGGTTTGCCAATGAAGCAGCTGCCAACGCAGCCAGCGACGCCACAAATAACGCTGTACCAGCGGCTGAGTAACATCATGGAGATGAGCAGAAAATTATGTCAAGTACCACAGTCTCCGAGT
>JAYTPK010000063.1:0-39497 GCA_043747295.1 Polaromonas sp. | reverse complement strand
CTTGCAGGCAGGTCAGCACAAAATACACGAGTGTCAATGAAACCATGGGTAAAAATACGGGGCCACCCAGCACGATAAATGCTAACGCCACCATCCCTACAGGCGACAACAAATAGGCAAGATAGGCTGGAAACAACGGTGCCCCCAATCCCAACGCCCCAGAAGACACGCCGCCTACGATAGCTATTGCGTACAGCACCGCGTCTTTTTGACCGTAGCAGGCTGATACCAAAGCCAGTGCGCCCCAGCTGAAACCCATCGCTCCCATACAGCCTACAAGTTTGCGTGCGTTCGCATGGGTGTCGTAGTCGTATTGGGTAAACCCTCGCAACGTAGCGTAGACAACACATACTACAAGCACATGACTTGCTAGCCATACGCTCAGAGCGCTGATAGACACCATCGACCACATGACCCAAGTGGTGCCTAGGGCAGTGGCCAGTGATGCCCACAAAGTAATTGGGAAATTTTGCTGCATCAGGGCCACTTGGCCGCGCAGCACCGCAGGTTCGCGCCAGCGCAGGCTAATTTCTAGCAGTGGCCGGCGGCGTGTCATGGTGGCGTGATCAGCCCTGCCTGCTGGCCCGCTAGCACGGCTGCAGTGCGGCTGTTAACGCCAAGATGGTTGTACATGGCTGATACATGCACGCGCACCGTGTTCTCGCTCAAGTTCATCTCTCGGGCAATGACTTTGTTAGGCTTGCCCTGCGCCAGCAGTGCCAGTACTTCTAGCTGCCTTGCACTCAGGCTAGGGGTTGTATTGCGCTGCTGGGTGAAGTCATGGCCTAAGCTGGGAAAGCATTTGCCGCCGGTGCTTATGGTGGCTAGCGCGCCGTAGATATCTTCAGCACTGGCCGATTTGGGTAAAAACCCATCTGCGCCGCGCTGGGCTGCATCGATCACAGCGTCACCTGATACGCTGGCCGATACAAACACTATTTTGGCCGTATGAAACATGCTGCGCAGCACAGCCATGCCGTCTAAGCCGTTCAGGCCTGGCATATGAATGTCCAGCAAAATCACGTCGACCTTTGCACCTTCATGCTCTTTGGCTAGCATGACAGAGCCTGCCTCTAGCACCTGCTGCACGCCAGGAAACGACGAAACGATCAAACGCAAGCCAGTGCGAAACAGTGTGTGGTCATCAATCAGCAGCACCCTCATAGGTGGCAGGGCGGCTAGTGGTTGTGTGTCGTTCATGGTATTAGTATCCTGCAAATAAGCGCTTACGTGACTAGTCTATTTGTGTGAGTGTGCAGTGCCACTGCGTATTTGGCTAGCAGATTGAGCAGGTTAAAGATGAGAGATAGTCTGTTGATAACCAAAAAAGTGACGGAATAAGCTGGTAGTCCATGTATTTATTGCTCAGACAGCTATTAAAATAATAGCGTGTAACATGTTAAGCTAGGTTTGATAATGACCCCGTTATTTAGCCAATGGAATGAATGCTTGTGTTTTAAAATCTAGTTATGACGAACACCTCCGCCTATTCTTTAGGGCATATTGCCAAACTGCTCAGCAGTGGCACCGCATTGGCCAACATGCCCATGGACGAGGCGCTGCGTGTTGCTGAGATGATGGCACTGCATGAATACCAAGCTGGCGAAATTCTCACCCAAGAGGGGCAAACCAATCTAGGCCAATTGATGCTGGTGGTGCATGGGGAAGTCAAAGTAACTTCTCAGCTCATCAATGCGATGGACTCGTTGGTCTACCGCACTGCCAGTGCAGGGCATTTGGTGGGTGAGGTGGGTTTTATTGATGGCCAGCCCCATTCTGCTACCAGTACCGCTACGGGGCTGGTGCATGTAGCTATCTTGCCAAGGCCAGTATTTGTAAGTTTATTAGAGCATCAGCCTTTTGCGGCAGCGCAGCTGATGGCCGGATTACTGAAAATTATGGCCCAACGGGTACGCCACGCTAACATGACAATTCAGACCCTCGGCGTGGTGCACAAAGGCTTGCAAGAAGAGCTAGATCGCTTACGTGGGTTGTTGATTAAAAAATAACCCCGGCAAATAGTCCAGCTTGGGGGCTTTTTTAGGTTATGCTTTTTATTTTGGTGCCCAGGAAGGGACTCGAACCCCCACGATGTTACTCGCTAGTACCTGAAACTAGTGCGTCTACCAATTCCGCCACCTGGGCCAGCTAGTTGTAATGTGCGTAAAGCTCTACAACTAGTTTTGTATTTCAGAGAACTTAGGATTTTATATCAAAACTACCTCCCATCCTGGCAGCCTGCCAGAAGAAATTGAAGGCGTAGCGCTGGGTCACCGCGACGGACACGGCTTTGTGCAACGCGACGATGGCGGTGCAGACCTGTATCTGCCGCCCAACGAAATGCGTGCCGTGCTGCACCGTGACCGCATAAAAGCCCGCATAGTGCGCCACGACCGCAAAGGCCGCCCTGAAGGCAAAGTTACCGAAATTATTGAACGCGCGCCGCAGCCTATCATTGGCCGTTTGCTGCAAGAGTCTGGCGTGTGGCTGGTAGCGCCTGAAGACAAACGCTACGGTCAAGACGTGCTGATCCCTAAAACCGGCACTGGTAACGCCAAAGCAGGCCAAGTGGTGGTCGTGCAACTGACCGAACCGCCGTCGCTGTACGGCCAGCCCGTAGGCCGCGTGATAGAAGTGCTGGGCGAGGTGGACGACCCCGGCATGGAAATCGAAATTGCGGTGCGCAAGTACAGTGTCCCACATGAATTTAGCGAAGCCTGCTTACAAGAAGCCCGCTTGCTACCCGACCACGTGCGCCCCGCAGACAAAAAAGGCCGCGTTGATTTAACTGACGTTGCGCTTGTCACTATTGACGGTGAGGACGCCCGCGACTTTGACGACGCGGTGTACTGTGAGCCTGCCAAAGTAGGGCGCGGCAAAGGTTGGCGGTTACTCGTGGCTATTGCCGATGTGTCGCACTACGTGAAAAACGGCAGCGCAATTGACATTGACGCTTACGACCGCGCCACCAGCGTGTATTTTCCGCGCCGCGTGATACCGATGCTGCCTGAAAAACTCAGCAACGGGCTGTGTTCATTAAAGCCTGATGTCGAGCGCATGTGCATGGTGTGCGACATGCTGGTCAATGCCAAGGGCGAGGTTACCGCCTACCAGTTTTACCCCGCTGTCATGCACAGCCACGCCCGCTTTACCTACACTGAAGTAGCTGCTATTTTGGGCAACACCCGTGGCCCAGAGGCGGCTAAACGCAAAGACCGTGTGCAAGATCTGCTGAACCTGCACGACGTGTACCGCGCACTGCTATTGCAGCGTAATGAGCGCGGTGCAGTAGATTTTGAAACCACCGAAACGCAAATTGTGTGCGACGACAACGGCCGGATTGAAAAAATTATCCCCCGTACACGCAACGATGCGCACAAACTGATTGAAGAGGCCATGCTAGCGGCCAACGTGTGCAGTGCTGACTTTATTGCAGGCCACAAGCACCTGGGCCTGTTCCGTGTGCACGAAGGCCCCACACCCGAGAAAAAAGACACTCTGCGCCAATACCTTAAAACGTTGGGGCTTAACTTAACTATCAGCGAAGACCCCGCTCCCGCTGAGTTTCAAGCCATTGCCGCTGCCACCAAAGACCGCCCTGATGCGCAGCAAATCCACACCATGCTACTGCGATCGATGAGCCAAGCCATTTACACGCCCGTTAACAGCGGCCACTTTGGTTTAGCGTTTGAGGCCTACACGCACTTCACCAGCCCGATTCGTCGCTACCCCGACCTGCTGGTGCACCGCGTGATCAAGGCGATTTTAGAAAAAACTAAATACACGCTACCCGCTTTACCTATGCCGGGCGAGGCGCAAGACAAGTTGAAAAAACGCTTGGCTGCCCGCGCGGCTAACAACGCGAAGTTTGCCTCTGCATCCGAAAAAACTGCTGCGGCTAAACCCAAAAAATCCAGCCCTGAGCAAATCGGCTGGGAGGCCGCAGGCATTCACTGCAGTGCTAACGAGCGCAGAGCGGACGAGGCCAGTAAAGACGTAGAGGCTTGGCTGAAATGCAAATACATGCGAGAGCACCTGGGTGAGGAATATGCAGGCACGGTCAGCTCGGTCACGAGTTTTGGTTTGTTTGTGACCTTAGACGCGATGTATGTAGAAGGCTTGGTGCACATTACCGAGCTGGGCGGCGAATACTTTAAGTTCGACGAAATCCGCTGTGAGCTGCGCGGCGAGCGCACGGGCCTGCGTTACGCGATTGGCACGCGGGTAAACGTGCAGGTCAGCCGTGTTGATTTAGATGGCCGCAAGATTGACTTTAGGCTGGTACGCGATGGCGAGGCAGTGCGTTTGCCATCGGGCGGCTTGGTGCGTCTGGATGCTGATGACAGTGCCACAGGTAGACCCACACGCAGACGCGACAAGGGTGTAGAGCGTAGCAGTGAGCGAGGCATCGAGCGCGGCATAGACCACAGCACTGGCCGAAAGCGCGCGTACGATGTGTCGCTAGAGGGTGGTTTTGAAAGTTTTGACCGTGCGCCCGCTGCACGTAAATCAGCCGCCAAACCGCAGGGCAAGCCTGCCAAATCTTCAAGCCAAACACCTAGCAAAGCTGTGGCCCGCGCACCTGCATCGCCTATCCAAGCTTTGCGCGCAGCTGTTAAAAAAGCTGCCGCCAAAGGCAAAGGCAAACGTCGCGGTCGTTGATCGCAGCGCTGCACGACATAAAAATTAAGTGTGAATAATTTATGCCTACTAAGCTAAAGCCGTTATCGATTGGAATTTTAAGCACAGCCGATATTGCACGCCAGTTTTGCGATGGCAATCGTCGTAATGCTGACTTGCAGATCAGCGCCGTAGCCAGCCGCACCTTACCTAAAGCGCAATCATTTGCCAAGCAGTACGGCATTGCCAAAGCCTATGGCAGCTACGATGCGCTGCTGCAAGACGACAGCATTGAGGCTGTGTACATTCCGCTGCCCAACCATATGCACGCAGAGTGGGCGATTAAGGCTGCGCAGCATGGCAAGCATGTGCTGTGCGAAAAACCGCTCTCTTTGAGCGTCGACCAAGCGCAGGCAATGTTTGCAGCGGCACAGCAGCACGGCGTGATCTTGCTGGAAGGTTACCCGTATTGGTTTCAGCCCCACATGCGTGAGCTGCTGCAGCTGGCGCATGGTGGTGCTATCGGGCGTGTGGTCGGGCTTGAGGCGAGGTTTTCGTTTTCTTTGATGAAGCCGGGCGACAACATCCGTGTGCAACCCGATATGGGCGGTGGCGCCATGTGGGACTTGGGCTGTTATGTGGTCAGCTTGTCGCGCTTGCTGATGGGCGACATGCCCCAGCGTGTGATGGCTACTGCAGTGTGGTCGGGTGACGATGCCGCGCGTAATGTCGACATGAGCATGTTGATGAGCTTGGAGTTCAGCGGTGGCCGCAGCGCACAGCTCAATTGTGCGATGAACAAAAACTACGAGCGCTGTGCAACTGTCTTTGGTAGCCATGGCCTGATCCAGACAGGTTTTCCTAACCACAGCAGCCGCAAAGACCCGGGGTTGCTGCGCTTATGGCGTGGTGCGGTCAACATGGCACCGTGCGAAGACATTGCTGTGGCTACAGGCGATGGCTTTTTGTTTGAAGCACAGGCGTTTACTGACCTGGTGCGCCGCCGCGACTTTGCCGCTATGGCGCAGGCCCAAGCTGCCAGCCTTGATATAGTTCGCACGCTCAGCGCAGTAGCTGCCAGTGCACGTACGGGGCAAGCCGTCCTGCTATAAATAATATAGCTATCTGAGCAGTATTTACTTGGACAACCAGGTGATTAACTGGTTATTTACCTGCTGACTACTGAGCAGTTGCATATGGTTGGTGCGATAGGCAATGTACTGCGAATTTTTAGCAAACGTCAATTGGCGTTCAACCTGCGCATGCTGGCCCAACGCACTGGGCAGTGTTACCAATCCATCGCCTATCACCCGCTCAGCTACGGTGCTGCGTTGGCCAGCCGTGGTGCCCGCTACCGCGTAGCACGCTACACCCTCGGGCAATGGCACGCTGGTGCGCGCGTCACTGCGGCGTGTAAAACGGTCTGTGCCTTGCCAGTCTTCATCAACCACATGGCCAAAACGCAAATCAGTAATGCCTGCGCTGCGCAACTGGCCAAGCTTGGCAAAAGGCTTGGAATAAGGCGTACTACCCAAAATCACGTCAACCCAATTACCCGCTTTTTCTAACAGCGCACCGTGGTGTGGCGTACCTAAGAATACGATGCTTTTTAGTTTGGGCAGCCAAGATGATTTACCAGTCTTATCGGCGCGGTCAGTGCGTTGCGCCGCACGCACTGCACTGCGCGCTACTAGGCCGCCCATGCTATGCACCACAATAGTCAACTCGGTGATGCGCTTGGGCCAATGCTGTATCAAGAGTTCAAGCTGGTCGCACAGCAATTGGCCGTTAGTAGACGTGTGCAAGCCTGTGTTGTAGCGCAGATAAATCGGTGTGGCATGCAATGCGGCAGCCACGCTAGCGCCGTGATCAACTACATCGCCTTGTGCGTTCGTGGTGTGCCATTGCAAGTCATTCATACACAGGCCGTGAATTAGCAGCAGTACTTTGCCAGACACCTTGGCTTTGGGCGGCATGGCTTGCCAGCTGAGCGCATGTCCCTGGTAGCGCAGGGTCATGGGCGTGGCCAGTGCGTTGCCGCTGGCGGCTAAGTGGTCACCCAGCACACCGTTTAAGGCCGCCAATACGGCTTCGCGTTGGGCGGATGTGGTGCCTACTTGTTCGGTGTGCGGCAGCAGCTTAGCTAAGGCCGTGTCGATGCTTTTACCAACGATACCGGTGATGCCCTGCACGCTTTGGTACACCAGCCCAGTGATGCCGCGCGTTTGGTCTGCTGACTTGCCGCTGGGCGCGCCTAGCGTGCTCCATACAGCTTGGCTTACGCCCTCGGCTATGCGCGCCACGCTGCGGGTAGCGCTGGTGGCCAGTTGCGCGGCAGCACGCAGGTCGCTGGGTAGTAAATGTGCGGCGTGGTGCGTTGAAGGCGGTGGTGGTAGGGGCATGGTGGTTTGACTCATTTGCACATAGACAACCTATTGTGGGCGCTAAATCTGTATTGGAGCGGTTACTGTAAATTAGAAGTTTATGCTATTATATTAACAGTTAAGTTTAATAAGTGTCTATATGCTAGCAGTTAATTCATCGCAAACTGTACTTGCCCTGCTTGGACAGCGCATTAAAACCGCGCGCTTAAAGCAAAATTTGACCCAAGTCGCTTTGGCGCAGCGCTGCGGCGTGGCATACAGCACTTTGCGTAAGATCGAGTCATCAGGCTTGGGTGCCATGGCCGACTATGCGGCTATTTTGTGGGCTTTGGGGCAGCTTGGCGACTTGGCTGATTGGGCCCAAGCAGAGCAGTTTGGGCAAGATGGCTCATTATCGCCAACCGCTAAAGCTGCGCCTTTGCGCAAGCGGGCGGGCCTGGGAGGCAAAAAAAAATCCGTCGCAGGCTCATATGAGGCAGTAGTGTCAGCCGCTTCACCTGCAGCCGTCTTGCGTAAATCTGAGGTGCTGGGCTTAGACTTTCCGTATGACTGGTCGAATGCCCATATTACAGATGCAGCGCTGATAGGCAAAGTGCTGGACAGGGCGAGGTTTATGGATGTGTCTAAAATTTTTGCTCACTATGGCGCAGGCCGGGTGGAACAGGTTGCTCAAGATTTTGAGATTGACCTGCATGCAGGCGCTCTGGGCGCATTGATGCCGGGCATTGCCCAAGGGGAGCTACGTGTTTCAAACCCATAGCCTACATCCGCAAACCCAGGCGGTGTTTCATACACTGGCAGCGTCAGAGCTGACTCGAGGATTTTTGCTGATGGGTGGTACCGCGCTGGCATTGCACATTGCGCACCGAATGAGCAATGATTTAGATTTTGTCTTCTGCGATAAAAACGGCAAACTGCCCACTGAGCAAATCGACCGCTTGGTGTGGCAATTGCAAGAGCAGGGGCACAGTGCAGATTTGGTCACTGATTCAGCGCAAGAATCTACTTTTCGAATCAACACGGGCGAGCGATTGGGAGACTATGCGCGCGACTACAACGTCGATGGTGTCAAAGTTACTTTTTTTGCAGCCAGCCCTCACAAGCATCCTAGGCGATTTGAATTTTGGCGCAACACACCGCGTGATTTGCAGCCAGGCTGTGCGTTTGCGGTACTGTCCTTGGATGCATTGAAGACAGCGAAAACATTGGTACTGCAAGACCGTGTTCGATCACGTGATTTATTTGACCTGATGGTGCTGATGCGTGACCATGCTTACTCCTGCGAAGCGCTTTTTGATACGGTAGCAAGGCTGGCCGATGGCACCCAGGATGGCGAGATTGAGCGGCTGATATTGCGCGGCCTCATACCACTAGATAAGCGCGACGAAGGTTTAGAGTCTGTAGAAGTTGCCACCCCTGTAGCGGATATTTACGCTTTTTTTAACGCAAAACTAACCGATTATGAGGCTAGCGTGCATGCGCGGCATTTGCAGCAGGCACAGCGCGCTCCGCCGCTTCAATCGTGTTGACCAACAACATCGTAATCGTCATCGGCCCCACACCACCCGGCACGGGGGTGATGTAGCTGGCAACTTCTTTCACGCCTGCAAAGTCTACGTCGCCGCACAGCTTGCCTGCGTCGTCGCGGTTCATGCCTACGTCGATCACGACTGCGCCGGGTTTAACCATGTCGGCGGTCAGCACATTGCGTTTGCCCACTGCGGCCACAATCACGTCGGCTTGCAGGGTGATGGCTTTAAGGTTGGCGGTGCCGCTGTGGCAGATGGTGACAGTGGCATTTTGCTGCAATAGCATCATGGCCATGGGCTTGCCTACGATGTTGCTGCGGCCTATGACAACAGCATGTTTGCCTTTAAGGTTGTAGCCTTTGCCATCGTTCAATGATTTGAGCATTTTCATGCAGCCATACGGCGTGCAGGGCCAAAAGCCCGGTTGGCCCACCATCAGCGCGCCTGCGCTGGCGATGTGAAAACCGTCTACGTCTTTCTCAGGAGCGATAGCTTCAATAACTTTGTTAGCGTCGATGTGCGCGGGCAGGGGCAGTTGCACCAAAATGCCGTGAATCGCAGGGTCGTTATTGAGCCTGTCTACCAGTTGCAACAATGCGGCCTCGGTCATTGTGGCATCGTGTTTTTCTAGCACTGAATGCAAGCCCGCGTCTGCACAGGCTTTGATTTTGTTGCGCACATACACCTGAGATGCAGGGCTGTCGCCTACTAGCACTACAGCCAGGCCAGGAGTGATGCCCTTGGCTTTAAGTGCAGTAGTGCGGCGCGCTACGTCGGCACGCAGTTGGGTCGACAGTGCTACACCGTCAATCAGTTGTGCTGTCATGCCTTAAACCTTAGGAGCGTTTTGTCCCAAAGCAATTTTTAATAGGTCAGCCACGGTATTAGCGTTGAGCTTTTCCATGATGTTGGCGCGGTGCGCCTCGACAGTTTTGATACTGATACCCAAGTCGTCGGCAATTTGTTTGTTCAGGCGGCCCGCGACGATGCGCTCTAGCACCTGTGCCTCGCGACCGGTTAGCTTGCCTAGCAGCGCGTCGCGGCTGGCAGCTTGCTGGTGGCCAGCAAAGCTGGTTTTGGCTTGCTCCAGCATGCGTTCTACCAGCGACACCAAAGCTTCTTCTTTAAAAGGCTTCTGGATAAAGTCCATCGCGCCTTTTTTCATGGTGTCTACTGCCATGGGCACGTCACCGTGACCGGTGATAAACACCACGGGCAGGGGCGACTTGCGCTCCACCAGCTTGTCTTGCAGCTCCAGGCCGGTCATGCCGCCCATGCGGATGTCGACGATCAAACAAGCTACCTCGCGCTGGTCGTAACGGGCTAAAAACGTCTCTGCTGAGTCGTAGCAGCGCACACGGTAGTCTTTGCCTTCTAGCAGCCATTGCAGCGAGTCGCGCACGGCTTCGTCGTCGTCCACTACGTACACGGTGCCTTTTTTCGGGATTAAACTCATGTTGTTACTGCCTTTTTCGAACGAATATTGCCAAAGTCCAAGTATTTAATGCTTAACTAGCTATGTAATTTATAGCAACTGCTTATTTATTAGCCGCTGCAGGTTCTGCGTCTGCCAACCCTAACGCACCTTGTGCCATGGGCAGCCAAAAGCTGAACTTACAACCGCTGATTTCACTGCCATTGTAGAGGTTCTCGGCCTGCATCCGGCCCTGGTGCGACTCGACGATGGAGCGGCATAAATTCAGCCCTATGCCCATGCCCTCGGCCTTGGTCGAGAAAAACGCTTCGTACAGGCGCTCCAGCACCTCAGGCGCCAAGCCCTTGCCACTGTCGGTCACGCTAAATTCCACCACATCACCTTGGCCCGCCATGGGCTTGGGCATCACGCGCAGCTCCACACTGCGGCGCGCACTGGGGCGCTGGGCGTGGTCTACCGACTCAGCAGCGTTTTTCATTAAGTTAACCAGCACCTGCTCAATCAAAATAGGGTCTACCAGCAGTTGCGGTAAGCGCGCGGCCACATAGTGCTTTAGGCGCACGTTTCGGCGGCGCAGTTCTATCTCGGCCAGCTCTAAAGCCTCGGCCACCATGGTGTTGATATCTGACAAAGTGCGGTTAGGCTCTGAGCGTTTTACAAAGCTGCGAATGCGCTGAATGATCTGCCCAGCGCGCTGCGCTTGTTTAGCTGTTTTCTCCAGCGCGGCCAGCAGGTCCTCTTCATTAATTTGCTTGCCTTTAATGCGGTGCACCATGCCGTTGCAATAATTGTTGATGGCCGTGAGCGGCTGGTTAAGCTCGTGCGCTACCGATGAGGCCATCTCGCCCATGGTGATCAGGCGGCTGGCAGATTGCGCGCGTTCGGCTTGCGCGGCAGACTGCTCCTCGGCCTTGCGGCGCGGCGTAATGTCGGTGGCAATCACCATTTGCGCTAATCGGCCGTCGGTCCAGCTAAGGTAGCGCGAGCGTACCTCTAGCCATTTGCCCAAGGTGGGTATAAAAATTTCAGCGTTTTCGCTTTGGGCGACCGTTAGCTCGCCCACGGGCAGGCCGGCCAGTGCGTCCACATCGTCATCGGTTTCGCCGCGGGGTGCATCGGGGCGGCCTGCTTGGGCCACCAAATTTAAATGCCCTTCGGTGTGCGAGCCAAACCACTGGCGGTACAGCTTGTTAGCAAACAATAGCTCGGCACTGCCCAGCGGCGCTACTGATACGCTAGCGTCTAAGCCCTCTAGCACGGTGGTAAACCGCTCGTACGATTCACTGAGCTGCTTGCGCACACGGTTAGGCTCGGTGATATCGGTCATCGACGTCATCCAGCCGGTTTGCGCGCCCTTGGGGTCGATCAGCGGCGACACATACATACGCGCATCAAAAATATGCGCGTCTTTGCGTTTTACCCGCACCTGAAAACCGCCCGGTGTGGTGCGGCCTGCTAGCTCGTCTTCTAGCTTAGAGGCTAATGATTCGCGGTCTTCCTCAGGCCAATAGGGGAAGGGCGCTGTGCGGCCCACCAGCTCGGTCTCTGTCCAGCCCGTCATTTGGCAAAACGCCGGGTTCACATAGCTAATGCGGCCCTGCATGTCTAGCGCGCGCATACCGGTGAGCATGGAGTTTTCCATCGCCCGGCGAAAATTGGTTTCTTTAATCAACGCAGACTGTGCCTGAATGCGCCTGCGGGTATGCCGCCAGGTGCCCAGCAGCATCCACGCCGTCATCAGGCTGAGCACGGCCACCAGCCAAAACAGCCCGCTGCCTACCAAGCCTGGCGATGTGCGGTAGGCCTGCGCGCGAATGATCAGCCCGTTGCCAATGGGTGCCACCGGAATCTCGTAGCTATTGTCTTGTTGCGTCCAGGGCAGAAACTTAGCCGCTGCGTTGCGCGCGGGCGTGGTGTTGCCCGCCAGTATTTTGTCTTTATCGTCCAACAGAGCCACAGCGTATTTGGCCGCTATCTCGCTGGGGACGGCGTAGCGCAGCAAAGCATCGATGTTGTATTCACCCACCACCACACCGGCAAAGCGGCCTGCGTCGGCCAGCGGCACATGCACCTGTAGCACGGCCGTGGTGCCCGTGCCGGTGTCAAATGGGACGGAATACACCGGCTGGCGCACATCTCGGGCCAGGCCGTAGGTGGCGTCAGTTACTGGCATTTTGATGATGTCGCCTGCCACCCGCACTTGCGCGCCTAGCACGCTGGGCGAGGTGTAGCCCATTTTGATGCGCTTTTTAGCGTCTATCCACAGCACAGCCTGCAGCTCGGGGTACTGCTGCACCAGCGCCTCGGCTTGGGCTACGAAGTCTTCACTGTCAATTTGCTTATTGCTAACGTCTGCCGCTAAACGCATGAGCTGCTCTTGCCGCTCTAAAAGGCGCAGGCGCACGCGCTGCTGGGCATATTCCACATCGCGTTTTACCGCCTCTTGCTCGCGGTCCATCTCCTCTAGCCGCAGATACCCAAACGCCGCCACGATGGCTGCCAAAAACATCAACACCGCCAGCAGCGGGGCCAGCATGGCGTAACGGTCTTGCCGCGCCGGGCTTTGCGAGCGCCACCAGCGCTTGTGCCATGCGCCCGTGGGCGTGCGCGTGCCCACGCTTAGGGGTGTGGTGGCGGCTGCTGAGGTGGAAAGCTCTGTCATAAACTTAATTGTCGGGCAAAACCGGGTTAAAGGTCATCTTCAGGTCGTGCCCGCGCCTTTCTACAATTTTTCCATCGAGACGCTCCCACCGCTCACCCTGGGCCATGGTGTAGTGAAGGCACGCAGGGCGTAGTTTGCGTCGTCTTCAGTCAGCGCAGATAACAGAGGTAAAACATCAAACCAACTCAGTAAAAGTACTAAAACAGCATTTTACCAATCAAAAGTGCTTGTAGTTCAAGTATTCATTACGTCTATAGCTATTATTTTCATAGTATCAAGCTTCCGCTGAAAGTACAGCATGCAAGCGGTTTAAATTCTGCTCATTGGCTGGCTTAATGATGTGCCAGATGCGCGCTGCAAGCTCGGCATCATCTATGGCTTGGTGCCAGCTGAGCAAGGTGCCATTGCTTTGATCGGCCAGTGTGATGGTCAGCGTAAACAGCGGCTGCAGGATATGCCGGATAACAATTTTGTCGGGCGACACTTGTAGAAAAATGTTTTCGTTAGGATAGTTTGTGCCATCCGGCCCGTGCATCACAAACTTCCAGCGCCCCCCGGCTTTGAACTCGAACAGCTCAAACGTGTTGCTAAACCCATCTGGTCCCCACCAATTAGCCAAGCGCTGCGGGTCTGCAAATGCTGCAAACACTTCAACCCGCTTGAAGGGCAGTAAACGGCTAGTAGCGCAAATACCGTTAGTGTTAGGTTGTGAATTCATGATGGCCTCGTCTGTATTTAAGTAGCGATTTAAGCCCGTAGTCCAAGTATTCATTGCTCAAGCAGCTATGAATTTTATAGTGTCACTTAGCCAGTAAATGGGTAACGCTAGCCAACGGTAAAAACATAGTAAATTGTGAATTAGGCAGGGCTTGCAAACCATGGTGTGCGTAAAAAGCTGCAGATTGCGCATCTTTGGCATCAACGACCAATGCATAAGCGGCTATCTCTGCGCGGCTGGCGCGTTGCATGGCGTTGGCCAGCAGCGCAGCGCCTAGACCCAAGCCACGCTGCGTTGTGCTAACAGCCAATCGCCCCATGCGCACCGCAGGCACTAGGGGGTAGCGCGGTAGTTTTTTGGCTAAGTTGGCTGATAAGTTTGTTATCGCCACACTGGCAGAGGCTAGTGTGTAATAACCTGCAATGGCGTTATCTTGCGTTACAGCAACAAAGCATGACGTGATACGCCTGCGAATATCTTGCGACACCTGCTGGTGAAAGTAGCTGTCTAGTGCAGGCACACCACAGTTAAAAACTATACGGTCGTGTTCGTCGGCCAGCGGCATTACCCGATATGGAACCGCCATTTACGGCGCAATCAGTTTGCGTTGCTTGGCAAAGGCGCGTTTGAGCGCTGCATTAGGCTTGGGTGGGTCAATCAAGGCGGCAGCAAATGCCGATTGGTCTGCGACCGAGAGCCGCAATACGTACGCCTGCTCGATAGACCGTTTGGCCGCCTCATGCGCAGCGGTCACCACAAAGTCCGTCAGGCTGCGCCCTTCCAAATCCGCAGCTTGTTTAAGCAGGTTGTGGATGTTGATAGGCAAGCGGGCTTCTAGGCGAGCGGTGGATAGAACGGCGGACATAGTGAATGGTTTTAAAAAGCGAATACACAAATTGTACGGCAAATTGCCGGGAAGGGTGCGTAAAATTGTATGGTTGCATGCAATGGCAACTGTAGACAAAACGACGATTGCATCGGTTCACGTCCGATACGGATTACGCCCCTCCAAATGCTCCACATAGCTCTCAATCCCCGCGCCTTCGCGTTCTAAAAACCTGGCCACTGCATCGCAAACTGTGGGTGGTGACGGATAGCAGGCCGCGGGCTTTTGGCTGGCTAATGTACTGCTCAATAAACATTACCAGATAGGCTGACATGTTCGTGTAGTTAGCTTTCATGTCGGGCAAAAACAAAGTTAAAGGTGGTTTTGGGCTATTTTTAATGAGATGTGGCGTTCTGTTTTAGTTATGCTTAGCCGTACTAAAAAATATAATTCGTGCTAACATTGTGCTTATTACTGAATGGAACTTTAATCATGCAAGTCGCTATCCGCACAATGGGTAACTCTAAAGGAGTGCTTATACCCAAACCTATTTTGGAGCAAACAGGTCTGCTAGACGCGGCGGATTTGCAGGTGAACAATGGCGTGATCGAGATTCGCCCTATCAAGCGCAACCCGCGCCAGGGCTGGGCTGCAGACAGTAAACGCATAGCGCAAAGTGGGGACGATGCGCTGGTGTGGCCCGAGTTTGCAAACGCAGGTGATGCGGATCTGCAATGGTAGTGCCGGCCCAACTAGCCACGGGCGAGGTGTGGCTGGCACAACTTGAGCCTGCAGTGGGCAGCGAGATTCAAAAAACTCGCCCATGTGTGCTGATTTCTCCACCAGAGATGCATAACCACCTGCGCACCGTTATCGTCGCCCCCATGACCACTGGCTCGCGTCCCGCCGCGTTTCGCGTGCCCATCACTTTCAAAGGCAAAACAGGGTTGATTTTGCTAGACCAGATTCGCACGCTAGACAAAGTGCGCCTGGTGCGCAAAGAAGGCGCTGTGCATGGCGCTACGCTGAAGCGCACTTTATCTACGTTGCAAACCATGTTTGCGCCTGAAGTTTGACTGTTTAAAAAACAATCAAAAAATGAAATTCAATTTGGAGAAATTATTTGCACCTCAGCCGTTGGGAACCGTATCTCTAATTTATATAGTGATACTTGTACTGTGCAATTTGCTGGTACTTACTAGCGCATTTTTCTTTAAACTTAATGTGTACTTAATCGCGATAGTCATAGTGTTGGTCGCGGTTATATTTGCAATTTTTTGCAGTAAAAAATTGCCTGAATCCGATTTAAGGAAGGTGAAATTTTTCCTAGGATTTTCGTTTTTCGCAGTGGCTGCATTTTTCTTAGCGCTTGTAATTTTCATTTTCAACTTTACGC
Source organism: Polaromonas sp. (assembly GCA_043747295.1). Classification (GTDB taxonomy): domain Bacteria; phylum Pseudomonadota; class Gammaproteobacteria; order Burkholderiales; family Burkholderiaceae_C; genus JAAFIP01. The sequence goes on along the minus strand of JAYTPK010000063.1, from coordinate 23,927 downwards.
ATCCATTGACAGATTGGAGACTTCAAGACATTGCGAAGTCCGTCAGTATTGAAAGCGTGAGCGAAACTCCCTATTTGCTTGCGGATACGCAAGTTGGGTTACGAGTAACGGCCAATGTGCGTTTATCGAAAGAAATTGCGTTAGATCAATACGGTCTTGCAGTAGTTGAAGCTCTAAAAACCACCCTACATATTACCCCGCAAGGTCCTTTCGAGATGCATGGTTACTTTGCGGCAACGACCTTCGACGGGCTTACTTTTGACGACCTAACGACCAAGGTTGGATACGCGGGAATTGTTCTGTTTGGGAAGGAAAAAACCTATTTATCTACTAACGATAAGGTAAGCCTTCCCGCAGGTGTTTATCAAATACAAAAAGTGTTTCTTCTTAACGGTTTATATTTTTTAGACCGCAATCAAGCAGAAAATCCGAAGGCCAGTTTAAGTATATGTAAACACTATGCCCTATATGGTTATGAGCGACCTGAGTCAAAGGATACCTACACCAAAGAATTGAATAATATTATGCAAATTACAGCCAGCCAACCTTGGGCGATAAAAATCTCGGGAGGCATGGGTAATCGCGTTACCGGCCGCCATGGTTTTGCAAAATCATCGCCGTTGCAATATCGCTATGAACATGCTCGGTGGCAAGCAACTTTGGATTCGTTGTCACTTCCATCGTGCAAAACTATGGAACAAGAAGCCAAGGCGGCGGAGCAACAAAAAAAATGATGCTCAAGCGCCGCGAAACGGATTGCGTCCCTCTAAATGCTCCACATAGTTTTCAATCCCAGCGCCTTCGCGTTCTAAAAACCTGGCCACTGCATCGGCGAACTGGGGGTGGGCTAGCCAGTGGGCGCTGTGGGTGGTGACGGGTAGCAGGCCGCGGGCCATTTTGTGTTCGCCTTGGGCACCGCCTTCAAAGCGGTGGTAGCCGTTTTGTATGCACCACTGCAGCGGTTGGTAGTAGCAAGCTTCAAAGTGCAGGCTGTCTACGCGACCTAGCGCGCCCCAGTAGCGGCCGTAGGCTATTTTTTGTTCGTCGCGCGTGGTTTGCACGGCGATCAGGCTGCTGGCAATCGGTTGGCTGCTGTGCTCGGCAATGAACATCACCCAGTTTTCGGGCATGTTGTTGGCCATAGCTTCAAAGAACGCTGGGGTTAGATACGGTGCGTTGCCATGCTCTAAGTAGGTGCGCTCGTAGCAGCGGTAGAAAAACGCCCAATCGCTGGCGCTGATAGCTGCGCCCTCTGCGGTGCGCCACGTGATGCCTGCGTCGGCCACCTTGCGGCGCTCGGCTCGGATTTTTTTGCGTTTGTCTTGGGCTAGCGTCGACAGGTAATGGTCGAAGCTGCCGTAGGGCTCAGTTGGGTCGGATGTTTCGCCGATGGGCCGCCCCAAGGCGAAACGCTCCCCCTCGGGGGGCAGCGCACCATGCGAAGCAGGGAGCGTGGGGGTACTATTCGTCCAGTGAAACTGCACTGTTTGCCGCGCCATCAGCGGGTGCGCGTCGTGCATGGCTTTATCAGCGTCAGATGTAAACAGTGCATGCAACGATGAGATGCGGTTTTGCTCGCAAAAAAATAGCTGCTTGAGCAGTAAATACTTGGACTGCACGCTGTTTTGGCATAAAAACCGCGTGCCGGGCACGGGGGTGTAAGGCACGGCCACCACAGCCTTGGGGTAGTAGCGCAAGCCGTGCTCTTGGTAGGCGCGGGCCCAGGCGTGGTCAAAAATATATTCGCCGTAAGAATGGTCTTTAACGTAGAGCGGCGCGCTGGCCATCAGCTGAGTTTCATCAGCGTTGTAAATGCTGACAAACTGCGGCAGCCAACCCGTGGCCTCACAGGCACTGCCGCTGGTGTGCAATGCCGCCAGGTATTCGTGCCGCATAAACGGCGTGGGCGCGTCGCTGGCGGCCAGCAGGGCGTTCCACTGCTGGGCATTCACCTCTAGCGGCGAGGTGTGCACTCGGGTGACATAATCAACCACAGGGCTTGCATCATTGCCTGGCTCAAAACCTTTTTTTCTCACACTATGTCTCTCAAAATCTGTGTTGCACAGCTTAACTTTACCGTAGGCGACCTGGCGGGCAATGCTGCCAAAATTATCGCTGCGTCAAAAACCGCTTATGACCAAGGCGTGCGCTTAGTGCTTACGCCTGAGCTGTCGATTTGCGGCTACCCGGCTGAAGACCTGCTGCTGCGCCCGGCCTTCATCACAGCCTGTGATGATGCCATGCACACCGTGGCCCGCGAACTGGCGGGGTTAAAAGGCTTGCACGTGGTGGTGGGCCATCCAGTAGGCGCTCAAAACGGTGAAGGACTGCGCACCAAAAGCGTGGCTGTGCAGCGCCGCTACAACGCCGCCAGCGTGCTGTGCGAGGGCCGCAAGCTAGAAACCTATGCCAAGCGTGAGCTGCCTAACTACCAAGTATTTGACGAGCGCCGCTACTTCACGCCCGGCCAAGGTGTGTGCGTGTTCCAGGTCGAAGGTATTTCAGTCGGCTTGCTGATCTGCGAAGACGCATGGTTTGACGAGCCCGGCCAGCTGGCCAAAGAAGCAGGAGCCGAACTACTGGCCGTCATCAACGCATCGCCTTTCCACGTAGGCAAAAGCGGTGAACGCGTTGCCCGCATGCGCGAGGGCGCGTTGCACACCGGCCTGCCACTGGCCTACGCACACCACGTGGGCGCGCAAGACGAGGTGGTGTTTGACGGCGCATCGTTCGTTTTAAACGCCGACGGCACGCTGGCGGGCAATGCGCCAAGCTTTAAAGAAGATTTGTTTATCTTTGAAGCTACTAGAGCCGTTGAAACCACAAAAAATGCACCAAATAGCCCTGTAGTCCAAGTATCTACTGCTCAATCAGCTATACAAATAATAGCGTCTACCCAGCCCGCCCGCACTGATGAAGCTGACCTGTGGGACGCGCTGGTACTGGGCGTGCGCGACTACGTGAACAAAAACGGCTTTCCCAGCACCATCCTGGGTTTGTCGGGCGGTATTGACTCTGCCCTAGTCATGGCGATTGCGGTAGATGCCTTGGGCAAAGACAAAGTGCGCGCCGTGATGATGCCCAGCCCCTACACCGCAGACATCAGCTGGATCGACGCACGCGAGATGGCAGCGCGCATGGGCGTGCGCTACGACGAGATTTCTATCGTGCCCGAGTTTGAGGCGTTCAAGGCATCGCTGGCCGGCGAGTTCAAAGGCTTGGCTGAAGACACCACAGAAGAAAACATCCAAGCCCGCATACGCGGCACCATGCTGATGGCGCTGAGTAACAAGTTTGGCTCTATCGTGCTGACCACTGGCAATAAAAGCGAAATGGCCACTGGCTATTGCACGCTGTATGGCGACATGGCGGGCGGCTTTGCGGTGATCAAAGACTTGGCCAAAACCACGGTGTTCAAGTTGTCAAACTGGCGCAATGAAAACAACCCGTACAACACCTGCGCCAACCCTATTCCCCTGCGGATCATCACCCGCCCCCCCAGCGCCGAACTGCGCGCCGACCAAAAAGACCAAGACAGCCTGCCGCCCTACGAAGTGCTGGATGCCATCCTTGAGCGCTATATGGAAAACGACCAAGGCATCGACGAGATCATTGCTGCAGGCTTTGATAAGGCCGATGTAGAAAAGGTTACCCGCCTCATCAAAATCAACGAATACAAACGCCGCCAAGCGCCCGTGGGCATACGCGTCACGCACCGCAGCTTTGGCAAGGATTGGCGGTATCCTATTACTTCTAAGTTTCGGGCTTAGTTGGTTGGTCGGCTTAGGTTTTAATGCGGGGATTTTTTGAACGCAGAGGGCGCGAAGGTTTCGCAGAGGACGCAGAAGAATACCAAAGAAGACAAAAGTAGAGAGAGAAAAGAAACAGGGAAATAGAGAAAAAATTAAGAAAAAAGAAAATTTGTAAAATATTGAAGGAAGATATAGGAAGTACATAAAAAATAGATCCAATGTGAATCGATCCAAATTAAATTCTATTTTTGGTATTTTTTTGGTATTCTCTTTTTTTGCGCCCTTTGCGAAACCTTTGCGTCCTCTGCGTTCAAAAAATCCCCGAATTCCCCCGTATTTCCCCCGCACCCAGCATTTAACAAGAGACATCTATGAAACAAATCACCGCCATCGTTAAACCTTTCAAACTAGAAGAAGTCCGTGAGGCATTGGCTGACTGCGGCGTGACGGGCCTGACAGTCACCGAGGTCAAAGGTTTTGGCCGCCAAAAAGGCCACACCGAGCTGTACCGTGGCGCTGAATATGTCGTAGACTTTTTACCCAAGGTGAAAGTTGAAGTGACCGTAAAAAGCGTAGACGTTGACCGCTGTGTCGACGCCATCGTCAAAGCCGCCCGTACCGGCAAGATTGGTGACGGCAAAATTTTTGTCACCAGCGTAGAGCGCGTGGTGCGCATTCGCACGGGTGAAGAAGACGAAGCAGCGGTGTAAGCTACCGGTTGCACCAAAAACTAAGGCGACCTCGGTCGCCTTTTTGTCGTGCCGTGCCTTAAGCACACCTTGTGACTAGTCAAAATGGCTTGAAACAGGGTTCATCCCCGCCGCTTCAATCAAGTGCTGGCACAGCGACTCAGCCTCGGCTTCCATGCGCACCATGTCCATTTGCCAGTCGCTGACAAAGCCTTCGGCTACGCTGGTTTGTAAAAATGCGATCAGCTGCTCGTAGTAGCCGTTGGTGTTGAGCAGGCCGATGGGTTTGTCCAGGTAGCCAAGCTGCTTCATGGTCCAAATCTCAAAAAACTCTTCAAACGTGCCAATGCCGCCGGGCAGGGCGATGAAGGCGTCGGCGCGCTCGGCCATCATGGCTTTGCGCTCATGCATGGTTTTGACGATATGCAGTTCGGTGCAGTCGTTGTTGGCCCATTCGCGGTCTACCAAGCCCTGTGGGATGATACCTACTACTGTACCGCCAGCCTCTAGCGTGGCCTTGGCCACAATGCCCATCAGGCCGTTTTTGCCACCACCATACACCAGCTGCCCGCCGTGGCTGCCTATCCAGCGGCCTACTTCGGTAGCGGCTGAAGCAAAGGCGGGTTGCGCGCCGTCGCGGGAGCCGCAATAGACACACAATGAAAATGCAGGTTTTTTCATGAAAACAACCAAAATGTATTTAAGGTAAGTTAAGAGACTTTGGCGTCATTTAACGACTTTAATGCGCAAAAAACCGTGCATAGAGCGCAAATACCCAAACTCCGCTGCACAGCACCAGGCTTAGCAGTACGGCAGCCGAGCCCATGTCTTTGGCGCGTTTAGACAGGTCATGCCATTCGGGGCCGATGCGGTCGATGGCGGTTTCAATGCCGGTGTTCAGCAGCTCGGTGATCATCACCAGCACGATCACTGCAATCAGCATGGCCACCTCTAGCCAGCCACGGCCTACCCAAAAAGCTGCCGGCACCAGCACCATGGCACCGATGGCCTCTTGGCGAAAGGCGGTTTCACCCCAGCCTGCACGCAGGCCTTGCAGCGAATAGCCAGCTGCGTGCAAGACGCGGCGCAGCCCGGTGCGTGATTTTTGAGCATTAGGCGCTTCGCGCTCGGCGCTTTGGTCATGGGTGTGATGGGGTTCGGTCATGCTGAGATTGTCGCCCAAACGCTGCGCCCTTTTGGGCTGCGTTGGCCTAAGATTTAAGCCGGTGTCGATTTGCTCATAGGCGCATGATTGACCAAGCGCGTGCCAGCCAGCACATCATGCACAAACTGCTTGGAGGGGAGCAGACGGCTGAGCACGGCGTACGCCACAACCCACACCGTTAGCCACAGTGTAATTTGCCACCCAGAGGGCTTAAAAAACGCCAGCATTGCCAGTGGCGGCACAAACCACAGCCAGCTTAAAACATAGCGCGCCAATGCACGACGCTGGCTGATCTGTTGGCCGTGCAAGTCCATCACCCGGATGTGCCAAGTCTTCATCGCTAAGGTTTGCCCCTTATGCCAAAACCACACAAAGTACACACCAAACACCACAAATAAAAAACCCTGCAATAGGGGGTGGCGGGCGTCCATAGCGTTGCGCATCTGGCCTAGTGTGCTGAACAACCAAGTGGCGATAAAAGCCACTGCAAACATCAGCATGCCTTCGTACACCCAGCAAGCCATGCGCTTGCGCAGGCCCGCCATGGTATGCGGCTGGCCCAACAATGCAGCAACGCAGTCAGGTGTAGAGCCTGTGGCAGGGAGAGATTGATTTGCTATATTTTTCATAGCTACTTGAGCAATAAATACTTGGACTGCAAAGGGTTTTGATATATCTTTTAGAGACCAAGTGTAGCAACACGCTCAGCCCAACGTTGTAGCTGCCAAGGGCAGCCCTAGACTAGAAACTGGTTACTGGCGTGCTGTGCCCGCTGCGTTGTCTACGTCTGCTGACGACACGGTAGATTTGAGGCTGTTGCTTTTTTGCAGATGCGGTGCAATGGTAATTTTGGTGTTGGCTGTAGCCGCCGCCTTGGGCTGACCCGCTAAGGCTTTGGCCGAGCCAAACTGCAAAGCTGGCGCGTTTCTTAAAGGCGCGCTTGGGCTCGGGTCGGTGGCGGTGCCTACCGGGGCCTTGGTTGACTTGGCGGCCAATTGCAGTTTTTCTTGTGGGCTGAGTAGCTGGTAAGCCTGCCATTGTGCGGCGCGCTGCTCAGAGGTTAAGCCGCTGGTCAAGGCTTGGTTAACTGCGAAATTATGCCGTGCCTGAGCGCGCTGCTGGGAGCTGAGCTTGGCCCAGTCGCTCATGCGGGTTTGGAGTTTGCCTTGCTCTGCTGCAGGCAAGGTAGCGTAATTTTTAGACAACGCCAGCCACTTGCTTTTTTGGTTGCTGTTCATGCCCTGCCAGCTGGCAGATAAAGGCGCTAAAGCGGCCTGCTGCGCTGGCGGTAAATCTTTCCATTGAGGGCCGCTGGTTTTTGCAACTTCCGTGACAGCTGTTGGCGCTGTTGAATTGGCTGGTGTTGCAGCAGCGGTGGCCTTAACAGCAGGTGCGCTAGTCTGTGCATTCGCACTAGCCATTAGACCTAAAGCCGCACACACTAGCGTGGCGCGCAGTGCGCAGCGCAGGCTAGAGTTTAGGGCGGCGGAAGCAGACATGGCGGTCAATAAAATTAAGGCTGAGGCGGGCCAAATTTTAAATATTGGGCGAAACCAGAGTCGGTATGCGCGGCAGGGGGCAGGTCGTCGGTCAGCAGTTGCACGTCAACATCGGCAATCTCGCGGGCATTTTGGTCGTCAGTCATCGAGCCAACCATCATCAGGCCGGCCACTAAAGCCAGTAACGGCAAGGCAGACGCAATGCGGTTAAACCAGCTGGAGCCATCGTCAAACGGGCTACCGCCCAGAACAGATGCGCCACCAGACATGTTGACCGAAGACGCAGCTTGCACGGCAAGTACTTTTGGCATACGCGCAATAGCCATTTGGCGGGCTACGCGCAGGCGTTCGGAAATGTCGTGGGGTAGGGTCTGCTCGTTCAAGCTGGCGATAATTTTCAGACCGAATCGGTCTTGTAATGCATCCAGTTGCGGTGTGTTGGCGTTCGTCATAGTTTTATTCCCTTGGCTTTGAGTGCTTTGCTCAGTGCTTGGACTGCCCGAGAACAGTGCGTTTTTACGCTCCCCTCAGAACACCCCATGGCCGCAGCGGTTTCAGCCACGTCCATCTCCTCCCAGTAACGCATCAGGAAGGCTTCCCGTTGACGTGTGGGCAACTGTTGCACTTCACCATCGATTTGACGCAAGGTTTGTGCCCGCTCAATACTAGTTTGCGCACTTTCAGTGCCCTCTGAGTGGTCCAGCGCCTCTAAAGTTTCCAATAAATCGAAGTCGCCGTCTTCCCCGGCGACTTCAAAATCGCTCATATTCGAGAAAATGGCGTTACGGGTCTTTTTACGGCGAAAAAAGTCTAAAGTTGTATTAGACAAGATGCGGTGAAACAGCATCGGCAGCTCAGCTGCGGGCTTGTCTGAATAAGCCTCGCACAGTTTGATCATGCTGTCTTGCACGATGTCTAGCGCAGCGTCTTCGTCGCGCACATGGTAGACCGAGCGTTTGAAGGCGCGTTTTTCAACACTTTTCAAAAAGTCGGAGATTTCTTGCTCGGTAGCCAAAGCGGGTGCGGGTTAGTTTTTAGGGCATCCGCTTTTGATCGGACGATATCAATAAGGGGCAAATTATGGCATTGCGGGGCCTGTTTTCAGGCTTTGCATAAAGTTTTAAGGCAGTTTTTGCATTGCAGTGCGAAAAATTGCTTTGCTGCAGTGCGATAATACCTTTTGCTAGTCAAGCACCAGCAAACGGGTTCTGATCCGACGCACAGTAGTCCGTCCATGGTCAGAGCGCTTAAGTCCCGCAACGGCTTCGCAAGAGCGCGTGAGGGGTAACACTCAAGTTTCGTCAGAGAAGCTTTGAAAGGTTGAACATGGAAATCTCTAAGGCTGAAATCGCCTCGGTAGCCTCGTCTACCACTACATCTGCCACAGCAGCTGGCCAATTGCCCGAATTACGCGGCGCAGAAATCCTAGTTAAAACACTGCAAGCCGAAGGCGTAAAGTACGTTTGGGGCTACCCCGGCGGTGCCGTGTTGCACATCTACGACGCTTTTTACAAGCAAGAGACCATGCAGCACATTTTGGTGCGCCATGAGCAAGCTGCGGTGCACGCAGCCGACGGCTATGCCCGCGCCACAGGCGATGTGGGCGTGGCGCTGGTCACCTCTGGGCCCGGTGCGACTAATGCCGTCACAGGTATTGCCACGGCGTACATGGACAGCATACCCATGGTCATCATCACCGGTCAGGTGCCTACGCACGCGATTGGCCTAGACGCTTTTCAAGAATGTGACACCGTGGGCATCACCCGCCCTATCGTTAAACACAACTTTTTAGTCAAAGACGTACGCGATTTGGCTGAGACCATGAAGCGCGCATTCCATATTGCACGCAGTGGCCGCCCAGGCCCAGTGGTAGTGGACATTCCAAAAGACGTGAGCTTTAATAAAACAGCTTTCGACCACACCGAATACAAAAAACCTGTGGAGATGCGCAGCTACCAACCAGTGCGCAAAGGCCACAGCGGGCAAATCCGCAAGGCACTTCAGCTACTGCTGAACGCCAAGCGTCCTTACATTTACACTGGCGGCGGCGTGATTTTGTCTAACGCCAGCGCTGAGCTGCGCACCTTGGTGGACATGCTGGGCTATCCTTGCACCAACACCTTGATGGGCTTGGGCGCTTACCCGGCCAGCGACCGCAAATTTTTAGGTATGTTGGGCATGCACGGCACGGTTGAGGCCAACCAAGCCATGCAAAACTGTGACGTGCTGCTGGCGGTAGGCGCACGTTTTGATGACCGCGTGATTGGTAACCCTAAACATTTTGCACAGAACGAACGCAAGATCATCCACATTGACATCGACCCATCGTCTATTTCTAAGCGCGTCAAAGTCGACATCCCCATCGTGGGCGATGTGAAAGACGTGCTGACCGAGCTGATCGCCATGATCAAAGAGTCCACCACCAAGCCTGATGCCAACGCACTGGGCGCATGGTGGGAGACGATTGACAACTGGCGCAAACGCGATTGCTTAACTTATGACAAAGGCAATAAAGACGTCATCAAACCGCAGGCCGTAGTGCAAAGCCTGTGGAACATGACCAAAGACAGCGACACCTACATCACGTCTGACGTGGGCCAGCACCAAATGTGGGCCGCGCAGTTTTATCGTTTTGACCAGCCACGCCGCTGGATCAACTCAGGTGGCTTGGGCACTATGGGTGTGGGCATTCCGTATGCCATGGGCATCAAACTGGCCAAGCCGCAAGCAGAGGTGTTTTGCGTCACGGGCGAGGGTTCGGTGCAGATGTGCATTCAAGAGCTGTCTACCTGCTTACAATACAACACCCCGATTAAAATTGTGTCGCTCAACAACCGCTATCTGGGCATGGTGCGCCAGTGGCAAGAACTGGACTATGAAGGCCGCTACAGCCACAGCTACATGGACGCGCTGCCTAACTTTGTCAAACTGGCCGAGGCTTATGGCCACGTGGGCATGCTGATCGAAAAACCGCAAGACGTAGAGCCTGCGCTGCGCGAAGCTCGCAAGCTAAAAGATCGCACGGTGTTTATGGATTTCCGCACCGACCCTACCGAAAACGTCTACCCGATGGTCAAGGCAGGCAAGGGCATTAACGAAATGCTTTTGAGCAGCGAAGACCTTTAATACCAAAAACCAATACCGAAAATCAATACCGAAAACCAGACGCGAAGAACGCTAAGGTTACGCAAAGGGCGCGAAAGAAGATAAAGAAAACCGAAATGGACTTTAAATTTAAAACTTGATTTGGAATTCAAATTTTGAATTTATTTTTCCCCTTTTGCGTCCTTCGCGTAACCTTAGCGAACTTAGCGTCCGGAAGTCCGAATGAAAAAACTTAACCCTTAGATAAATCTATTTGCAGCCAAGCCGTTTGTTTACCGACAAGCGGGGAGGGCTCAGAAAAGAGGAATCCCATGAAACACATCATTGCAGTACTTTTAGAAAACGAACCCGGTGCGCTCTCGCGTGTTGTAGGTTTATTCTCCGCCCGTGGTTACAACATCGAGTCGTTGACCGTTGCACCCACCGAAGACAAATCGCTCTCGCGCATGACCATCGTCACGATTGGCTCAGACGATGTGATTGAGCAAATCACCAAGCATTTAAACCGCTTAATCGAAGTTGTTAAAGTGGTAGACCTCACAGAAGGCGCTTACACAGAGCGCGAATTGATGATGGTCAAAGTGCGTGCGGTGGGCAAAGAGCGCGAAGAAATGAAGCGCTTAGCCGACATCTTCCGTGGCCGCATCATCGACGTGACCGAGAAAAGCTACACCGTAGAATTGACCGGTGACCACAGCAAAAACGACGCATTCTTAGAAGCCATCGACCGCACAGCTATCCTTGAGACCGTTCGCACGGGTGCCAGCGGCATCGGGCGTGGTGAGAGAATACTGCGTGTTTAGCTGCCTTAATATTTAAATACTGAATACCGAACTTGCGGACGCAGAGTGCGCAAAAGTTACGCAAAGGACGCAAAAGAAGACAAAGAAAAAAACTAGCAAAATGAAATCTAAATCTGATGAAGTCACCGGCTTCTTAATTTTCCTTGTTCTTTTTTGGCTGTTATTTTGCGTCCTCTGCGTAACTTTTGCGCCCTCTGCGTCCGGACAAGCCCGGATTAATCCTTAACCAAACCAACCACCCCAACCGGAGAAAAGAAAATGAAAGTTTTTTACGATAAAGATTGCGATCTAAGCCTGATCAAAGGCAAAACCGTGTCCATCATTGGCTACGGCAGCCAGGGCCATGCCCATGCGCAAAACTTAAACGATAGCGGCGTCAAGGTGCTGGTCGGTTTGCGCAAAGGTGGCGCTAGCTGGGACAAAGTCGCCAAGGCTGGCCTGAAAGTCGCTGAAGTCAATGAAGCAGTCGCTGCCGCTGACGTAGTGATGATTTTGCTACCCGACGAGAACATTGCCGCTGTCTACAAAGAAATCGAGCCGCACCTGAAAAAAGGCGCGTCGCTGGCTTTTGCCCACGGCTTTAACGTGCATTACAACCAAGTGGTGCCCCGCGCTGACTTAGACGTATGGATGGTCGCACCTAAGGCCCCCGGCCACACCGTGCGCAATACCTACGCCCAAGGCGGCGGCGTGCCCCACCTAGTGGCTGTGCACCAAGATATCAGCGGCAAAGCCCGCGACTTGGCTTTGTCGTATGCCATGGCCAACGGTGGCGGCAAGGCTGGCATCATTGAAACCAATTTCAAAGAAGAAACCGAGACCGATTTGTTCGGTGAACAAGCTGTGTTGTGCGGTGGTGCAGTCGAACTCATCAAGATGGGCTACGAGACCTTGGTAGAAGCCGGTTACGCCCCTGAGATGGCCTACTTTGAGTGCTTGCACGAGTTGAAATTGATTGTTGACCTGATCTACGAAGGCGGCATCGGCAACATGAATTACTCGATCTCTAACAACGCTGAGTACGGTGAATACGTCACTGGCCCAGAGGTCATCAACGAGCAATCGCGCGAAGCCATGCGCAATGCCTTAAAGCGCATTCAAACCGGTGAGTACGCCAAGATGTTCATCCTGGAAGGCCGCACTAACTACCCAAGCATGACCGCACGCCGCCGCTTGACCGCTGAGCATTCGATTGAAAAAGTGGGCAGCCAGCTGCGCGCCATGATGCCTTGGATTGCTAAAAACAAGCTGGTCGACCAAACCCGCAACTAAGCTTTTTAAGTTACACACCAAGCCGCCCATTTGCGCGGCCATTTATCCTACAGAACCGCCACAGCGTACGTTGTGGCGGTTTTGTCTTTTGCGCTCTAGTGCTTTACACTCTCGCTATGCATGATGGACACGAAACCTCTCCCACACCTTTGCAATTGGCCAAGCCGCGCAAAAAAGGTATTTACATACTCCCCAACTTATTTACCTTAGGGGGTTTGTTTGGTGGCTTCTATGCCGTAGTCATGGCAATGAATGGTCGCTTTACCGAGGCCGCTATTGGTGTGTTTTGCGCCATGGTGCTAGACAGCTTGGACGGCCGCGTAGCCCGCATGACTAACACGCAAAGCGCGTTTGGCGAGCAGATGGATTCCCTGTCCGACATGGTCAGCTTTGGCGCGGCACCCGCGCTCATAGCCTATGCATGGTCGCTTAAAGACTTGGGCCGCTGGGGTTGGATTGCATCGTTTGTGTACTGCGCCTGCGCTGCGCTGCGCTTGGCACGTTTTAACGTAAACACTGGCGTGGTGGATAAGCGATATTTTCAAGGCTTGCCCAGCCCTGCAGCTGCCGCCTTAGTAGCAGGCTTCATATGGCTTATGACTGACCAAGATGTGACGGCAGCCAGCGCCAAATGGGTGATGTTTGCTTTTACTTTGTTGTCTGGCCTGACGATGGTGACCAATGTCCCGTATTACAGCTTTAAAGACATCAATTTTAAAAAATCCGTGCCGTTTATTGTGGTGGTGGCTATAGCCTTGGGTTTTGCCATTATCACCATTGATCCACCCATTGTGCTGTTTAGCGTGTTTGTGGCTTATGGTTTGAGCGGGTACGTGGTGTATGCGTACCGTAAAGCCAAAGGTTTGCAAACCAGCGTGATCGCTACGTCTAAAGACGAACCCGAAGAGCGCGGTTTGCATTAGGCATTTGCGCTAGTTTTACTTCTTCTTCACCGCCACAGCTTCCGGCAAAGCCTTAGCCGCTAGAGTACGTACCTGAGTTACCAAATTATTGTGCGCATCTAAAAATGCTGCTGCAATGACTTTGCCCTCATTTGTGTTGCTCCAGCCTATGCCCCCAGCGCCACCAGTTTTGCCGGCGACCAAACCGCCTATACCTAAGTCAGTAGTGCGGGCTGCACCGGTGGCTGAGGATAGTTGTTCTGTAGTTTCGTTATCAGTCAGCAGCAAAACCACTTGCGCTTCTTTGAACTTGACTTGTGACGCTAAACCGGCCACCTTGTCTAGGCCCACAGCCGATAAAACGCCGCCAATATTGCGCCCAGCGTCTTGTTCAGAAAAAGTGAGGCTAGGCACCACGCTGTACTGCGCCACAATGCCACGGCCTTTTTTCACATTGCCTGCCTCGTCAGATCGCAGTACGCCTTTGTCTTTTAAAGCTTGCTCATTGATGGTTTGCTCTAAACCAGAATTTCGGTCGACAATGCGAAAACAGCCACTTTGCTGCATCATCACCCGCACCAGCGGCAATGGTGATTCTGGCAGACCTCCGCGACCGATGCCAATATAACCACCTCTGTTTTCAACCAGCGACACTACAGCCACCGGGGCGTCACAAGTGATAAGTTCTTTGGCTGCATTCTTAGCACCTGCTGGCCCACCAGAGCCCGTCACCACCGAGCCACCCTTGCCAAGCTCTGTACCTGCTTCCTGCTTGCCACAGGCGGTTAAGCTCAATATGCAAGCCAAAGAAAGCCAACCGATTGAGGTTTTAGAAAATGCCATGAAAACTCCATTTTGTAAGGATTGTTCGGCATTATAGGTAAGCTCTAATCGTTGACCACGGCATGCGTCTTCGTTAATGGCGAGCACATTGATAACAGCCCAGTTGGTCAGCAGATAAATATGTGCTACATTAATCGCATGAACCGAATTTCGATTGCTCTACTACTACTGCCACCCGGGCGGAGTTGGTAGCGCACGCGCTTACCCCCTCTTAAGGCCCGTTGTTAACACACCGGGCCTTTTTCTTTGTCCATTTACTTTGCCCACTCAATTTTCACTTTTACCTTGCATCTCTAGGAGCCAACCATGACCACAGTCGCCACTAGCCCTGACAAACTCATTATTTTTGACACTACCTTGCGCGATGGCGAGCAGTCGCCCGGTGCGTCGATGACCAAAGACGAAAAGTTGCGCATTGCCCGCCAGTTAGAGCGCTTAAAGGTGGATGTGATTGAGGCGGGTTTTCCGGCCAGCTCGAATGGTGATTTTGAATGCGTGCAGGCCATTGCCAACACGATCAAAGATTCCATCATTTGCGGTTTGTCCCGCGCCAACGACCGCGACATTTCACGCGCTGGGGAGGCATTAAAAGGCGCGCAGCGGGGCCGCATCCACACTTTCATTGCTACATCGCCCCTGCACATGCAAGCCAAGTTACGCATGACGCCTGACCAAGTGTTTGAGCAGGCCAAGCAATCTGTGCGATTTGCTAAAAACTTGGTGGAAGACGTAGAGTTCAGCCCCGAAGACGGTTATCGCAGCGATATGGACTTTTTGTGCCGCGTGCTCGAAGCGGTCATCAAAGAAGGTGCCACCACACTCAACATTCCCGACACTGTGGGCTACGCGATTCCAGAGTTGTACGGCAACTTTATCAAAACCTTGCGCGAGCGTATTTCTAACTCTGACAAAGCCGTGTGGTCAGTGCACTGCCATAACGACTTGGGCATGGCTGTGGCCAACAGCTTGGCGGGTGTAAAAATTGGCGGCGCGCGCCAAGTAGAGTGCACCATCAACGGCTTGGGCGAGCGCGCTGGCAACTGCAGCTTGGAAGAAGTGGTCATGGCGGTTAAAACACGCAAAGACTATTTCAACTTGGTGATGGGCATTGACACCACGCAAATTTTGCCCGCCAGCCGCATGGTCAGCCAGACCACCGGCTTTGTGGTTCAGCCCAACAAAGCGGTGGTAGGCGCTAACGCATTTGCCCATGCCAGTGGCATTCACCAAGACGGCGTGCTCAAAAACCGCGACACCTACGAGATCATGCGCGCTGAAGACATTGGCTGGACAGCTAACAAAATTGTGCTGGGTAAATTGAGCGGCCGCAATGCATTTAAGCAGCGCTTGCAAGACCTCGGGGTGGTGATTGAAGCCGAGGCCGATGTGAACTTAGCGTTTGCCAAGTTCAAAGAATTGGCCGACAAAAAGAGCGAGATTTTTGACGAAGATATTTTGGCTTTGGTCAGCGATGAATCTATCACGCATGACAACGAGCATTACGGTTTTGTTTCTTTGTCCCAACGCAGTGAAACCGGCGAGCGCCCTCAGGCGAGCGTCGTGTTCACGGTGGCGGGCAAAGAAGTCAAAGGTAGTTCGGACGGCAACGGCCCGGTCGACGCATCCCTCAAAGCCATTGAAACGCATGCCAAAAGCGGCGCAGAGATGGTGCTTTATTCGGTGAACGCCATAAGCGGTAACACAGAGAGCCAAGGGGAGGTGACGGTCAGGCTGCAAAACTCTGGACGTGTGGTCAACGGTGTCGGGGCTGACCCCGACATCGTTGTCGCATCTGCCAAGGCCTACATTAGCGCATTGAACAAGTTGCACAGCAAGGCTGACAGGGTCGCTGCGCAGGGGTGAAGCAGGTTGAGCTATGAATGAGTTGCTGATCCGGTCTGAGAAGGAAGTGATGCTCCGCTTCCACTCGCCTAAGCGTGATGCTACAGGATGGCTTGAAAGCTACTCAGTCAGCCCGACCACCCGAAATTTCTCTGCATCGATCGATGTTGAAAACCCACCTTATGGTGTTTCACCACTTCAACTTTTTCAGCAAATATCTGTTGAGTGGCGTGGATAGAAAGGGGAAAAAGAGTGGCAGGCTATCGAAGGAGAGTATGGAATTAAAGCATCTACGGATGCTTTGGGACATATTACTTTGAGTGTTATTCTCCATCCGTATTTGGGAGCTGAAACTTGGCGTGCCAGTATGAATGTTGTCGTTGAAGCTGGTGCTTTGGATTCGCTTGCAGCAGATGCAGAACTTTTTTTCGGTGACAAGGACTTAAGGTCACTTGATTGAAGTAGATCAGGATTTTCCGAAGTTAAGCCTGAAAACTGCGGTGAGAAATAATGGACAAGGCAAGCATCGATCTCAGTGCATCATCGCCTGATACTCAACGCCCATGCGCTTTGCCAGACCTGCGAGGCGTTTATCCAACGTCCACAGGGTTGCATTGGGTGTGATGCAGGCGCTGGCTAGCAGTGTTAGATCGACTAAGCCGCAGCCTAGTCCGTAGAGTTTTTCTCGCTCGATGAAAGCCATCAGTTCGCTCATGCTGGCTTCGTGCGCTGGGCGCAGCAAAGCCATGTCGCCCAAGGTTTGCTCGCGCGGTGCTGGGGGTGTGCCGCAGGCAATTTCTGCCAGCACCATTGGGTGCATCAACGCCAGGTCTTGCGCGATTAAGCTGGCGAGTGTGCTGCTGGTGTGGCGAAAGTGATCAACCCAAACCGATGTGTCTACCAACACGTTCATTGACGGGCAGCCTTGGCGATGTGCGAGCCTCTGCGCGGCACATCGGCCATCTTGGGCACCCGTCCGCCCAAAGCCGCTAGCCGTTTGCCTGCTTGCACTCTCACATAGGTGCGCATCGCCTCACGAAACACATCGGCCTTGTCCATCTCGGGGTCTATCAACTCAAGAGCTTTTTGATAAAGCGCGTCGTCGATGGTGATGGTGGTACGCATGAAATGCCTCAAAAATGCTTAAATTGATGCAATGATACATCAGTTTGGAGGCTAATATCATATCGACTTCGTATTGATGGAAGCCAATTGAGTGGCACTTTCCGCCTGTAGTGCAGCGGCTGGCTTAGTGCACTACCCGCAGCTTTGTGAAAGTGCTGATCGAGACTACTGCCAGCGCGCCAACCATGTGTACAAGGTGGGAGGGCGTATGCAAACTGACCGATTTCTGGTACTCCAGGTGAGAGGGCGGTTTGCATACGCCCTCTCACCTGCGACCCAATGAAGTGCTAGCTTTGATCACGTAAAATTGACGTAGCGAACGACATTCCGTATCGCAAAGTTTAGTTTTCTTATAGTGGAATAAAGCACATGCTGCAATGCCGCATTTTTTCTCAATATAGGAAATTAAATACCTTAATGTGAAATTGCGCTGTAACTCATTGATTTTATTGACATTAGAATTACTCTTCTATAAGACATAAGTCTAGTAAAAAGTCTTATAGAAGACTTATAGTTGCTTCATCGGCTTTCGATTTTTAACTACCCACTAAGGAGTGACCCATGAGCACAGCAAACTGGACTAACCAAACCCGCGAAGAGCAAATTGCAGCGATTGAAAAAGACTGGGCTACTAACCCACGTTGGAAGGGCATTAAGCGCGGCTACAGCGCGGCTGATGTCGTCAAGCTGCGCGGCTCCGTCAAGGTAGAGCACACCCACGCACAGCGCGGCGCAGAAAAACTGTGGAACCTGATCAACACCGAGCCGTTTGTCAACAGCCTGGGCGCTATGACCGGCAACCAAGCTATGCAGCAAGTTAAAGCGGGCTTGAAGGCTATCTATTTGTCTGGCTGGCAAGTCGCTGGCGACGCTAACAGCAATGGCGAGATGTACCCTGACCAGTCGCTGTACAGCGTGGACAGCGTGCCAAAAGTCGTCAAAAAAATCAACGCTACCTTCACCCGTGCAGACCAGATCCAGTGGGCCGAAGGCAAGGGCCCAGGCGACGCTGGCTACATGGACTACTTTGCACCCATCGTGGCCGATGCTGAAGCGGGCTTTGGCGGTGTGTTGAACGCCTTTGAATTGATGAAGGCCATGATCGAAGCAGGCGCTGCAGGCGTGCACTTTGAAGACCAATTGGCTGCTGCCAAAAAATGCGGCCACATGGGCGGCAAAGTATTGGTGCCAACCCGCGAAGCTGTCAGCAAACTAGTGGCAGCCCGTTTGGCCGCCGACGTGATGGGTACGCCCACCATCTTGCTAGCCCGCACCGACGCAGAAGCTGCTGACCTGGTGACCAGCGACGTGGACGACAACGACAAACCATTCATGACCGGTGAGCGCACCATCGAAGGCTTTTACCGCAGCCGCAACGGTGTAGAGCAGGCCATCAGCCGTGGCCTGGCTTATGCTGAGTATGCAGATCTGATCTGGTGCGAAACCGGCACGCCTGACTTGGCTTTTGCCAAGCAGTTTGCTGATGCGATTCACGCTAAGTTCCCAGGCAAGCTGTTGTCATACAACTGCTCACCAAGCTTCAACTGGAAGAAAAACCTGGACGACGCGACCATTGCCAAGTTCCAGCGTGAACTCGGCGCCATGGGCTACAAGTTCCAGTTCATCACACTGGCTGGCTTCCACGCGCTGAACTACGGCATGTTTGACCTGGCCTACGGCTATGCGCGCAACAACATGAGCGCATTCGTAGAGTTGCAAGAAAAAGAGTTTGCAGCAGCTTCACGCGGCTTTACCGCTGTGAAGCACCAGCGTGAAGTGGGCACCGGTTATTTTGACTCAGTGACCACCACCATCGAAGCCAACGCATCAACTGGCGCGCTGAAAGGCTCTACAGAAGATGAGCAGTTCTTTGACAAGAAGCATGCTTAATTAAATGTGTAATTGGCTGCGCTAAATTGCGCAGCGAGTCATAACGCCAATAAAAAGCCCGCAGAGTGATCTGCGGGCTTTTTTACTATCAAATAGGCCTGTAGTCCACGCATTTATTGCTTAAGTAGCTATGAAATTTATAGTACTGCAGTGCACTTAAACAGCCAGTACTTTAATCCCCAGCGCGCTAGCCGCCTCAGCCCGCACCCAGTAAGATGAACAGCCCTCAAAGGAACCCCATGGCCACCAACAATAATCAAAAACTAGCCGTACTCATCGACGCTGACAACGCGCAGGCATCGGTCATTCAAGAGCTGCTGGCCGAGGTGTCGCGCTACGGCACCGCCACCATCAAGCGCGCCTATGGCGACTGGACTACGACTAACCTGAAGGGCTGGAAAGAAGTGCTACACAAAATGGCCATACAGCCCATCCAGCAGTTCAGCTACACCACAGGCAAAAACTCCACTGACGCCTCCCTCATCATCGATGCCATGGACGTACTGCACACGGGCAGCGTTGACGGATTTTGCTTAGTAAGCAGCGACAGCGACTTCACCCGCCTAGCCACCCGCATCCGCGAGGCCGGGCTGCTGGTGTACGGCTTTGGCGAACGCAAAACGCCCGAACCCTTTGTAGCTGCGTGCGACAAGTTTATCTACACTGAGATTTTGCGGGCCAAGCCTGATGAGGCCAAAGCGCAGGCTGCGCCTACAGAGGCCAATGTCAAACTGGCAGTAAAAGTTGCGGAATTGCCAGAGCTGGCCCCAATGATTTTGACAGCGCTAGATGCCGCAGCCCGCGATGATGGCTGGGCACCACTGGGGCCGCTGGGCAGTCAAATGAACAAAAACAATCCGTCATTCGACCCACGAAACTACGGGTTTTCACAGTTAAGCAAGCTGATGCGCAAACAAGACTACCTGGAGATTAAAGAAGTGGCTATTGGCGATGGATCAACAACTGTGCATCTGTTTGTTAGACGCAAAACGGCTGCAGGCCGCTAAATTTTAATAAAACAGTCGTCTAACCCAAGTAAAACCTGCTCAACGAGCTACGAAATATATAGCATCTAGCTGGCCGAATTAATGCAGACAAGAGCAATAATTTTATTTCGTAGGCGCGGCTATTACGCGCCGCAGCACGCTGATCTTCTGCCACAGCAGCGCTTTGGGCATGTCTATCAGCATGGCTTGCATGCAGCGCTCTAGCCAGCCCTCGCGGCGTTGCAGGTTGCTAATGGCTTTGGCTAAATCACGGCTGACTGACGGGCCGTAGGCTGCCTCGGCCTTGGCCAGCGCCGCGCGTAGCAACGCCAGCTTGGGTTGCATCATTGCCAAGTCAATGACGTCGCGGCTGAACACGCCGTCGTCAGCTTGCCGGTCTGAATTGGCCAGCAGCTTGGTGGTGGCCATGTCAAGCGGTGTCAACGTGCTGATGCCCAATAGAGCGTCTGCTGCACTTGGCGCATCTAACGCAATGCGCCCTTCCAACACTACTTCAAACTTGAGCGGCAGCCCGTCGATTAGCAACTGAGTGCGAATGCCGTATTGGTCGGCCCGAATCTCACGCGACTGCACCAGTGGGATGGCCCCGGCTTTTGTGACAGCCACCAAACCTTGTGGCCCAGTCAGCACAGAGCGCAGGGCGCGGTAGCCCTGCACATCAGAGACGATAAAGTCTATGTCCACCGATTCGCGGTATTCACCATAGCGCAGCGCTATACACGTGCCGCCGCCAAACAAACACCCGTGGCTTAGTAGCAGCGGCCCGTCTAGCGCCTGCAGCACGCGCGCGATGCGCTGGTGGTGAGGGCGCTTAAACATCGCCAGCCTTGCTGCTGGCTAATGGCATAGGCAGGGCCACACGCAACGCCACACGCAACCCATCGATCAGCGCACGCTCTGCAGGCACTAGCGTTGCGTCGTCCATGTGGCGTGCGTTGCGTTCGTAGATGCCCAATGCCTCGGTGGGCGTGAGTGTGTCAACGCCATGCACCTGCCACGCCAGTTGTTTAAGTTGCGGGTAGTCTGCCAGCGGTATGCGCGCTGGGATCCAGCCTTGGCGCTCTGTTGGCGCGGGCATGGCGTGACCGGTAGGCTGCGCGGTTAGCGCCAAACCCAGCGCGGCCATCACACGCAGATACGCGCCCATCGTTACCGCAGGCTCGCCCTTTTCAACGCGGTGCAGCGTTACCCGTGACAGCCCCGCAGCCTGCGCCGTCACTGTGGCGCTTACGCCCAGCGACTTGCGCCGCACACGAATCTGCTCACCCAGCGCTTCAAGCTGCTGGGCAGTGGTGTCTGGCAAAGGGGTAGTAACTGATGGCATATTGTTTCTCATTATGATCATTAATATAAAAATGTCAATAATAAGAAACAATTAATTGAAAAGTGCTGTTTCAATCAAATAGGCCATCGGCCATGTGGCAATCTAGGGTTTTGGAGGGGCAAATATGCCTGTAGTCCAAGTATTTACTGCTCAAGCAGCTACGAAATATGTAGCAGATAGCAGATCGAATTTATACAGGCACAGCCTCGCGCAGCACCTGCGCACAAAAGCTAGCAGGCAAGCTGTTGGGTGTGAGCACATCTACCTCAAGGTCCAGCAGGTTTTTTAGCTCAAACCGAATCGCGCCAATGTCCATCAATGTGGTTTGTGCGGTAGGTTCAACCAGCAGGTCAAGGTCGCTGCCTGCCACGTCGTCGCCATGCAAGGCAGACCCAAACACCCGCACACCGCTGACGCGGTGGCTTAGCGCTATCTCGCGGATGCGAGTGCGGTGCAGGGCAAGGGCTTCGGAAGGACGCATAGGTGCAAGTGTAATACGCGCAGGCTAAATTGGAGTTTTAGGTTATTTTAGGAGCCAAATATGCCCGTAGTCCTTGTATTTACTGCTCAAGCAGCTATGAAATATGTAGCGCCTATATCTGCGAAACCGACTGCCGCTTCACCTCGTCCAGCGTCTGGCCTTGCGAGGTCTTCCACTCTACCCAGCCGTTGGCAGACCGCCCCATCACGGCCATGGCGGCCATGCTGGGGCTGGCAAAAAGGTGGTCGCGGGTAAAGACCAGCGCGCCGCCTTGCAGTGCCAGCGTGCCGTCGGTGGCCAGCTGCTGGCGAAAGCGCTCGTTGGGTGTGCCTTGGATAGACAGCACGATCTCAGAGCGCCCACTCGAGCCTTTGAGCACGACAAACCCCTCGGTCGTATATTCGCCCACACCGTCTGCGCCCGAGCCTTTGCAGTAGAACAGCTCTTTATAGCCTTTGCTGGTAGCCGCATTGCTCAAAGGCTCAAAAATCGGCTGCCCCAGCGTAGCCAGCAGGGTGGCGGCGGTCTCGTGAATCTCGTGGCAGTCGGCCTCTAGCGGCGCGGGCGTGTGGGGCCGCGCGCCCGCGTTGCCGCACTGTTGGTCGTAGATCCAGGCTGTAGCGCCCGGCCCGCGAAGCCTCGCCAATGGCAAACCATTCTAAAAACAGCGCATGCGTTTGAGTCATGCTGTTAGTTAGCGACACCACCACCAGCGCCCGGTTCCAAAAGTCTTTGCCTCTGTCGGTGTCTTGGTTGTGCTGCACCAGCCGCTTGCCCACGTTGCCCGACTGGCCGATATACGCGCGACGAGCTCTTTCCAATTCTTTAGAAAGTTAAGGTGCGAAACCTCCCGTAAGTAATTTCGATCCGGTTTCGCTATTGAAGTTATGGAAATCTTTTGTCCACTCGTACGCAATAGCTCTGTCTTTCTCCAAGTAATTCAAAAGCCATTTGTCTTTTGTCGCGATACCTTGATTAGTGACAATGCAAAGCCTGACCGATGGCTCGCCATAAATAAATCGATATTCGTAAAGCTGGGAAACAGCTTTACGCAGTTGTGGCAAAAGATTCGAGCTATCCTCGTTCACAGATTTCATTTCATAAAAAATAAAATCTTTTTGTGTGTAGGTGTACAAATCGATTTGTGAGTGCGCGTTAGGAGTTAAACCTTTGCCAGATAAAAATGATGATTTTGCATCTACTAGCTTCCAGTGAATTTGATTCGCACGCTCTAGTTTTTGGGTGTCTACATCGATACTAATTACACCGGAAGTGCTGGATACAGGCGGCCTAGTCGCCGGTTTCGATGGAGAAAGTAATCTTACGGTTACAGCAGATGTATTACCTGCTGGTATTGGAATTTTGATAATACTTCCAGTGTATTTTGATACGAGGTAAACGCCATTTGCATGCGCAATCAAATTGGCATCACGAAGATAATTCATGAATGTACTGAATCGCCTATCGGCAGTGCTATTTGCCCCGGGGTAGAACCTGCGAAACCATAACTTTAGCTGCATTTCATTCGGACTAGACTTAAGAATGTATTGCAGCGCATGATGGAAAACTGGCGTGTCTATCAAGCAACGCGCCAAGAAATCCATACGTGCCTGTGCATTCATTAATCCTGCGTACTCTTGACCCAGAGCGGTCAATGTCGAGTAATTTTTATCATTGCTAATTAGACCCAATACTAGCGCAGCATGTCTGTAGTAACGCCCTTGTCGCCCATCCGAATCGAGGCCGATATATTGCTCAATTGCATCATCTGTGTAGTTCCCCATAGCCACAGCCTCTGCAACTAGTCCAACTTGACCTAGCCGGTCAGCTTGCGGAAAATCTGAGGTTGTCACCATAAATTAATATCCTACAAAAATATATTCCTTGACGCTGTTCTTATTGTCGTCCACTTTATGGCCTTGATTCCCAAATGAATAGCGATAGTCGATCGACACCACTTCAACGTGACGTTTATGCGCAGACATAAGACCAACAATTTCATCAAGCGTTGGTTGTGAATTAGATGAATACGAGACTAGCAAAATAGATTCACTGAATTTTTTGAAAAGCAAATTAAATGCATCAATAGCCCCTTTGCGCGAGCTGAAAGGCGTAGGGTAATTTTTGAATTTCTTTGTTAATGTATGCGTTTGAATTTCCACTCCCTCCCAATCACGAGCTAGGCCTTCGACGAAATGATATCGTCTAACGTATTCGTTATCAGATAG
>JAYTPK010000062.1:0-54548 GCA_043747295.1 Polaromonas sp. | reverse complement strand
ACCGCCGCCTCTGACCGTTCAAACACCTGCCCAAGCGACAAAGGCACCGCCACTGGAAACAACAGTGCTGCAGGCCATGTTGCCAACAGCACCACGTGGGCACGCGAGTCTTGTACCAGCCAGCGTTCACGAAAGCGGCTCCAATGGTCTAGTACGCCCAGTTGCTCTAGCGCACTGGCCAGCGCTGCGCCAGTCAACGCACCCACGCTGTTAAGTATCCAGTCCGATAAAGCCGGGATACGCTGAGGCAGGTAGGTTTGTAACGCTTCAAGGCACAACGAAAGCAAGCTGAGCGCCACGGTAGCCAGCAGCACCGGCCGAGGCAGCACCGTGGTGCGCAGCAGCGCTAGCGTGGCGAGAAAACCTAATGGCATGTACCCCGCCCAATTGGCGGCGGTGTCAAACTGGCTCCAGTACCTAGGCCACGGAGCGGTTAGAAAATCAAATAAACCTAAGCCTTGGTCACGCCAATCGCTAAATGGGTACAGACTGGCATACACCAGCAGCAGCACATACAACAAGGCCAGCACGGTGGCAGAACTGCGGTGGGTTCTCATGCGTTGGGTCGGCCCATAGCTTAAAACGGCTTGACTACCACCAAAATGACAGCCGCCGTCAGCAGCAGCACTGGCACCTCGTTAAACCAGCGATACCACACGTGGCTGCGGGTGTTGGTGTCTTGCTCAAACTTGCGCAGCAGCACACCGCAGCCGTGGTGGTAGCCCATCGCCAGCACCACAACCAACAGTTTGGCGTGCATCCAGCCGTTGCCCGGCCCTTTGCCAATACCGTAGCCCAGCCATAACCAAACACCCAAGCCCAGCGCAGGCACAGCTAACAAAGTCATAAAACGCATCAGCTTGCGCGCCATCAGCAGCAGGCGCAAACGCTCGTTGGGCGAGGTGTCAGCCAAGTTGGCTTGCACTTGGGCCAAGTTTACAAAAATGCGCGGCAAGTAAAACAGACCAGCAAACCAGCTGGCTACAAAAATAATATGAAAGGCTTTGATCCACTGCATGTTGGCAGTGTATGCCAAGTTAGTTGAGCGCACTTATAAGTCAGCAGGGCGCTCAAGCACGTCCTGTCACTGAGCGGCTCAGTAAAAATTTGGGCAAAAAAAAGCCCCAGTCAAGCTGGGGCTGAGAATGCCTTTTTTGCTGTCACACATTGAGGCACCCGCTCAGGGAGGAAAAGCGGGAAGTGGCGAACCACTCAAATCGAAATTTAACAAACCTGCTGGATAATTTCAAGCCGCTATTTGGTTATTAAAGGCTATCAGGTATAACTATTTACGATAGAGTCCCGCACGCGACAAATACCTTGCCAAACCCTAAACTTTAGTAGTGCATTGGCTGGCTTTGAACTTACAAAACTCAGCTAGGTTTATTCGTAGGGTAGCTTGCGGCACAATCTGCCTATGACCTTTGCGCAACCTATTCCCAGCTTTCCCCACAGCCGCCCGCGCCGCCTGCGCCGCGATGCGTTTACCCGCAACCTGGTGCGCGAACATGCGCTTACGCCGCACGACCTGATTTACCCCGTGTTTGTACTGGACGGTGTCGATCAGCGCCAAGACGTGAAATCCATGCCCGGTGTGCAGCGCCTGAGCATCGACCACCTGTTGCCAGTGGCCAGGCAATGCGTGGAGTTGGGCATTCCGGTGATGGCACTGTTCCCCGTGATCGACAGCGCATTAAAAACGCCCGACGGCCAAGAAGCCTGGAACCCCAATGGCCTGATACCTCGCTGCGTGCGCGAGCTAAAAAAGCACTACCCCCAGCTGGGCGTGATGACCGATGTGGCGCTCGACCCGTTTACCTCGCATGGCCAAGACGGCGTGCTGGACGATACCAACTACATCATCAACGACGACACCGTGGCGCTGTTAGTGAAGCAGGCTTTAGTACAAGCTGCAGCGGGAGTAGACATCGTCGCCCCCAGCGACATGATGGACGGCCGCATTGGTGCTATCCACACTGCGCTGGAGGCCAGCGGCTTTATCCACACCCGCATCATGGCCTACAGCGCTAAATATGCCAGTGCGTTTTATGGCCCGTTCAGAGACGCTGTGGGCAGCGCAGCCAACTTGGGCAAAGCCGACAAAAAAGTCTACCAAATGGACCCCGGCAACAGCGATGAAGCCCTGCGCGAAGTGGCGCTAGACATTGCCGAAGGAGCTGACATGGTGATGGTGAAACCCGGCATGCCCTACCTAGACATCGTGCGCCGCGTCAAAGACGAATTTAAAGTGCCCACGTTTGCTTACCAAGTCAGCGGTGAATACGCCATGCTCAAAGCTGCCGCTATCAACGGCTGGCTAGACCACGACGCGGTCATGATGGAGAGCCTGCTGGCGTTTAAACGCGCTGGGGCCGATGGCATATTGACCTACTTTGCCATCGATGCGGCTAAAGCTTTGCTAGTGGCCAAAACTTAAACGCTACATATTTAATAGCTGGTTGAGCAGTAAATACTTGGACTACAAAGCAAAATCGCTTATAAATCAGCTTGGTGAGCCACTGCTTATCAACCAACAAAGCGCCCACTAATACCAAACCGCATTAGTACACATTAATCCACATTAATTTGCAATACCACCGTGGCCCTGTATCACTTTAGCCCCCAAAGCACCCAGCGCCTGGACGCGCTGCCCCAGCAACTGCCCCAGCAAGGCTTTATCTGGTGGGTGACTACACGCGCTGAGCTGGAGGCCGGTTGGGCGCAGTTTCAGCAGCAGATTCAAGCCCTGGGCATGGCGGTGCCGATGGATCTGCACCAGCAAGATTTGCTCAACGCCCAGCACTCCAGCTACTACGACTACACCAGCAATTACGATTTGGTGATTTTTCGCCGTCTGGTCGTAGCTAATGGTGCAGGAGCGGCAGCCTCTGGCAGTGACGCAAGTACCCCCCGTTCACTGGCTGCTGCCAAAAAATCTGGCCCAGCTATTTTGAAAAATATCGCCACCGTGCCCGTGGGTTTTTTGCTGTACGACCGCCTGCTGGTGACCGTGCATTCTGACCAGTGCGTGACAGCAGACGACTTTATGCAGCGCATTGGCAGCGAGGCCAACTCGCGCCGCCCGGCGTCCCCGGCTGACCTGATGCTGCGCATGGTCAACGCCATGGTGGACGGCTATCTAGAGCTGCGTAAAACGCTCAGTGTGCAGCTAGACCATTGGCAAGCTGAGTTGCTCAGCCCCACCACGCGCTTTGTTAACTGGCGCGCACTGCTAGCATCGCGCAACGACCTGCATGCGCTGGAAGACCTTTGCGACGAACAGCACGATGCCATCCAGGAGTGGCTAGACACGCTGCAAGAACAACCCGTGTTGACCAACGGTGCTGACCCGCTGGCAGCGCGCACGGAGCGCGACAACCTGGTGGCCCGCTCGCGCGATGTGATGGAACACATCCAACGCGTGGTGCACCATGTGCGCCGCATGGAGCAGTCGGCCGAGACCGCCGTGCAAATGCACTTTAGCGTACAAAGCCACCGCGCCAACGACGTGATGCGCACCCTGACTGCGCTAACAGCTATCTTCTTGCCGCTCAATTTGATTGCCGGTATTTTCGGTATGAACTTTGAATTTTTACCCATCATCCACAACAAGCAAGGCTTTTGGTGGGTGCTGGCCATCATGGCGATCACCGCCAGTACGATGGGCATTGTGTTTTGGCGCAAACGCTACTTGGCGCGTACGCGGGGCTAGCTAGCTGACTCAAATGCAGCGGCTCAAAGATAGTTTGAGCCAGCGAACTGCCCTAGCCCAGCCTAGCCGCCTTGCACAAAGCCGCTGCTTGCTTCACGCTCAGGCGAAACGCACTGCTGTTTTGTTGCGCTTGCGACAACAGCGAGCCGCCTTCTAACAGTGCGGTCACTACCAAGGCCAAGTCTTTGGCCGCACGCACGCTCAGTCCATCGGCCTGCAGGCGCTGTTGCACCACAGCGGCTAACTGGTTGTATGCCGTGCCCACCGCTTGGCCTAGGGCGGGTGAGGTTTTGTGTTCAATCGCAAAGGCCGAAAATAGCGCACAAATCTCGTAGTGGGTTTTCTCCATCACCACCTTCAGTTGCTCGCCTACTTGGGTGACCAGCGCGTCGGTGCTGCGGGCGCGACTGTTGTTTAACATCGCAAGCAGGCTGGCTGTGATGTCTTGTATCACGCTCACACCTATGGCCTCTTTGCCACCCGGAAAATGGTGGTACATCGAGCCCTTAGGAGCATTGGCTAACTGCAATATGTCGCTTAAGCCCGTGGCGTGGTAGCCGCGCTTGCGAAACAAACGCTGCGCTGCCATGAGAATGCGGCCCCGGGTGTCTTGCTCTGAAGCGTCAGGCACTGAGATGGGCGGTCTGGGCGAGGTGGATGGCATGGTATCAGCCATCATAACAAAACAAAAAATCTTACCGTCAACTAAACCGACCGGTCTATTGAATGCTATACTGCTCCATATGACCACCCCACTGACTGCGCCACAAACTCTCGCCCTCACCGCGCTAGACGGCTACGCCCTGGCGGCCAGCCATTTTGCTGCGTCCAGTGATCAATTTATCGTCGTAGGTTCTGCCACCGCCGTGCCGCGCTGGTTTTATGCCAAGTTTGCAGAGTATGCGCAAAGCCTGGGCGTCAATGTGATCACCACCGACTACCGGGGCATTGGCGACTCCAAATACGGTTCGCTCAAAGGCTTTGACATGGACTATGCCGACTGGTCGCGCTATGACTTGGCTGCAGCGGTGGACTATGCCGCCCAGCGCGGCAAGGTGTGGCTGGTGGGGCACAGCTTAGGCGGCCACGCCATTGGCCAGCTGCCCAGCGCCAATGTGTTGCAGGCCGCCTATGTGTGCGGTGTAGGCTCTGGTTGGCATGGTTGGATGCCTCGGCCTGAGCGCTACCGCGCCTGGGCGATGTGGAATCTGCTAGGCCCCATCACCACGCGCATGTATGGCTACCACCCGATGAGCAAGTTTGGCATGGGCGAAGACATTCCTATGGGCGTTTACCGCGACTGGAAACGTTGGTGTGCCAAACCGCATTACTTTTTTGACGATACAGCGCCCAAGGCGCGCGCCATCACCGCCAAGTTTGCCGATGTGCGCATACCGATTGCCGCTGTGGTGAGCACCGATGACTTGTGGGCACCACCTGCATCGCGCGATGCGTTTTTTAAAGGTTACAGCAACGCTAGCGTAGAGCCCATTGACCTGATTCCACAAGGTTTGGGCGTCCAACAGATTGGCCACATGGGCTACTACCGATCACAGGTGGGTGTGCAGCTGTGGCCGCAGATGCTGGCGTGGCTGGCGCAGCATGGCTTGCAAACAACCAACGCCTAACACCTAACGCTTAACGCCTAGAAATAAATTCATCCCCACTCTACAGATCATCTGCAGTCCACAAAACTAAATCTAGCAATTCTTAGCTTACGAAGTGTCTTACGGCGCTTTTAACCCAAACAGCCGTGCCCCGTTATCCCAAGCCACCATGCGCGCTACATCGGCAGGCAAATCACCCAGCCACGTGCGGTAGCCTTGCATCAGTTCACCATAGTATTGCCAACGCTGGTTTATCCAAGTGTCTGAGCCAATCATGAAGCGGGTCGGAAAATCTAACACCAGCACGCGCCACTCGGGCGACAGCTTGCCATCACTGCCGGTTAAACCGGGGCGGTACGACAGCTCGCCCATCAGCTGTGGATAGGCTTGCAGCAAGCTGCGCACACGCTGCACACTAGCGCCGCCAATGCCAGTATGTGCCCAAATGAGTTTGGTTTTAGCGCCCTTGCTGGGGGTGTTAGCCATCAGCAAGTCAATCGCTACATCGTCCACGTGCGCCAGTACGGCCAGCTGTTTATCGTCGGCCAGTGCCATCAGTTTTTTAGCCACTGGGCCATTGGCATTAGCGCTGTCGTACAAATGAAATTCGCCAATGCCTAAGTAAGGTCCCGCTGCGGTGCCGCGTGCTAGCTCGGTTTGCACCATGGTGTAGATGGTGTCGTCATTGAACCAGCCGTTGTAGTCAGCGCGGTTGCGGTACAGGCGAATAAAGGGCACCACCGTCACGCCTGCTTTGCGCGTTTCATTTTTGGCAGCCGCCAGCGACTTGGTGCCATCATTAGGCCGCGAGTTAGCCACAATGGCCCGCACACCGCTACGTTGCATGCGGTCCAGTACATCTGCCAAGGGGTGCGCCGCCTGCGCCTCTTCGTTGTAGTGCAGGTGCGCGTCTAACAGCGGGCCGGTGTAGTCTGCGGCATGTGCTGCCCCTAATATAGACGCTGCCAATGCTATGAATTTAATAGCTGCTTGAGCAATAGGTACTAGGACTATGGGCATATTTGATTGGTAAACGAGGTTGTTTGGGGTATTCTAGGCTGCTAGCTCTTCGTTGTCTTGCTGTGTGCTTTGTACAAGGCCTAAAAGACAATCTATCTACAAATCAACAGTCTCCACCACGGTAGGCACACGCAGAGCCAACGCGCACATCAATTCATAGCCCACCGTGCCCGCAGTAGCGGCCACTTCGTCAATCGGTAGCACGGCGCCGTTGCTGGCACGGCCCCACAGCGTAACCTCGGTGCCCGCACGCACATCTGGCACATGCGTCACATCCACCGTGATCATGTCCATGCTCACGCGGCCGACTGTGCGTGTGCGCTGGCCCGCTACCAGCACCGGCGTGCCGGTAGGACACAAACGCGGGTAACCATCTGCATAGCCGCCCGCCACCACTGCAATGCGCATTGGCTTATCCGCCACAAACGACGATCCATAGCCCACGCTGTCACCTGCTACCAAATCCTGCGTTGCCAAAACCTGCGAGGATAGAGTCATCGTAGGCTGCAAATCCCAATGCTGTATGTCGTGTTGGGGATAATCTGGCGCGCTGCCGTACAGCGTGATGCCCGGGCGGATCCAGTCGGTGCGCAGGGTGTCGGCGTTGTAACGCAAGGTGGCGGCGCTGTTGCTTAAGCTACGCTCGCCAGGCAAGTCTTGTGTGGCAGCGTTAAAGCGCGCCAGCTGGTGGGCAATGCCGTCACGGCCCATGCGCTGCGCGTCGGCATCGCTAAAGTGCGTCATGTGCGTAATCTCATCCACCTGGGGTAATGCATTGAGCCGCGTCCATGCGCTGCGGTAGCTCTCAGGTTTGAAGCCTAAGCGGTTCATGCCCGAGTTCATTTTTAAAAATATGCGCTGCGGCACATTGGTTTTATGCGTGGCCAACATGTCGATTTGCTCATTGCAGTGCACTGTGTGCCACAGCGACAGGCGTGAACACAACTCTAAATCACGCAGCTCAAACGCACCCTCTAGCAACAAAATTGGGCCACGCCAGCCAAGCTTGCGCACACGCTGAGCTTCGTCCAAATCTAGCAGGGCAAAACCGTCTGCAGCGCGCAATCCATCAAAAGCGCGCTCAATACCGTGGCCATAGGCGTTGGCTTTAACCACTGCCCAAGCTTTGGCATCTGGCGCAGCGGCACGCGCGCGCGCAAAATTGTGTTGCAAAGCAGTGGTATGGATGGTGGCAAGTATGGGGCGCGGCATGGCGGGCGGGTTAAAATTTGGAAATTACGTGGGCTGTCAAGCAGGTAATTCGCTAGTGTAGACGCAAGGCCACCGAGTGGGAATGCCTTCATAGCATGCTATAAAGTTAAGCTATCTCTTATTAGTTAACCAAATCTTTACGTGAAACGCGGCTTTTATACCATCATGTCGGCGCAGTTCTTCAGCTCGCTGGCAGACAACGCTTTGTTTGTAGCTGCCGTTGAGCTGTTGCGCGCCGATGGCCAGCCTGAATGGCAGCGTGCCGCCTTAGTGCCCATGTTCGCATTGTTTTACGTGCTGCTGGCACCCTTTGTGGGGGCGTTTGCAGATTCGCAACCCAAAGGTAAGGTGATGTTGATCAGCAACGGCATCAAAATTATCGGTTGCTTGATGATGCTGTTTGGCGTGCATCCGCTGCTCGCTTATGCTGTGGTGGGTTTAGGTGCTGCAGCGTATTCGCCAGCCAAATATGGCATTCTGACAGAGCTGTTGCCGTCCTCACAACTGGTCAAAGCCAATGGTTGGATTGAAGGCTTGACCATTGGCTCGATCATTTTGGGCGTGCTGCTGGGCGGGCAGCTGGTCGGTGTGACTATTGCACAAAAGCTATTGTCGCTTGACATTCCATTGATCACTACCAGTGTGGATACTCCACCTGAGGCGGCGATTTGCGTGTTAATTTTTATATATCTACTGGCCGCTTGGTTCAATAACCGTATTCCCCTGACGGGCGCAGACATGCGGGCGATGCCTAAAAACCTGTTGACTTTGCTGCCTGATTTTTGGAGCTGCAACACCGCCTTGTGGCGCGATAAGCTGGGACAAATCTCACTGGCAACCACCACGCTATTTTGGGGTGTGAGCGGAAATTTGCGCTATATCGTTTTAGCTTGGAGTGCTGCGGCTTTGGGTTACAGCACCACGCAAGCATCGTCTTTGGTGGGCGTTGTGGCTATTGGTACAGCCATTGGCGCGGTGATAGCGTCAATGCGTATGCGCCTTGAGCACGCGCCCAAGTTAATGCCTTTGGGTATTGCCATGGGCCTGCTGATGATTGTGCTGAACTTCATTACCAATGTGTGGTTCGCCGCACCGTTTTTGATTTTGTTAGGGGCTATTGGCGGATTTTTGGTGGTACCCATGAATGCACTGCTGCAACACCGTGGCCATAACCTGATGGGCGCTGGCCGCTCGATTGCAGTGCAAAACTTCAACGAACAAGCCTGCATTTTGAGCTTAGGTGCTTTGTACACCTTGGTAGCGACGGTTAACTGGTCGGACTTTCCACTGGTGGGCAAGTTGGGCTTGAGCGCCCTCAAGCCCGAGCAACT
The DNA here is from genome assembly GCA_043747295.1 of Polaromonas sp. Lineage (GTDB taxonomy): Bacteria > Pseudomonadota > Gammaproteobacteria > Burkholderiales > Burkholderiaceae_C > JAAFIP01. The sequence continues at coordinate 45,666 of JAYTPK010000062.1, read as the reverse complement.
AAGCGCTTACTTGGCCATCACCATGTTTGGCCTTTTGATTGCAGGCATGATGCTGCTGATCAAGCGTTGGCATGCCTCTAACTTGGTGCATCACAAAACCGAACTAGATCGCCTCATGAATATTGCCCGCCACGACGAGTTGCACGGCTAGGGCATGCAGACCACGCCTGCGTCTGGCACGGCACGTTTAGCGGTCGGCGCTTTAATGATCAACGCATTGGTGTGGGGCGTGTCGTGGTGGCCGTTTCGCACGCTGCAAGGGTATGGACTGCATCCGCTGTGGACCACGGCTATTGTGTACGGCCTAGCGACTGTCGCTTTGAGTTTTGTGAAACCCCAGGCTTGGCGGGCATGTGTGCAACACCCAGCCATTGCATGGTTGGCGTTAGGCTCGGGCCTGACCAATATTTGCTTTAACTGGGCCGTCACTGAGGGCGATGTGGTGCGCGTGGTGTTACTGTTTTATTTGATGCCCGCATGGTCAGTTCTGCTTGCCTGGCCCTTGTTAGGCGAGCGGCCTCGGCCCATGGGGCTACTGCGCCTGGCCTTAGCACTTGCAGGCGTGCTGTTGGTGCTAAAGCAGCCCAATATGGCATGGCCTGTGCCACAGAGCTTGGTAGATTTTTTAGCGCTTGCAGGTGGCCTGAGCTTTGCCTTGGTCAACATCATGCTGCTCAAGCTACGACACACGCCAAGCGAGGCGCGCATGCTAGGCATGTTCAGTGGCGGTGCGCTGATGTCTGCCGCTGTGGCGTTGTGGGGTGGTGCTGCAGGCTGGGTGCCAACATGGCCTGCACTACATCTGGACTGGGTGCTGCTTGCCTTGGCGTTAGCGGTAGCATTCTTGTGCAGCAATTTGGCTTTGCAATATGGTGCAGCACGCCTGCGGGCCAGCACCACCGCACTGGTAATGCTCTCTGAGATCGTGTTTGCCAGTCTGTCGTCGGTATGGCTTGGGGCAGCTGTGCTAGAGGCGCGTATCTTATGGGGTGCAGCTTTAATTTTAGCCGCCGCAGTGTGGGCCGCTACTGCTGAGCAGCACTAAAGCTCAGCAAATTAAGCTTGGCGTGCCGCCGCAGCTTGCATCAACATAGAGCGAACATGCTCTAGCAAAGTCGCATCGGTGTAGGGCTTAGTTAAGTACAAATCGACACCAGCATCGTGCGCTAAGTCACGGTGTTTTTCGCTGGCGCGCGATGTGATCATGATGATGGGCAGACCTACCATGTGCGGCAATTCTCGGATGCGTTTGGTCAAATCTAGGCCGTTGAGGTTGGGCATTTCCAAATCGGTTAGCACCATTGCGGGCGGTTTTTCACGCAAGCTATCGAGTGCCAAAAATCCATCGTTGGCACTGGTGACCTCATACCCTGCGTCCTCTAGCAATTGCTCCATCGAGCGGCGCACCGACAACGCGTCGTCCACCACCAAAATGCGAGTGCGCTTGACAGCCAGGCGTTTACGCAGGGCCACAGAGCCTGTCACCCTAATACTAGCGCGCGCAGCACGCTCTAAGGCGGGCACATCCAGTACAAACATGGGTTTGCCGTCGCTGCGCATAGCACCACCCACCACCCCTGCAATACGGCGAGCCAGTCGGCCTACGTCTTGCAAAATCAACTCGCGTGCATCGACCACAGCATCGACCACCAAGGCAATGGTGCCTGTGGCAGCTTTGGCCAGCACGCAGGGTTTATAAACGTTAAGCAGGTCAAACTGATCTTCAAAACCCAGCCACACACTCAGGCCGTAGGCGGGGTATAGGTTGCCCATGTGCTCCAAGCACACTTTGCCATCATGCAGGGCCAACTTCACTTCGTCGGCTGCCAGCGCTTTGACTACTTGGTCTGCAGGCAGCGCCACCCACTCATCGCCACAACTGACGATCAGGGACTGCGTGGCACCCGTAGACACAGGCACATGCAGCGTGAAGGTGCTACCTTCATAGGGTTTGCTGTCGATCTCTAGACGGCCTTTGAGGGCGCTGATGCGGTCGTTCACCACATCCATGCCCACACCACGGCCAGAGACTTCAGAGACCTCGCCTTTGGTGCTAAAACCGGGCCGCAAAATCAAACGGCGCAACTCGTCTTCAGACAATTGCGCACCACGTTCGATTAAGCCGTATTCGATGGCCTTGTCGTACACCGTGGGTAAGTCAATGCCCTTGCCATCGTCCGCGCAGATCACTTCTACCTCTTGGCCGCTGCGGCGAAAGCTCAGCGTGACCGTACCTATTTCAGACTTGCCTAACATCAGGCGTTCGTCCGCTGTTTCAAGGCCGTGGTCTACGGCATTGCGCAGTAAATGCAGCAATGGTTCAGTCAGGCGGGTTAACACGTCAGCATCTAAAGTGGTGGCCTCGCCGATGATGATCAGTTGTGCTTGTTTACCAGTGGTCGAGGCGGTTTGTGCCACGTTGCGCTTTAAGCGGGCAACCACCGATTTAACAGGCACTAAGCGGGCTTGCAGTAAATCTCGGTGTTGTTCGCGCAGCGACACATCTTCATCACGCAGCAATTGCATGCCGCGCACCAAATGCTTTTTGGCCTCGCGTGCAAGTTCCAATTCGTCTTGCACAGCTTCGCTAACAAAGCGTGACAGGCCGTGCAGTGCATCGTAGCGGTCCATCTCTAGTGGGTCAAAGCCTTGGCCAGCTTCACGTTGCTCATTGAGTTGAACTACCTGCTTGTCCACGGTTTGCTCCAACTCGCGCAGGCGCAGGTTCAGTTGTGCGTGATGCAGCTCCAGGGCAGCTAGGCGCTCGTCCGCATCGCGCACGATTTGGCTAAAGCGCTGGGTGTTAATGATGGACTGGCCCGAACGGCGCAAGACGCGGCTCAGACGGTCTACACCTACCCGCAGTGTTTGGGTGTCAGCTGCCGGCCCAGCAGGCACATCCGACATGCCGGCACCCGTTGCGGCGGGCTGGGCAGCGCCATCCATGGCCATGCCTGCAGACAGCGGTTCAGGGGTTTGCACATCCACACTGTCGTCGCGAATCCAGCTAACCCAGTCGAGCATGCGCTGCAGATTAGCAACCGCATGGGCAGGGGCTGCTTCTTCGCCATGCAAGTGCGCCACCATGTGTTGCAGCACGCCCACGCAGTGCTGCATGTCGCGCACGGCGGCAGGGTTAACCGGTTGGCCTGCCTTCACGCACTCTAGCGCCCATTCCATCACGTCTTCTAGGCGGTGCGCAGTGCGACCGATGCCGGGCAGGCCAATGATGTTGCCAGACCCCTTAAAGGTATGGGCAATACGCTGCGCCTCAATCATTTGCGGGCCAGTGGCTTGACCTAAGGCCAAGTTGTCTAAGTGCGCCAGTAATTTTTCTAGCTGCTCAGGGGCATCCGCCAACATGGCTGACAGTAAGCCCAAGTCCACCTCGCCAGTCGCTAAGCTCACATCTTCATCTTGCGCGGGCTCTAGTGGGGCGTTGTTGGCGGCTAGTTCTTCGGCCGCCAGCGCCGGGGGCACCATCAACATTTCGCATAATAGACCGAGTACAGATTCATCAGGCTTGGTAGGGCAGGCTCGCAAATACTGCAATATCATCTGCACGCTGCTGTCTTGTGCAGGAGCTTCTAGATAAGCCTGCGCAGGAACAATCCATCCTTGTAACCACACAATAGCTTCGGGCTGCGGTGTCTGCATTTGCAGCGTAGCAAACTCGGCAATTTGCTGCAGATAACCGCCCCAACCATGCAGGCCCACCAAGGCGCTGGCCTGAATACTGCGGTCAATCACGCCCAAGATCGGTTCAAGGTGCTCAGCCGCTGCTGATGGATGCTGCAATGCATCCACTATGGCCTGCTCAGTGGACGGTACATCGAGTGCGAATTCCTCGCGCAGCAAGCCTAATAGATCATCCAGTGTCATGGCTAGTATGTGGTGGCGGTGTGGGCTGTGGCGGTGAAATTCTTAAACATGTTGCTAAGCTTATGCTGTTTGCTCTGGCAACTTGAACTGGCCCACTGCCTGCGTTAAACGGCGAGAAAAATCAGCCAGAGTTTGCGTCGAAGCAGTCTGCTCTGTAATAGCGGTCGAAGTTTGCTCGGTGCTTTGGTTAATGTCCAACACCGATTGCTGCAGGCTGGCCGAAAGCTGGGCTTGCTGATCCGAGAAGGCTGCAATCTGGCGCACCAAGCCCACCAACTGCTGCGTCGTCGTTTGTGTTTGGTTCATCTGCACACCAGCACGTTGCGCCAATTCAGACTGTTTCACCACCTCACCGATCAGTCGGTTCACCGTGAACAGCGTTTCGTTGGTTTCAGCCTGGATGTTACCCACCAGCTGCGAGATCTGCGCAGTAGCTTGGCGTGAACTGTCTGACAAGCGCTGCACTTCTTCAGCCACCACCGCGAAACCGCGGCCTGCTTCACCCGCTGTGGCAGCTTGCATAGACGCGTTGAGCGCCAGTACGTGAGTGCGCTCCGAAATAGCGTTAATCAGCTGCACTGCAGTAGAAATTTCTTGCGAGCGTTCGCCCAAGCGCTTAAAGCGTTTCTCCATGTCAGAGATAGAGTCTCGCAACTGGTCCATACCCTTGACCGTGCCATCCACCGCTGTCAGAGCGGCCTGCGTTGCCGTGGCGGCTTTTTCTGCCGCCGTATTGGATTGGTCTGACAATGACGCCATTTGCGCTAGCTGGTCGGTGGCTTGGTTCAAGTTGTTCGACATCGACTGCAAAGCGTCTCGCTCTGAGCGGGCGGTTTCTTCTACCATCACAGACTGCACACGCACCGCCTCTGATGTTTTACGCACTTGCTCTGCAATGTCTTGCACCTCGGCCAGCGTACGACCAGTCTCATCAGACAACTGGTTAATCGATGATGACACCGTACCGATAATGTCCTCGGTCACAGGCGCGCGTGCTGTCAGGTCTCGGTTACCTAACTGGAACACGGTTTGCAGCAAGGCGATCACAGAGTTGTTGAGGGTTTCGTTTTCTTTAGCCGCTTTTTCTAGCGACGAAATACGGTCATCCAGCAGTCCGTCAAACGAGCGGCCCAGTTCACCGATTTCGTCTTGCTCTTTCAACTCTGCGCGCGCGCTGGTATTGCCTGATGCCACCTGCTTCACAGTCGTTGTCAGCTTTTGAATCGGCGCCAAAAAGCGGCGCAAAAATAGGGTCACCAGCACACCGGCGACCAACACCACACCCAAGCCAATCAACAATGCACGCAATAAGGAAGAGCTGTTCAATTCGTTAATAGTTTGGTTGGCTTCTTCTTTGTCAATCTTGGCGACCATGCCCCAGTTCAAGCCCTGCACGCGCAAGGGGCCGTAAGAGCCATAAGACTCAATGCCTCTGTAATCGGTAAAGCCCGTGTAGCCAAACTGGCCGGCTAGCGCCGGATTGGTGGCATCGGAGTCAATCGACACAAAGCCGATGGTTGAATCTTTTTTCAGCATGGCAGCACGTGCAGGTGCCGACAGCTTAGCGCCCAACTGAGTTAGAAAAGTATCTTTATTTTCGACCAGGTAACGCGAATTGGTACGCATGAGTTTGTCAGGCCCTATCAAAAACATATCGCCCGTACTACCCAAACCTACTTTGGCCCAACCTTTATTGGAGCTCATAACGTCGGTGATCTTGTCGATCGGGTACTGCATGGCCAACACGCCAATTTGCTTGTCGCCATCAAACACGGGGACAGCAGCAAAAGCGGCTGTGTCGTCATAGGAGGCCAAATACGGTGCAAAGTCTGACAAATACACGTCGTCACGGTTTGCCGCCTGCTTGACCTTTTTATAGGCCTCGGCTAGTTTGGTGCCTGCTGAAATGCCAGTACTCAATGAACTGGCAAAGTCCAATTCTTTAAACACGGTGTAGACCACGTTGTCTGTTTCGGTATCGATCAAAAATACGTCGTAGTATTCAGACAATTTTTGCGCGCGCTCAAAACTGGGGTGGTACAAGGCGTGCGCCTGAGCGTAGGCGTAATTGCCCTGCGGCCGTGTGAGTTTTTCTTTTTGGCCCAAGGGGTTGGGGTTGGAGACAATAAATTCGCTTTGCAGCGCTAAGCCGTTAGCATCTAGGGCCTCGATAGCCTTGGATAGATCTGGTGCAGCACTGGCATTGCGCTTTGCAAATTCAGGGGCAAATTGTTTTTGGGTATAGCTTGACAATGCAGGTGCAGCGGCGTCTTTACCAATACCAGAATCCTTAGCAGCAGTAGCAAACCCAGCTTTAAGTGCACGCATTCCATCAATGGTCGTGCGCTGTGCTGCTAGCACCTGAAGTGAGCGTACGCGACCGTTAATTTCGTCGGTCACCTGGTCTCGCTTGGTGTCGCGCAATGAGTTTAGCTGCACTTGCGTGCGATCATCTAGTGCAGAGCCTGCCAGTGACGATGCGCCTTGCCACAGCAAGGCAGCGGTAATCGCCACCGGGATCAAGGTCAGTAGGCCAGCGCCCAGCAGCATTTTTTGCCGAATATTCATAGTGTGCTCCGTTGAACTTTGGTGCTTTGCGCTAGGACACCCAAGCTAGGGTATCCAAACAGCCAGCACTTAAGTGCTTGCCTGTGATGGTAGATGATGTTACTGAATGTTAAGGTTACAGCAGAGACAACTCGTCTGCAAGTATTGCCAAGAGTTTGTCGGTGTTGATTTCTAAAAAGTTTCGCCCCGATGCATCGCTGGCGACCGCGTCGCAGACCTCACGCAAATTGGGCGGCAGGGCACCTGCGTAGGTGAGTGCTTGGCTTTCGTAATTGAGCTGCTGCGGCAGACCATTGAATATCAAAGCAATCGCATCCTCAGAATCTGTGGCTTTGATACCGCCCACCAACAACCGTTGATGGGGTGACACTTGCAGACTGGCTGTAGCAGGACTGAAATACACCGCCAGATCTATGACCGGCAGTATAGAACCGTCGATGTTGGCAGCACCCAATAACCAGTTGGGCGATTTGGGGATGGCGCTGATCTCAAAGGTCTCTACGATTTGCCTGGCCCAATCAAATGAGAAGGCTAAAGCCCAGGAGCCGCACACAATACCTTGGGCTAGCTTCACTGGGTACCCGTGTAGAACAAACGACTATGCCAAGCCAGCACAGCATGGGCAAAACAAAGCATCAGCAGCCTAGATCGAGCTGAGAATCTGATCGGACGTGTAAGGCTTGGTCACATAGCCTTTGGCACCCAGCATTTGCGCGAACACGCGGTCAGCTTTTTGGTCCTTGGAGGTGACAAACACCACAGGAATACCTTTGGTGTTAGGGTCTTGCATGAGCTGGCGCGTGGCTGAAAAACCATCCAACCCAGGCATGTTCACATCCATCATGATCAGGTCAGGGACCTCGGCCTTGGCCTTGGTGACAGCTTCTGCGCCAGAGCTGGCAGAGATCACTACCCAGCCTGCATCAGAGAAGATGCGCTGCAAATTTTGCGCGTCAACGGGCGCGTCATCTACGACCAATACTTTTTTCATAACTCAATTTCCTCTTGCACTGTTTGGATGCTGCACGGTAGGTGTGCAGTCGTGATTTTTAAAATAAAAGATTACCGTGACGTCACGGCACCAAAGCCTGATTTAGCGCTGGCACCAAAGTTAGTTTCTTGAAACCCGCGCGCCACAGTGCGGTCATGCTTAGCTAGCACCGCGATCAGGTCACGCTCATTCAGGGGCTTGGTCAAGTAGGCGTCGCAGCCTGCCAGCGTGCCACGAATTTTGTCAATCGTGCCGCCCCGGCTGGTCAGCATCACCACCACTGGCGGCTTGCCTTCGGTGTATTTGCGCTGTTTGATGGCGCGGCAGGTTTGGTAGCCGTCTAGGCCTTCCATCATCACGTCCAGAAAAACAAACTTATACGGACGCAAGTTCAAGCGGCCCAAGGCCTCTTCGCCTGAGTTGACCAAGTCGGTGCGAAAGCCAAAACGCGTTAGGCGGTTGCGCATAAACTTTAGGGCGATGTCGCTATCGTCGACCACTAGGATATGGTCCACGTTAGCTTCTTCGTCAATGTTCATGGGGCGGCTGTAGCCACCGACCAATGGGCTGTCTTCGCGGTGTGCATCGCTCATGCCCAGGCGCACTGCGCTGCGTGCAGCGACTGGAGATGCTGTGGGCGCAGCGGCAGGGGCTGGCGCCAAGATGGAGGTGCGTGAAAATCCTGTCGGTGCGGCAGTGGGTACTGGTGCGGCCGCAGAGCCTAGTTGCCCGCTTGGCAGTGGGCTGGGGGCAGAAGGTCGCACAGCAGGCGCAGCAGCATAGGGCATGGCTGCAGCGCTGGGAATAGCTCTAGGCGCAGCAGCTAGTGCAGGGCTAAATGCTGGCCGCACTGGCGCGGTAAAAGCTGGTGCTGGCGCTGGAGCTAGTGCTGACGCTAGCGCTGGCACAGCGACTTTAGGCGCAGCCTGCACGGCAGCGGCAGAGGCGCTTTGACCGTTGAGTAATTGCTCTACGGTGGTCAGCACCTTCATCAAATTCAGTGGGCGGCTTTGTGTGGGCCAGCCAGTGCCACCATCGCTACTGCCAATGAGCATCACATGCGCGCAGGGCTTGCTGGCAGTGACGTTGCGCAAAGTTGCGGCATCGTCGGCATTGACCACCGCCAAGTTAGCCTCGGTCGGCTCAGTTACCAGAAGGTAGCCCGGCGGGCGGCGGGCGGCTAGGCGAAAAAACGACTCAAATGTCGCTCGCTCAAACGATGAAAAACCTATTAATACAATTTTATGGGGAGTGCTCATCTTTAGCCTTTGTAGCAAACGCCCTGTGTGGCGCGTGGTGTGTTAACCGCACGCTGCACCACTGTATGGTGCACCAGTGATTGAGGGGAAATGTTTGCTAAAGAATTGGTCATCTGCATATATTGTGGGTTGGTCTGATTCTAAGCATTCGCACTGCGCTAGGCAAATTCTCAAGGCATCTAGGGGCTTACCGAGGCCCTAGGTGTGCGAAAAGATTGATTGTGATTATAAAAAACAACGGACTAAGCTGCCTACGCCGTTGTCAGCCCTTGGGCTAAAAAGTGCAATTTACGCTACGATGAAGCGCATGAACTCTACTATTTACGATTTTGATGCCCTTGATGCCGCTGGTCGCAAGGTGAAGCTGTCGAAGTTTCGCGGCCAGGCGATGCTGATTGTGAACACCGCCAGTGCCTGCGGTTTTACCCCGCAATTTTCGGGCCTTGAGACTTTGCATCAGAGCTACGGCGCGCGCGGCTTGGCAGTGCTAGGCTTTCCGTGCAACCAATTTGGCAACCAAGACCCCGCAAGCAACGATGAGATTGCCAGTTTTTGTCAGCTGAACTACGGCGTGAGCTTTCCGATGATGGCCAAAGTGGATGTCAACGGCGCTCAGGCTACGCCGCTGTTCCAGTGGCTCAGCGCCGAAGCGCCGGGTTTGCTAGGCAGCAAGGCCATCAAGTGGAATTTCACCAAGTTTTTGGTCGGTAAAGACGGCCAAGTGGTCAAGCGCTACGCCCCGCAAGACACGCCACAGTCGCTAGCCAAAGATATTGAAGCCCAGCTTTAAGCGCCGGCAATGTAAGAATTACTGATTCTTCGGGCCGTGGGTGGCCAGAAAAATCGCGGGTAATATTACTGCCGCGCCCACAGCGTGGTACAGCGCAATGGGCTCGCCCAGCACCCACCAAGCTACGCCAGCGGCGTAGAGCGGGCCTAGGTACAAAGTGAGTGAGGCGCGTGCAGCACCCAGTTCTTTTTGGATGGTGGCGTAGGCCAAGTAAGCGCCCGCTCCCGGTAAAAGTGCCGCTGCAACTACCAGCAGCGATGTTTTTAAATCCCAGACAGTCCGCGTCATCGGCAGGCCAGAGACTGCTTCTATCCAAGTTAAGGGTACCAGCACAGTCATGCCGCCCACGCAGATCAGCACCAAACGCGCCAGTGGCGAGAAGTCGCTAGGCCAGCGTTTGAGCAAAATCGAATACACCGTCCAAGCCACGGTGCAGGCCAAAATCCAAGCGTCACCCGCCACCCATTGCACCTTAGCCAGTTGCGTCCACTGGCCTTTGATGACGACATGCACCAAACCACCCAGCGCCATGGCAATGCCTAGCCACTGCAGCTTGCCCAAGCGCTCACGCAGCCACAGCACGGAGGCTAAAGCGATTAGCACTGGCGACAGCGCGTAAATCAACGCAATATTGGTAGCTACGGTAGAGCGCGCGCCAATGTAGACCCATGCGCCGCAAATCCACATGCCCAAAGCGCCCAGCACCAAGTAACGCCAAGCTTGGTGCAGCAACTGCGCACGCTTGGCCACCAGCTCAGGCCACGCGAACACCGCCAGCAGCAACCCAGCGCCCGTCCAGCGCAGCAGCGCCAGCATGTGCGGTGCGATTGACCCGGGTGCTAGCCGCCCCACCAGATAGTTGACCGACCACAGCGCGGGCGTGATGAACAGCAAGGCGATGGCCCAGCGGTGAGCAGTGGTGTGGTGAGAAGATGTGGCGCGCATGACACTATGAATTTTATAGCTGTCCAAGCAATAAATACTTGGACTACCGGCATATTTCGCTGGTAAATTGTGCTGTTTTAGTGCTTTTGCAGGTTCTTTTTATCAGGACGAGATCTGCTGCACAGCCTGCGACAATACACACCATGTCTGCACCCCAACTTCCTCCACTCCACAACGATACTTTTCTCAAAGCTTGCCTAGGCCAAGCCACTGCGCACACCCCCGTGTGGCTAATGCGCCAAGCGGGTCGCTACTTGCCTGAGTACTGCGCCACCCGCGCCAAGGCCGGCAGCTTTATGGGCCTGGCCACTGACCGTGACTATGCCACCGAAGTCACTTTGCAGCCGCTGGCACGCTACCCGCTCGACGCAGCCATCTTGTTCAGCGACATTTTGACCGTGCCCGATGCTATGGGCCTGGGTCTGAGTTTTGCCCAAGGCGAAGGCCCGCGCTTTGCGCGCCCCGTGCGCGATGAGGCGGCAGTCAAAGCGCTGGCCGTGCCTGATATGCACAAGCTGCAGTATGTGTTTGACGCAGTATCGTCAATCCGCAAAGCCTTAACCACCGACGGCAAAGGCTCTGTGCCCTTGATTGGCTTCTCGGGCAGCCCCTGGACGCTGGCCTGTTACATGGTGGAGGGCGCAGGCAGTGACGATTACCGCCAAGTCAAAACCATGCTGTACGCGCGGCCAGATTTGATGCACCACATGCTGGCAATTAACGCTGACGCTGTAGCCCAATATTTAAACGCCCAGATCGACGCGGGCGCGCAGGCGGTGATGGTGTTTGACAGCTGGGGCGGCGTGCTGGCCGACGGCGCGTTTCAGGCCTTCAGCCTGGCCTACACCCGCCGCGTGTTAGAGCAGCTTAAACGCACCGATGCACAGGGCCATGCCGTGCCGCGCATTGTGTTTACCAAAGGCGGTGGCCTTTGGCTAGAGCAGATGAAAAGCCTGCCCTGCGAAGTGCTGGGTTTGGACTGGACTGTTAATTTAGGTCAGGCACGGGCGCTGATGTGCACAGGTGACGGCGCTAAAGTACTTCAAGGCAATATCGACCCCAATGTGCTGTTTGCCCCGCCCGCAGCGATTGAGGCTGAGGTGGCCAAAGTGCTGAACGCTTTTGGCACGCCGCACCAAGGCACGGGTACCGGCCCGACCCACATTTTTAACCTCGGCCATGGCATCAGCCAATACACAGCACCAGAGCATGTTGCAGTTTTGGTAGCAGCCGTGCATGCACAGTCGAAAAAAATGCGCAAATTAAGTGATTTAGCTTAACTGCTAGCACAAAAAACATGCCTTTAGAGCTTGCCCCGGGGCGACTTATGCACAAAAAAAATGTTGCACTGCATAAATTGACGCATCTAGGCGTTATCGTGCTATCAATGCTGTAGCTCAGCTAAGTGGTTGATTTATATAGAGTTTTAAATCTGCTTTTTTTGCAGGCAATATAGCCAAAGCCTTGATTGATGGGGCTTTGCGGGGCGTGACGGTGAGATATCAACAAAGTTATCCACAGAAACTTGGGATGGATGACAAAACGATGACAAATCAAGCACTTACGTACCAAACTGCAGGTGTATTTACAGGAAAACGGTCTAAAAAGTGGAATTTTGGCTAGCGATTGTGGTGGCTACCCCTGCACACAGCGGGGTAGCGCAGCGCCTAACTTACCGAAGTGAGCAACCCCTCGCAGCGGGCAGCTTGGTACGCGTGCCCTTGGGCCAGCGCGAGGTGCTGGGCGTGGTGTGGGGCCAGGCAGAGGCCCCTGCGCCCGAGGTGGTGGCCAAAATAAAAAACGTGGCCGGCGCGTTAGACGGTATTGCCCCTTTAAGTGCCGCGTGGCGTGCACTGATCGACTTTAGCGCCCGCTACTACCAGCGCGGTATAGGTGAGGTGGCGGTGGCCGCACTGCCGCCCCAACTGCGCGAGCTAGATGCCCAGCAACTGGCCCGCAAGCACGCTGCGCAGGCTAAGCGGCGTGCCAAGGCTGCCAAGTTAGACACGGGCAGCACCCCCCAGGTTGACCCATTTGCAGACTCTGCAGACACTCAAGCCCAGCCGCCCTTAAGCGCGCAGCAAAGCGAGGCGATCGAGCAGTTTTTTGCGCCTTCAAAGCAGCCGGCCATCACTGCTGGGGCTGCCGCACCCACGGCGCAGAGTGCTTCACCACCTGAAGCTCCTGCACCCGCATTGCTCTTCGGTAGCACCGGCAGCGGCAAAACCGAGGTGTATTTGCGCTGCGTGGCCAAGGTGCTGGCTGCTAGCCCCACGGCCCAAGTTCTGGTGATGGTGCCCGAAATCAACCTTACCCCCCAGTTGCAAGCGCGTTTTACCGAGCGCTTTGCACCTGCGCTGGGCGCGGACGCTGTGGTGTCAATGCACAGCGGCATGACCCCTGCGCAGCGCCTGTCTAGCTGGCTGGCCGCGCACACCGGCCAAGCACGCATCGTGCTGGGCACGCGCATGGCAGTGTTTGCGTCAATACCCGGCTTGGCGCTGATCGTGGTGGACGAAGAGCATGACCCCAGCTACAAAAGCCAAGACGGCGCACGCCATTCAGCCCGTGACCTGGCCATCCTGCGCGCCAAGCTAGAGACCGAAAATGCAGTGTCTGAGACTAATGTGCAGCCTTGCCGCGTGCTGCTAGGCTCGGCCACGCCGTCGCTAGAAACCTGGCACGCCTGCGAAGAAGGCCGCTACCAGCGCCTGGCCATGCCCCAGCGTGTGGGCGACGGCGCGCTGGCCGCGCTGCGCGTGGTGGACATGCGCACGATGCCTAAAAAGACCTTATTTGCACCCGCGTTGCTAGAGGCTATCACCCAGCGCGTGGCGCGTGGCGAGCAATCGTTGATTTTGCTTAACCGACGTGGCTACGCCCCGGTGCTGGCCTGCGGCGCGTGCGAATGGAAATCGCAGTGCCCTCACTGCAGCGCTTACCGCGTGTTCCACAAAATCGACCGCACCCTACGCTGCCACCACTGCGGCACCACCGACCGCGTGCCCCGCGCCTGCCCCGAGTGCGGCAACATCGACATCGCACCGATCGGGCGCGGGACTGAAAAATTAGAAGAGCAGTTGGCACTGGCGCTGGGTATTCGGTTGGTTGATAACAGTGCGCCTGCACAATTGCTACGACCTGACGGCCGACCGGCCGTCATAGCCCGCATGGACGCTGACACCACGCGTTTAAAAGGCTCGCTAGAGCAGCAATTAGCCCAAGTGCACAGCGGAGACGTGGACATTTTGGTGGGCACGCAAATGATTGCCAAAGGCCATGACTTCAGGCGCATCACCTTGGTGGCGGCTGTCAACCCAGACAGTGCCTTGTACAGCAGCGACTTTCGTGCGCCTGAGCGTTTGTTCAGCCTGCTCATGCAAGCCGCAGGCCGCGCAGGGCGCGATGCCAATTTGCAAGGCGCGCAAATGTGGCTACAAACCATGCACCCCGATCACCCGCTGTTTGCATCACTTAAAGGCCATGACTACCCCGGTTTTGCCGCCCAGCAGCTGCGCGAGCGCGCACAGGCAGGCCTGCCACCACACAGCTACCAAGCCCTCATCCGCGCTGAGGCACGTACGCAAGAAGCGGCGCAGGAGTTTTTAGCATTGGCCAGTGGGTCAGCCCAGGGGGTGACGGCTGCAGAGCATGTCACCCTGTACCCCGGCGTGCCCATGACAATCCAGCGCGTGGCCAACATAGAGCGTGCGCAAATGCTGGTTGAATCCAGCTCGCGGGCTGCGCTACAAAGGTTTTTAAGCGCATGGCAACCGGTGCTACGCGCGACTAAAGTGCAAGGTATGGTGCGCTGGGCTATGGATGTGGATCCGCTGTCGATCTGAAAGTGGATTTAAGCACTTTTACCCCTTAAATACCGCTGTAGTCCAAGTATTCATTGATTATGTAGCTACAAAATTGATAGCAATTAATGTTTTGCAGCACGGTGCGAACACTTGTCTTTAGTGCAGTGCGCGTACAAGCTCAGCGCGTGATCGGCAATCTCAAACCCTTTGAGCTTGGCCACGGCGTGTTGGCGTTTTTCAATTTCAGCATCATAAAACTCCTCTACCCGCCCACAGTCCAAACACACCAAATGGTCATGGTGTTGGCCTTCATTGAGCTCGTAAATCGCCTTGCCTTGCTCAAAATGGTTACGGCTCAAAATGCCCGCTTGCTCAAACTGCGTGAGCACGCGGTACACCGTGGCCAGGCCAATGTCGGTGCGTTCTAGCAACAAAATGCGAAACACGTCCTCAGCCGTCATGTGGCGCTGCGCGCTGGTTTGAAAAATCTCCATGATCTTCAAGCGCGGTAAGGTGGCTTTGAGGCCAGTGTTTTTCAGGTCATCAATATTGGACATGGTGGTATCCCCGTGGGGTGCCGCTACAATGGATTGATCATAACCTTTACGCCGGGCGCTTGTGGCCGGGCCAGCTTAGCCATGCCAGTGCTTTTTCCTTATTTTCAACGTGCCTTGCGCAGCCTAACCCCAGCGGTCGGGCCTGTGGCAATGTGCGTGGCTGCCAGCGCATTACTCAGTGCTTGTGGCACCTTTAACAACGCCAGCAACAGCGTGGTCTCTATCATTTCGCCCTACAAGGTTGAAGTAGTGCAAGGCAATTTTGTGTCCAAAGAACAGGTCGAAGCCCTGCGCCCTGGCATGAGCCGTGCCCAGATACGCGACATTTTGGGTTCGCCACTGGTTACCAGTGTGTTCCACGCTGACCGCTGGGACTATGTATTTACCATCCGCCGCCAAGGCATTGAGGCGCAAAGCCGCAAGCTCACAGTGTTTTTCAAAGGCGACGATTTTGACAAAGCTGAAGGCGACACCATGCCCTCAGAAGCCGAATTTGTGGCCACGCTAGATTCCCGGCGCAATTTAGGCAAAGTGCCCAACTTAGAAGCCAGCCCAGAGCAGCTGAACAAACCAACGTCTGGCAATGCTGCCACCAACCCCTCAGCTAACTCCGCAGCCAGCCCCGCAGCGCCTGTGAGCTACCCGCCGCTTGAGCCCGTGCGCTAGGGGTGGCCATGCAACACGCAATTTGTATCGCAGGCGCAGGTGGCCGTATGGGCCGTATGTTGATTGAAGCCATTCACCAAGCCGATGACTGCCGTTTAGCGGGCGCGCTAGATGTGCCCGACAGCCCCGGCATTGGTCTGGATGCCAGCGGCTTTTTAGGCCACGCTAGTGGCGTCACCATTACCAGCGACATTCGCCATGCCCTCAAAGGCTGCGACGTATTGATCGACTTTACCCGCCCCGAAGGCACCATGGCCCACGTGGCCCTGTGCCGCGAGATGGGTGTGAAGATGGTGATTGGTACCACAGGCTTTAGCGACGCGCAAAAAGCCACCATCAACGCCGCCACCAAAGACATTGCCATCATGATGGCCCCGAACATGAGCGTGGGCGTGAACGTCACCCTCAAGCTGCTGGAGATGGCTGCTAAAGCTATGTCTGAGGGCTACGACATTGAAGTGATCGAGGCGCACCACCGCCACAAGGTCGACGCGCCCAGCGGCACTGCACTGAAAATGGGCGAGGTCATGGCCACAGCAATGGGCCGCGACTTAAAGCAATGCGCCGTGTACTCACGCGAGGGCCACACTGGCGAGCGCGACCCGTCAAGCATCGGCTTTGCCACCATCCGTGGCGGCGACATTGTGGGCGACCACACAGTGCTGTTTGCAGGCACCGGCGAGCGCATTGAAATCACCCACAAATCATCTAGCCGCAGCACCTATGCACAAGGTGGTTTGCGTGCAGTACGTTTTTTGGCGCAGCACAAGACGGGCATGTTTGACATGTTTGACGTGCTGGGTCTGCATTAATTTATTTATACTTCTTAATCTATGAGTGCTTTCCAATTCATCGCACAAGGCGACGCCATCAGTAAATTTGTAGCTCTGCTGTTGCTGGCCATGTCTGTGGCTAGCTGGGTGGTGATTGTGTGGAAAGCCTGGGTGATCAAGCGCGCTGTGCCTGATGTAGCGCGTAGCATTGCCGCGTTTTGGCAAGCGCCTGATTTAGCGCAGGCACAGGCGACCGTGGCCAGTTTTGACCGCGAAGGCTTAGTACTGCCTTTGATCACTGCCAGCCAAGTTAAAGCCGCAGGCACGCTAGCCAACGTGGGCGACAAAGCCCAGCAGCTTACCCGGGTGCTACGCGATGCATTGCACGCTGTGCTGCTCAAATTGCAATTTGGCCAAGTGCTGTTAGCCACTGTAGGTTCTACTGCACCATTCGTAGGTTTGCTCGGTACCGTTTGGGGCATCTACCATGCGCTCATCGGTATCAGCGGTGCAGGCCAGCTGACTATCGACAAAGTGGCAGGCCCTGTGGGCGAGGCACTCATCATGACGGCTGCAGGCTTGGCGGTGGCTATCCCCGCAGTGCTGGCTTATAACTTGTTTGGCCGTTACGTGAGCCGCATCGAAGCTGACCTAGAGGGCTTTGCACGCGACCTGCGCGAGCTGCTGGCGCAGCATGAGGTGAAATAAATGTCCTTTGGCAGACTTGAGCGCACCAAAGGCAGCCAGCCCATGAGCGAGATCAACGTCACGCCGCTGGTCGACGTGATGATGGTGCTGCTGGTGATTTTTATCATCACAGCGCCGCTGCTGGCCAGCTCTATCAAGCTCGATCTGCCTAAGACCGACGCCGCCAAGCCCAGCGATGTGCCTAAGTTTGTCACCGTAGTGGTAGATAAATCTGCCAAAGTATTTTTAAACGATAAACCTATCGAGCTGCCTGCACTGGCTGAATCACTGCAAGCATCAGCCAAGCTCAACCCCGACACCGAAGTGCAACTGCGCGCCGACGAAGCTGTGCCCTACGGCAAAGTGGTTGAGGTGATGGGCGTAGCGCAAAAAGCCGGGCTCAACCGCATTGGTTTTGTGGCTGACAGGCCTGCAGCATCTCCGTCAAAATGAACCCGGCTGGCCATGATCCGCTGGGCACGCCTAGCGAGGCAGGGTCAAGCACGCCCAGAGAAGCTGTACCCAGTACGCCTAGCGAACTGAGACTTAGCGCGCCCAGCGTGCGAGCGCAAGTATGGTCGCTGCGGTTTGTGTTTTTCAGTCTAGGCTTGGTGTACGCCAGTTGGCTTGCACGCATCCCTGCTTTCCGCGACAGCCTGCAGCTTAGCCATGATCAACTAGGCCTGGTGCTGCTGGTGGGCGGCATAGGGGCTATTGCTGCGTTTCCGCTGGCGCGCTGGCTGCAAGGGGTGCGCAGCAGCCGCTGGATGACGTGTTGGATGGGTTTGTGCAATGCACTTGCTCTCATGCCCATTGCACTGAGCAACAACATGATGGTGTTAATGGCGGCCCTATTTGTGTGGAGCTTTTTTACCGCGCTGATGGACGTAGGCATGAACACCCACTCGGTCAAGGTAGAGCGCTTCGCAGGGCGTGCGGTGATCTCAATTTTTCATGCTTTCTTCAGCCTAGGCGGCTTGGCGGGTGCGGTGGTGGGCGCGTTGGCAGCGCAACAAGGCTGGCCAGTGACGTGGCATTTTGGCGGCATTGCAGTGCTGACTGCAGTGGGCATGCTGATGGCGCGCGGTGCTATGCATGACTACCCCATCGAGGCCCCACGCAGTTCGGGTAGCGGCAGCACGGCTGGCAGCTGGGCACCCTGGGTGCCCAGCTGGCCTTCGCGCTTGGTAGTGTTGCTGGGTGCGCTCATGCTGTGCAGCTTTATGGTGGAAGGCTCTGTGGGTGACTGGGGCGGCATCTTCCTGCGCGACCAGTTGTCGGCCAGCCTAGCCATAGCGCCGCTGGGGTTTGCAGCGTTTTCTGTGGCTATGGTGGCGGGCCGATTGGGCGGCGACCGCCTGCGTGACCGCTACATCAGCGCGCAAGTGCTGCGCTGCGCGGGCGTGCTGGCCACGTTGGGCTATGGATTTATTTTGCTGAGCAGCGCAGTGTGGCTGGCGTTGCTAGGCTTTTTTGCGGTGGGTTTGGGTATGTCGGTGGTGGTACCTGTGCTGTTTAGCACCGCAGGGCATTTGCCCGGCGCGCAGGGCGAGCGCAGCTTGGCACAAGTCACGCTGGTAGGCTACGCCGCCTTTTTAGTCGGGCCGCCATTGTTGGGCTTTGTGGCCCAAGCCGCAGGCCTGCAAGTAGCATTTGGTTTGCTGGCGGGGTTGACGGCGGTGCTGGCTGTGGCGGCGCACTGGTTGCCTGTGCACGCAAAGCTTTGACACTTCGTCATCCGATGATCGCAAACGCCAAAATTAGGGCATTAATGGGCAATATTACGTTTACAAGCAATAAGATTATCTATGTCAATGGAGTGTTTGCATGCAAGTGCGCAACATGCCATTTGCAGCCATTAATCAGCTGCTAGACATCTTGCTGCAAACATGCGATGTGTTCGATCTGACTGTGCGCGGTGTTAAACCGGCATCTAAATAGCTTGCAGATGGAGTCAGTTCAGCTCTGTTGTGCTGCAATTCAGCAACTAGCTTGGGTTTTAGCTGCAGTACAAAGGTAATTGGTTTGCAATCGACACAATTGACACTTTACAGTTTTGACGGTGTGCCTTTCAATATGTGTGTAAATGTGTTTTATGTGGCGCCGTCCATAGAAACGTTTCATTAACTCTCATTAATTTTGCCAATCGCTGCACAAGACTTCCCCATGAACAAAACAATACTCTTAATCATAATAAGCGCCACCAGTCTGCTTTCGGCCTGCGGCACGACTACGCCAGCTGCTACTTCCACTGCTGCCTCCGCTCAGGTTTCATTGCCAGCGCCTAAGAAGACGATTCTGGTGCTTGATTCCGACACATCGCAAAAATACGAAATTCTTGGCGACGTACAAGCCACACTGTCGGGCCAAGGCGTTTACAACAGCGGTAGTTCGCATGACCAAGCTAGGGAGCATTTGAAGAGGACGGCGTACGTTCAATATGGAGAGCGCCTTGATGCGATCATTAACTACAAGCAGTCCTCAACAATCGGCGGTGGCAATTACTTCAGTTTCTTAACTGCAGCTTTTGGCGCGAAAAATACTAGCATTGATGCAAAAGGCGTTGCCGTTCGGTTTACCAGCCGCAAATAACCGCGAAGCCTCAACAATGTCCATGATATTTTGCGGTCTATCTATCGCCTTCACCACCACTACAACTAAGAACGTGCCTTACACAACTACCGCTGATCGAGCTTACGAATGTGCGCTAGGCGCGGCCAGACTTAGGCCTACAAGTGGCGGACTGTTGTAATAAGGTGGAATCTATCAGCTAATGACCGGCGGTAACTTTGCAGGCGGTATGCAAATATCGTTTGCGGTGGATAAGCAAGTCCCGTCTGTTAACCATATTAAGCCAATAAATTTGTGTCTAGGAACATCCATGTACAACTTAAGAAAAACTACCTTAATTTCAGACTACAGCAGGCGGTTAGCGGTTGCGGGAGTAGTGCTTGCACTAGCTAGCGCGTGCGGCGGTGGCGGTGGTGGAGGCGACGGAGTTGCTGCACCACCACAACAAACTTTGCCGATAGCGGTCACCACACCGACAGGGTCAGCGCTTATCTCCAACACGGGCGGCGTTGTTGCAATTAATGGCAACACAATAGTTGAGCTTTCTGCTGGTGCTAGTACTTTACCGGTAACAGTCACGGCATTACTCAGGCCCAGCACAACAGGGGGTCTTACCAACGAAGTGGTAGTTGACCTCAGTGCAGCGGTGCCATCGGATACGGCTGCTTCAGAGGTTATGATTTATATTTATCCAACCAGCGTTAAACAAGCAACCGTTGGCATGGCGCTAAAAGCCAACGCGTCAGCTGCCAACAGCGCAAACGCACTTAGCCTAGCCTCTTCTTTGGATACGTTTACCTTTGCAGGTAGCACTACGCCATACACCCTCGATCAGCTCGATATAGTTGGCACCACGGGTTCGAGCATCACTCTTCGTGCCAGCCAGCTGGTGTATGACACGGTCAAAGGTGCAATTAGAGCAAAGTTTATTAGCGCAAGTACTGCAATTACAACTGTTAAGGCTGCCTCAGGTGCTGCCCGCGAATTTATTGTCAACGTCAAAGCCAAAAACAACGACAACACCGCGCGCCTGTACCATTTTCCTAATCTTGCGTCGTCAGGTACAGAAGCTGCTCCAGCAGTGGCAGAGACTAAAATTCCAATGATATTAGTTCATGGCATACAGCTATTCAGCGAGGGCTGTGGTAGTAACAGCGGCTATAAGACAACTTGGAATAAATTCCGCACTAACTTTTTCGGTGATGCTGAGATCGCAAGCAAATACGAGTTGTATTCTTTTTCGTACCCTACCAATCTTGACTTCAAAACCAATGGGGCATCCTTCAGCAAAAAAATATCGGCTGTTTTTGGCAACAAGCCGGTTGTAGTTGTTGCTCACTCAATGGGCGGGCTGGTCACCCGAGCAGCGGACGTGTACTACAGCACCAAAGCACAGTCTGGCAATGCCACTGATATCAACATCGCGCGGGTGATTACCTTGGACACGCCCCACCATGGTACGCCGTATATCAACGGTGCGGCCGCAGTAAGTGAGCTGCTCTGTGTAGGGGACGCGCAGGCTGCCGGCGGGCCATCACTGGCTTGGGATGATCTTGAAAATAATGGTAGCTGTACCAATTCTGGAAACCCTGTGCTTTGTGATTTAAACAGTCCGCAAAATCTTCAGCACTTAAAAAAGTATGTACTTTACTCTGCCCACGGTGTATTGGGAACATTTGTGTCGTATGCCGGAACAAACGTGGCCGAATACCCGTGGTTACTCAATAACTTGACGAACGCAGTCTATTTATTAAAAACAACTTTCAGCCAAGCTGTTATTGACAATTATTTTTCAAGCGACGTAGCCAAGAAAAGTGACATTGCAGTGTTGCTGCCAAGCCAAAGACTGATGTCATATGTTAACAATCAATGGACAGATAACCCCCGCCTGTTTGCCGATCTGCCGGATGCCTATCCGTCAACTTATCATATTGATATTAGCGAAAGTAACCCAGGCGTCGCTGGGTCAACAAAGGTGTGGGCTAAAAAAGCCGACGGAACGCCCGGTGGTGTGCGTGGGCATCTCAATGAGTTTGCGTTGCAGATTGCTGGCAAACCCGACCTCATTCCCAGCGCCGTCACCACCACCCCAGCTAGCGTGCAGCCCAGCGCAAGCGTGAATGTATCTTGGCGCATTACCAACAGCGGCAACGCCAACGCTGCAGCCAGCACCACGGGCCTGCGTCTGGTAAGTGCAGCCACCACTGGCAACGGCACAGCGGCCAACCACCTGATCAATGTGCCCACAGGCGCGCTGGCTGTGGGCGGCGTGGCCAACCAAAGCCAGGCCATCACGATACCGGCAGGCACTGCGCCCGGCAGCTACGTGGTGGTGGTGGCGGTTGACAACGTGGCAACCAGCACAATGGGCCAAAGCAATGTGGCTAATGACTATGCGCGCAGCGCGCCCTTTACCGTGGCTGCCAGCCTGCCCCCCACACCCACCCCAACCCCCACAGGCCGCCTACCCGACACCGGCATCACTGCCAACCAGTGCTACGCCGCAGGCAGTAACGCCTTGGTCATTTGCGCCAGTGCTACCGCCATTGCGCTCAGCAGCCAGCAAGACGGCATGGTGGGACGTGATGTGGCTGGCAACGACAACAGCGACGGCAAAGCGGGCTTTAGCTACACCAAAATAGGTGCCAACGGCGAGGTGCTGGCTGCCAGCGCCACAACATGGTCATGCGTTAAAGACAACATTACCGGTTTAATGTGGGAAGTTAAAACCGCTGACGGTGGCCTGCGCGACTGGACTAAAACCTACACCAACTACGACAGCACCACTGCCCTGCAAATAAATGGCACCACAGCCCCCACGCAGGCGCAGATAGACGCGGCCACCAACAGCGTGGGCTTTAAAAATGCCGTGAATAGTGCGAGCCTGTGTGGTGCCAGCGACTGGCGTTTGCCGACGGCAGACGAGCTGCAAGGCATAGTGGACTATGGCGTAGCCTACCCTGGGCCTACGATAGATGCCACGTGGTTCCCCAATACACAAGGCAGCTGGTTTTGGTCGTCGTCGCCCGATGTAGACTACGCCTACGGTTCGTGGAACGTCTCTTTCTACGTTGGCCTCGTCAACTACGGCAGCTACCGCTATCACTCCGTCTTTGTGCGGCTGGTGCGTGCCGGTCAGTAATTGGCTTTTGGGCATCGTCATGGGCACGCCATTACCGCCTATCTACCGCGACATCCGCCGCCTGCTGGTGCATACCGAAGGTGTGGTGAGTCGTTTTGCCCGTTACCATAAATACACCGTGGGCACCGACATGCGCCAGCAGGCCATGCAGCTCATGCGCTGTGTACACCGCGCGGTATACGAGCCCGCCCGCCAGCTTAGTGAACCAGGGTACAGGAGGGCAGGGTACAGGGAGCTGGCTGGAAATGCGGTGCATCTATGATGGGCATTACTTTACACAAGGATGCGCATGTTGTTCAAAGATCTTGCAGTATGGCAAAGATCGGCGCGATTAAGTGCCAATCTTTACAAGGCGCTGGCAGAGTTGAAGGACTACGGGTTTCGCGACCAAATTACTCGCTCCGGACTGTCCATTCCCAGCAACATCGCAGAGGGATATGGCAGAGGCATGGGCAAAGAATTGGTTCAGTTTTTGCGCTACGCCAAGGGGTCGGCAGCGGAGCTGGAAACGCAAATTTATATTGGGATGGAGATTGGGTACTTAGACCGGGAGCAGGGCAAGTTATCGGGGCAAGAAGCCAGCGAGATACAGGCCATGCTGGGCGTGCTAATCAAGGCGAAAAGTTAGCAGATTCTGTACGATCAACTGCCATCACAGAACCTGTAACCTGTCTCCTAAAACCTGGCATCCTAACCCCCCAGTTTTTGGCCCAAAACTTGCGGCTCACACTCAAAGACGCAGTGCTGGTGCAGCCGCTGTACCAGGTTATAGACTTTTTGGGCTGCCGCGTGTTTGTGGGCCACCGCCGTGTGCGCCCCCGTGTGGTACAGCACTGCAAAGCCAAGCTGGCAGAGTGGGCTGCGCAGCATGTTAAGACTGATGCGCATGGCACCACCATGCATGCCAATGCAGTGGCACTGGCAAACCTACAGTCCATGCTGGGCAGCTACTGGGGCCACTTTGCCCACGCTAACAGCGTGCGCCTGCGCAGGGCGCTGTTAGCACGATTTGCTTGGCTCAATGCCTTGTTTACGCTGTCGCCTAAAGGTGAGCTGCATGGCCGCTGGGTGCTGCAAGGCGAAACCTTCGCCGCTCAAGCCGCCGCACTGCAAGCCCAGTGGCCTGCTGCACAGTGCCTGATTCAAAAAGGCTACCAGTGGGTTGAGCTACTGCCGCTACAACCTGCAATGCAGCCCACCACCGCAACAGCTCACCCTGCCCGGGTGCGCGCCGTGCAAACCGGCTGGCTGCTCCACGGCACGCGCCGCCGCGAGATTACGCATTGGTTTATTCCGCATTCCACACCGCCACTTATTTGACAGAAAGTAAACACCATGAATATCAAACACCTGTTAGCCTCGCTCCTGTTGCCTGTCGCCTTATGGGCCAACGCCGTACCCTTCACCGTATCAGCCGACGGCCAAGAGGTAACCGACACCAAGACCGGCCTTATTTGGCGGCGGTGTGCCGAGGGCATGACGGCAAGTGGCGGCACCTGCACAGGCACAGCCAGCACCTTTATGCACGAAGCAGCGCTTACGCGCGCCAGTACCCAGGCTACAGCTACTGGCGTGGCTTGGCGGCTGCCCAATGTGAAAGAGTTGTCTAGCATTGCCGACAAAAGCCGTAGCAACCCAGCCATAGATACGGCGGCATTTCCAGCCACGCCTGCCTCATGGTTTTGGTCGTCGTCGCCCTATATAGGCGACGCCAACCACGCGTGGGGCGTCAATTTCTACTATGGCTACGTCTACTACGGCTTCTACGGCCGCGATAACTCCGTCTCTGTGCGGCTGGTGCGTGCCGGTCAGTAATTGGGCTTTGGGTATTCGGTAGTCCTCCCATTCTTAAGCTCAATGCAAAGTGAAGGGTTGAGCTTGAATGCGCTCGGGCGGGCGGTTACTTGCAAAGCATAGTAATTGCGATTCAAAATTAGTCGTCGTAAAGTAGGATATTTCTGAATTTTGGTGGTTATTAATATTACGGTTAAAAATGTCATAGAGGCGGTTGAGATGTAATTCCTGCCTATATACGCCAATCATTAGGACTTAAGGAAGGTGATGCGGTTTTATGGTCCTTGGTCAACGGCGAGGCGCGCCTGACAACCCGCGCACAGCGCATTCGCCAGGCGCAAGCCTTGGTACGCATGCATGTGCCGCTGGGGGTGTCTCTGGTGGACGAGCTGTTCGCTAAGCGCAGACAGGAGGCGGCGGCGCATGGCTAAGGCGGATACAGCCGTGGTGCTGGACGCAATCGGCCTGCTAGCACTGTTTAGCAACGAACCAGGTGCCGATAGCGTGATGCAAGTGCTACAGCAGCCGTGCCTGCTGAGTGCCGCTAACCATACCGAGGTGCTAACCAAACTGCTGGACAAGGGGCTTAGCCCTGCCGATGCGGCCACCGTCATGACATCGGTAGAGTTGCGCATCGTGGCCTTTGACGCAGCGCAGTCGACAGATGCCGCCTGGTTACGCATGGCGATGCGCAGTATGGGCCTGTCCCTAGGTGACCGCGCTCGTCTGGCGCTGGCTCGCTCTGCAGGGGCAGCGGTGCTGACTGCGGACAGGCCGTGGATGCAAATTGCTCAGGCGATGGGCGTGAAGGCACCCAACCGCTACTTCAGCGGCAATGGACTGGTGACTGTATTCCACAATGATTGGGTTCACGTTAGGTCCCTCAACCCAGCAGCCTCAAACGCAGCCCCGCAAAGCGCTCAAAGTCGCGGTCAAAGGTGACCAGTTCTGCATCGTGCTCTATGGCCAATGCGGCCAGGTGGGCGTCGGTAGTTAGGTTGCCTGCAGTACCTGCGCCTAGCAGCAGCCGGCCCACAATGCCCATATGCCGCTCGGTGGGGTGCAGCGTGCTGGCGGCGCTGTGGTTGAGCAGGGTGTCGATGGTAGCCAGACAGGCTTCAACAGCCAAAGGCTCTTGCAATATGCCGCGCCGGGTGCTCAGGCGGATAAAGCCCAGCAACACCACCCACGCGTAGCCAATGGGCTGGTTAGCGTTGTAGCAGGTTTCAAACCACTGCTTGGCCTGGCTGTGGTGCGTGCTGCTTGTGTTGGCGGCATATATCAACACATTCAAGTCGGGAATTTTCATGGCTTTTGTGCAAACTTGGCCAACGTGGCCTGGTCTTCCAAGTCTGCAGCCAGCGCCAGCGCTTTGGTGATGTCCACCAGGGGCCTACCATTAGCGTAAGTGGGAAAAACAAATGGCGCGGGCTGGGTGGGTTTGGGCTGCGCGGGTGCCAGGCCAGCGCGCACGGCATCGTTGACCGCTTGTTTAAAGCTTTTGCCACTGCTGTACACCGCTTCGCGAATCAAGCTTTCTACGTCGGGTTCTAAGGTTAGGGTGGTGCGCATGGCAAGCTCCTTTATTGATTGATGCTTTGATGTATATTGTAGATCATCAAAACATCTTTCGCTTAGCATCATTATGTTTCCCCCATATACTTATGACGACCTTAGTCGAATTCAGCCTGATTACAGCCAATTGCCGATTGAAAGCCCAGCCCATTGCGCAATGGTTGCAGCCTTGCTGCAGGTTGCTTTTGGTTTGCTGGCGGGGTTGACAGCGGTGCTGGCTGTAGCAGCGCACTGGTTACCTGCGCAGAGGTTTGGCGCAAAAGCCGGGCATTTTTGAGTGTGATGAATTGATTGAGCAGCCTGCAGTACGTTTGTAAGTATTTTTACAAATAGATAAAGCCGTCTTTCAACATGTCATCGTAAATATCAGGATGTTTGCTAATTAAGTCGTCTCGTTCTGCGCGCACGGCCTGCCTGCCAGCAACAAGCTTTCGTGAGTGCAAAAAACCTGCCAACTGATTCAAGGCGATGATCTCTTGGCGGGCGCCACCGTGGCTTCGTGACAAATCTAATGCACGTTTGTAAAACGCCTCTTTTGCAGGGCTGGTTTGGGCGGGCCAAGCTAAAGCATCACCGTCTATCAGTGCCCGGGCTTGTGGTGAACTAAGGTAAATGTCACCCAACATTAAAAAGTCCCAAGCGCTGTCTTGTGGCAGGTCAAACCTGTCCACCAGTGTGTGTGCCAGCTTAAACCAGCTGACCGATGCAGCCAGCCCATTGTGCAGGCCTTTGCTGTCTAGCCAATACAGCGCATACGCAAAATTGACGGCGATAGCTTGGCAATGGTAGTGTTCTTTGGCTAAGCTGGCCCAAAAATAAGCTGCGCCAAAAGTCTGCACTGCGTCCTCTACTAATAGCTGTACCAAGTGTGCCTGAGCTCCAGCTTGCAGCTGCCGCTCTATTTGCCGCCTAAAGGCCAAGGCACGCAAGTTGCACCATTCCCATTGCAGCGTAATGTTAGGCGCAGTGTCGACTACCGCTCTAAGTTTTTCAAAGTCAACACTCAAAGATGTTTGCAGCGGCACAGCATCAAACGCGGCGCGTGTGGACAGCAATCCAATTTTGCTGTCCACATAGGCGCGCATACGCCATGGCAGCGCAGCAGTGCGCAGCTGTAATTGCGGTAGCAGCGCATTCGCCTGCGCATATTGCCCCATCCGCCTTTGCACGCGGATCAAGCGTAGCGCCCACATACACCAGCCCGCATCACTCAGATCAAGTGCCTGCATTTGCGCCTGCAATAAACTGATGGCCTCGGGGTATTGCCCACCCACCAGCATCACATCTGCGACAGCCAATGCGTTAGCAGCATCACACCAGGCCATTGGGTTTGCTTGCGCAGTAAAGCGGGGCTCGGGGCTGTTCGTAGGCTCAAGACAGCCTGCTACTTGCCAGTCTTCGTTGGGCAAAATAACCAGGTGCCACGGCCCGGTGGTCAGTGCACGTGGGCCAGCTTCAACGCGCTGTGCACCATCGGGTAGCACCATCGCCAGTGCAGATCTGACAGCTTCTACGATCCGTTTGATGGCTGTTCTGTCTGGCACAGCTTGCGCATCGCGCGAGGCCCAAGCAGACAAAAAATCCGCCTTGGTATAGGCCCGGTTTTGCTGGGCTGCGGCTATCAGCCCATCTAAAAACAGGCCAGCCCGGTGATGCTTAAGCGCTGCAGAAACACCATTGCAACTAACGAAGTTAGCCTGAACATCAAGCGAAAAAATAAGTGATTGCGGTTTTGACACAAGTGACACTTTACGGCATTAAACCCGCCTAGTTTAATCAAACTGCAAAATTTAGTCACTAAATGTTAAAGACATAATTATGAAAAAAATCAAAAAATTATTACTTAGCGCTGCAATCTCCATAGCGTTAGCAGCCTGCGGCGGCGGCGGCGGAGGCACTGGAGCTGTATTGCCCATTGCTGGCAGCCTGGGCCCGGTAGACCCCGCGCAAATTGCCAGTTACAGCGTGGAGGGCAGTAATGGCGGTGGCTTTGGCGCTGCAGACGCTGGCGCCGATGGCACAGCCGGTGAAGGCGGCCCCATCAACAACGGCACCGTCATCATTACCGATGCATCAAGCCCAGCTAAAACTGTGCGCGTTAAAACTGATGCGACAGGGTATTACTTTGCTAAAGTCACAGGCTTAACAGCACCTTTACTGGTTAAAGTAGTTTCGCAGAATGGCAAAATTTATAACTCTGTGCGAGAGGATGCGATTGCAGCCGGTGGCATAGCTACCATCAACATTACTGCACTAACCGACAAAGTGGCCAGCTTGGTGGCTGGTACAGCCAGCCTTAGCGCACTGTCGCCCGCAGACATTACGCCCACCAAAGTAGCAGCAGCCAAGGCTGATGTGCTGGCCACTTTTGTGGCTGCGCTAACTGCCGCAGGCGTGCCTAACCCAGCAGCGTTTGACCCCATCAAAACGGCCTTTAAAGCCGATGGCACTGGCTACGACAAAGTGCTAGACCAAGTGCGCCACGAGACCAACGCCGCAGGCGGCACCGACTTGTACCCCAAAACAGTGAACTACGCTGCTGACGGCAGCGTTAGCACGCAGCCATTGTCACCAAGTTTCACCTTGGTACTGTCGTCAGGAAAAGAACTCAATTTTGACCGCCTCGAGTCGCTACGTACCAGCATGCAGGCTTGCTTTGCGCAGGCTGAAGCCGCGCGTAATTTTGGCGGCACAGGCAATGCCTGCTCAGGCTTAGTTCATCCTAACTTTAAAAGTGCAGGGCGTGATTTTGAAGAAGTCATCGTCAACGCCAGTGGACGCCGATTTGGCAATCGGATCTTAGAAACAGCCGATGTAATGACGGGCGCACAGTTTGATGCGCCAGAAATTTTGCTGCAAGAGAAATCAACTACTACGGTAGCAGATTTCGACAAGGCTATTGTCCGCGTTAGCTGGTTCCAACCTGTAAACCAATCTTATCGTCAGTCATCGTTTTCTTTACGCAGATTTGATGGTTTCAGTAATAGCGCAGCGCAAACATCGCGCATAGCCAATAAAGATACGACCAGCAGCGACTGGTGGTTTTATGGTGGCCAAAGCAACTACGACTACAGCGTTGGCAGCAGGTTATACCGCTACACCAATTTGAACCCCGCCACTAATACCAGTTCAAATACCATCAGTGCGGCCATTTCTAACGACGAAAGCGCATTGGCTTTGTATGTAGGAACGCAAAAATTCAACACTACCACCCGCGCCTGGGAAGATTCTGGCGTTGCATACGCCAAAGTCACCGGCCCCGGTCTGCCCATCGCAGGTATTGTGGTGTCGAGAATAAGCTCCGCCACAACTACCGGAGCATGCATTAGCCCTACAGATTCTGCGCACAACGCAGCTAACGCGCCGATTGCTACAGAGGCGACATACATGGGCTATTACTCTTCTACTGGTGTAGCACCCGGAACTGGGACTCTATTTATTCCAACCAGCGCACAAGGGTATACCGCCACGTTTTCAGGAGCAGAAGCCCTATTGATTCCTGGCCCACTTTTACCCGTAGGTGCATCTCGCACAGTAAGATTATCAGGTGCTGTTCCGGTAGCTACAACCTATACTTTTGATCTGACAGTACCGGGTCTGGCCACCATAACGCAAAGCGCTTTTGCTACTGTCAGCACTTTAAGTTATTACACATTTACTTTTCCACAAACAAACGCTAGCGTGGGGCTGACTTCCTTTACCGTATTTGTGTCTACCGTAAATGGCACTGGTACGACGGTTGCTACCGATGCGCCCGAAGTAACTGCAGCTTCTATACCTGTAGGTTCAACTCGTACAACGTCCCCGATAAGTAATTTCAATAACCAACCGGTATCCATAACCTACACATACACGTTAAATGTGCCGGGGCTTGCTGTTTTGACTCAAATCGCGGTTATTCCTTCTGGAACAGCGAGTTTAGTTATATTCTCGTTTCCTCAAACTACAGCAAGTGTAGGCGCCACCACTTTCACGGGTCGCGTAAGCTACACACAACTAGCGCAAACAGTGACTACCACCTTCCCTTTGTACACAGGATCTACAACTAACAGATACAGTTTAGAGCGTGCTTATCAAGACACAGGAGCTAGTTTTCCTTACAACACATCTACATCTATTTATGGAACCAACCGAAACACACTGCCGGTAGATTACGCTGCGCTTAAACCTTGGTCGGTGTATAAATTTCAGTTGTACAGCGCTACAGGTGTTTTGATATCTACTGAGTTCGACAGAATCTCTACGCAAGTACGGCCACCGCAGGCGCTGCGCACTATGGCGTTGCATGACTTAAGTCCTAGCCATGCAGGTTTATTAGCACCGGCAAAAGCTGTCGCACCTAGCGTAGAGGTGGCGTGGATTAACAATCCAGGTTTGCCAGCGCCGGGTACCGCAGGCGGTGGGTCATTTATCTATGACGCTGCGACAAATCCAGTCTCATCAAAGTTTGAACATGGCCGCAACTTAAAGCGGCAGGCGTTGTCGACTAGCGGCCCAGCATCTGTAACTTTCGATGCTAGCAACGCATCTACTTTTGCGGGCTGTCGATTGGCAGTAGGCAACACCAACGCGATGGAACGGCTAGATGCAGCCAGAACATTTAACACCACTGGTGGCACCGCATCGCAAACGACCCGCTCAGTGTTTTTAAACTCATTCATTAATCGGATGCGTATTACACAGACGAGTGAGTGGCACAACTAAGCTGTTGATTTGTCAAAACGCCTTAGTTAAAGCCGCATGCATTACTGCATGCGGCTTTTATTAAATACTCAGCTTAGTCTGCATTTGCAGGCAACAAGAAGCAGTAGCTCAGGCTCGGTATTCGAAAATCAAAATGCTTACACATCGAAAAATATTTTTAAAGACAAGAAAATGAAAGCAAATATGCCACTTCTAAAACAAAAAATCGCACTCTTTATGTTGATTGCAGCTGCCTTGCCGTGTTTGGCACAAACAGCTGAGCGCCCAGCTTGGGACATCAAAGACCGGTGGGAATATAAGCTCACGCAAAAAAACGATGGCAATAAAGTCAGCGAGTATTCTCACGAGATCAAAAAAATAGAAGATGGAAAAATAATCATTACGCGTCAAAATAAAAACGCTGAGGGTGTCTTTGCTGGTCGCGGAGAGGAAATTTATAGCTCGGATATGAATTTCATGTCTGCCTCTGCCAATCAAGCAGTGAGAACGCCAGACTCGCGCATGTTGCAATGGCCGTTAGAGGTAGGTAAAAAATATGCTGCCGAATCTGAATGGACCAACACAAGTACGTCTCAAAAGGGCTTTAATGAATATAAAGCAACTGTTGAAAGCTACGAAGATGTTACGGTGCCAGCTGGCACTTTCAAGGCTTATAAAGTTGTACTCAAAGGTTTTTGGAATCGCCGTGACACCCAATTTAACGGCAGTGGTCGGTCAACTCAAACGCTTTGGTATGCACCTGATGCAAAGCGATGGGTAAAGTGGGTCAGTGAAGACCGATCTTCAAACGGACAAATCTTCAACGATGACGTTGCAGAACTATTGAAATACACCTCTGGGAAATAATTCTTTTACGGGCAGCTTTTAATTCCAGTAAATTTGATTACGGTTTGCTCTGCTGTGGGTTAGCCGCACGAGATTAGATGACAAAGTGGGGTTTTGGCTTTTATGCAAAGCTAATGATTGCATATCTTTCGAAAAAATTTGCAATCAACCCAACAACGTAAATCGCAGCCCTGCAAAGCGCTCAAAGTCTCGGTCGAAGGTAACCAGTTCTGCATCATGTTCAATCGCCAATCCGGCCAAGTGGGCGTCGGTCGTCAGGTTGCCTGCGGTGCCTGCGCCTAGCAGCAGACGGCCTACTATGCCGATGTGTCGCTCGGTGGGGTGCAGGGTACTGGCGGCGCTGTGGTTGAGCAATGTGTCGATGATGGCCAGGCAGGCGTCTACGGCCAAGGGCTCTTGCAAAATGCCGCGCCGGGTGCTCAGGCGAATAAATCCTAGCAACACTACCCACGCATAGCCGATGGGCTGGTTGGCGTTGTAGCAGGTTTCAAACCACTGCTTGGCCTTAAGGTGGTGGGTGCTGTCGGTGTTGGCGGCATAGATCAATACATTCAGGTCGGGGATTTTCATGGCTGCTGCGCCAGCTTGGCCAAGATGGCCTGGTCTTCCAGATCAGCTGCCAGCGCCAGTGCTTTGGTAACGTCTACCAAAGGCCGGCCTTGGCCATAGGTGGGAAAGGTAAATGGCGCCGGTGGGGTTGCTCTGGCTTCTGTAGGTGCAAGGCCAGCGCGAACGGCATCATTAACAGCTTGCTTAAAGGTTTTGCCGCTGCGGTACACCGTCTCGCGGATTAAGCCTTCAACGTCGGGCTCTAGGGTAAGGGTGGTGCGCATAACGGGCTCCTTCATCTGATTGAAGCTTTGATGCAAAATTAGAGTCATCAAAACATCAAAATTAAAATCATCATTGTGCCATATTTGATCAACGCGGCCAACCTTGCTGAGGGCCGCAGCATGTGCGGCACCGGGCGTTAAAACGCTGCATCAGCCCATATCTGTAAATTACGTCTTGGCCCCTGCCACACATTGTCTGCGCCTTTTAACGACCGCACATAGCGTTTATCGGTTGCGTTTTGCAAGCCAACGCTAGCTGCTTTAAATCAATTTGCTACCGAATTTAGCGCGGCAACGATATTGTGACAACAACATAAATTACACGTTTTTTCTGCCGAATCTACTTCTGGCGTAAAATAGTAATATCTCAATATAACGGAGATAATCTGTGTTACAGATGAAAATGTCAGACGGTGGAAGAGTTGTCATTCCTGCTGAAATTCGCCAAGCCTTGGGGCTTAAAGAGGGGGATGTTGTTTTATGGGAACTGTCTAACGGGCAGGCAACCATCACTACGCGTGCGCAGCGCATCCGCCAAGCCCAAGCTCTGGTGCGCCAGCATGTGCCCGCAGGTACATCGCTGGTGGATGAATTAATTGCTGACCGTAGGCAAGAGGCTGCTCATGGCTAAGACGGGCTTGATGGTGCCCGCAATAGTGCTGGATGCCTCTGCGCTACTGGCGCTGTTTAACGATGAGCCTGGTTCTGACGCGGTGATACAGGCATTAACCAGTCCTTGCTTGCTGAGCGCAGCAAACCATACTGAAGTTCTCACCAAACTTCTAGACAAGGGGCTGAGCCCCGCTGAGTGTGCCTCTGTGATGACATCAGTTGAGCTGCAAATAGTAGCTTTTGACGCAGCCCAGTCTGCTGATGCCGCTTGGCTGCGCAGTGCAACAAGGTCTGCAGGATTGTCTTTGGGCGACCGCGCTTGTCTAGCGTTGGCGCGGGCTAAGGGTGCGGTAGTTTTGACTGCGGATAAACCGTGGCTTCAGATCGCAAAGGCAGCGGGTGTGCAGGTGAGATGCATACGTTAGCTGTGAAAACGCAGGGTGCCCCTCATGGCATCTTCATTCTTTATGTGGGCAGAGAAATTTAGAACGCTGTATCAGCCCATACCTGCAAACTGCGTCTTGGTCCTTGCCACACGTTGTCTGCTCCAGTCAGTGACCGCACGTAGCGTTTGTCAGCCAAATTTTGAATACTAGTGCCCCAACGAGTGCCGCCTGGTGTGGCCGCTGCCTCTAAGCCCACGCCTAAGATGCCATAGCCGGGTGATCTGAAGCTGGCTTTGTCGTCTCCAGGGCGGCTGGTAGCGCCTTGCCAGCGCGCCCAAGTGGTCATGCCAGTGCCTACTGGCAGGCTTGCTTTTAAACTGCCGTAGCCATCAGGGCTACCGACTAAGAAACTGCCTTGTGTGGCGCTGATTCTGTCTTGCACCCGGGCTTGCAGTCTGGTAAGCGCGCCTTGCCATTCCATGCCAGCAGCACGGAAGTCAACTTTTGCTTCGAATCCTTTAGATCGGTTGCTACCAATCAATACCAATTCATCGGGGTCGGACGGATTTTTACCGGGCAAGTTGGACTGTTCAAGATCGAAAACTGCGAATGAAAAAGCCTGCTTATTCGCTTTATATTGCCAGCCCAACTCATATTGGTGGCTGACGCTGGGTGGTAAAAATGCTCCGCCGCTGAACCGGCCACGGTTGGGCAGAAAAGACTCTGTGCGGCTCACCCATAAGCGCTGGGTGTCGGTCAAGCGTTTGCCAAGTGCCACCGACGAGCTAGTGTGCGAGGCTTCTGCCACGGGTACCACAGGGCCTGTTAGCGTAGTGCTACTGCTGAGTTGGTATGCGCTTCGGCGCAGCGCTAAGCGTGCCTCCCAGTCGCCCCAGCGAGCTACATCTGCCAGTGCAATGCCACGCTCGCGGTAGCGCTCAAACGCAAATCGCGCAGACAGCGGCAAGGCCTGCAAATTGGTGGGATAAACCGGGTTAGCCACGTCCAATGTAAAGCCGCCAATATTTTGCGGGCCCACAAAATCCCGCACCAGCCCAAGATGCTGCCATGTTGCAGCCCAGCCGTGCGAAATGGCCCCGGTTTTAAACTCACCAGCAAGTTTGACACCCAGATCAGACTGGCTGTTGTTTTCATCTACGGTGCGATAGTAGCCGCGCAGTTTGGTCGCGTTGAGCGGGTCAAAAAACCCCAACAGCAACTCATTGCGCGTGCTGTGGCCATGCTGCCAGTAAAGGCTAATTTGTGACTTCTCGCCCAGCGGATAGTCAAAATACAGCGCTTGGCGGTGGTACTGACGGTTAGCAAAAGCACGGGCATCAACAAACGGTTGATCGAAAATAAACTTGCCCCCTGCATAGGCTGTGCCAAATGGAAATGGTGTTTTATTTTGGTGGTATTCAACATCCAATTTAAGTGACCCATCCCCAACGGCCAGCTTGTTGGACAGCAACAGCACGTTACGCTCGTCTTGAACATCTTCAATGCTTTTATCATCACGCTGAAGCGCTATGACAGCGCGGCTTTGCACCGGGCCCCAGTGAAACTCTGCATCGCCCACCACCCGCTTGAGCCCGCTGGTGCCCAGCACCACACTGATCTTTCGCGCCTGCACGCCTTCAGGTGCTTTGGTGGTGAATAAAATTGAAGCAGCAGGCGAGCCAGCACCTAATAAAGTAGCATCGCTACCGCTGATAAGCTGAACACGCGACACCGTAGCAGGGTCACGAGAAAAGCGCCATACTAAATCAGCATGGCCGTTCAAAAAATTGCGGCCTACCTGCAGGGTCGACACGCCTTGATTGGCCACTACAAAGCCGCGAACGCTCAGCCCATTGGCAATGCCCAGCGAATTGGCCGCATCCCAGGCAGCGGCACCTTCGTCAACCAGCAGTTGGTCCAGGCTGCGAGGCTGTTGTGCTTTGTCTTCTAGCTCTAGCTGTGTAGAAACGCCAATCGCAGCAGGCAATTCATCAGTGGTTGCAGGTAGCCGCTGTCCTTGTATGTTGATAGTGGGCATCACCACGGTGGCTTGCTGTGCGGCACTCAGCGCACTGTAGAGGGTGGCTGCCAAAAACCAGAAACGCTTCATAAAGATCCAGTCGTCTTAATTTTTTATACATCCGAGTTGATCTCTAAAAATGTCAAATACTTAACTTTTTTAACTCTAAAGTACTCAGTGTTACAACAATAACCGAAGAAACCTCAATTTTCAGACGTGGCTATAAAATTTAGTCGGCCACGATGGTATGCAGCTACGAACGGAGGCTGGCTTTTCGGTCGATATATGCCAAGCCTTAAAATCACAGGCTATGCATGTAACTTTCTCTCCTACCTACGACCATTTAGCCGTTGAAAAAACGGCCCAAGCGCACTGGACTGCGCGCGATGCCTACCGCGTCACCGAACACGCCAAAGACGCGCAAGGCAAGTTAAAGCCCAAGTACTATGCGTGTTCCATGCTGCCTTACCCGAGTGGCAAGCTGCACATGGGCCATGTGCGCAACTACACCATCAACGACATGCTGGCCCGCCAGCTGCGCATGAAGGGCTTTAACGTTCTGATGCCGATGGGCTGGGACGCGTTTGGCCTGCCTGCTGAAAACGCAGCGATGAAAAACAGCGTGCCACCCGCTAAATGGACGTACGACAACATTGCCTACATGAAAAAGCAGATGCAGGCCATGGGCTTGGCGATTGACTGGAGCCGCGAAGTAGCCACCTGCGACCCGACATATTACAAGTGGAACCAATGGCTGTTTTTGAAGATGCTGGAGAAAGGCATCGCCTACCGCAAGACCCAAGTGGTCAACTGGGACCCGGTAGACCAAACCGTGCTGGCTAACGAACAAGTGATCGACGGCAAAGGCTGGCGCACGGGTGCGCTAGTAGAAAAACGCGAGATTCCGGGCTACTACCTCAACATCACGCAATATGCGCCTGAGCTGTTAGACCAAGTGCAAAACGGCCTGCCAGGCTGGCCCGAACGCGTCAAACTGATGCAAGAAAACTGGATTGGCAAGAGCGAGGGCGTGCGCTTTGCGTTCCCGCATGACATTAAAGACGCAGCGGGCCAACTGGTGCAAGACGGCAAGATGTATGTCTTTACCACCCGTGCCGACACCATCATGGGCGTAACCTTTGTGGCCGTGGCACCGGAGCATCCGTTGGCGGTGCGGGCGGGCGAGTTGTCTGCGCCATTGGCCGCAAAGATTGAAGCCCTCAAGGGGGGCGGTACGACAGAAGCCGAGTTGGCTACCAAAGAAAAAGAAGGTATATCTACAGGCTTGTTTGTGACACATCCTTTGACGGGTGACAAGGTTGAAATGTGGGTGGGCAACTATGTGCTTATGAGCTACGGAGACGGCGCAGTGATGGGCGTGCCTGCGCATGATGAGCGCGATTTTGCATTTGCCAATAAATACAAGCTGCCGATTTTGCAAGTCGTCACTCCATCCGTTCGCCCTGAGCCTGTCGAAGGGTTTGCGAAGGCTTCGACAGGCTCAGCCCGAACGGAGTTTTTTTCAAGCACCCAATGGCAAGACTGGTACGCCGACAAAACCCATACCGCGAGCATCCACTCCGGCAAATACGACGGCCTCAATTTCAAAGCCTGCGTAGACGCGGTAGCCACCGATCTGATTGCCAAAAACCTCGGCGAGAAAAAAACCACTTGGCGTTTGCGCGACTGGGGTGTCAGCCGCCAGCGTTATTGGGGCACGCCGATCCCGATCATCCATTGCGACGAGCATGGCGCTGTGCCCGTGCCCGAGAAAGATCTGCCAGTGGTGCTGCCGCAAGACTGCGTGCCCGATGGCTCGGGCAATCCGCTGCACAAGCACGCGGGCTTTCATGCAGGAGTCGTCTGCCCTATTTGCGGCAAAGCGGCCAAGCGTGAGACCGACACGATGGACACCTTTGTGGATAGCTCGTGGTATTTCATGCGCTACTGCGACCCTGGCAACATCGACAAGATGGTGGCCGGTGGCACTGACTACTGGATGGGTGGCGCAACGGAGGGTGCTGCAGGTGGCGCAGCATCGGGTGCTGTGGCCAACAAGGGCATGGACCAGTACATCGGCGGCATTGAGCATGCGATTTTGCACCTGCTGTACGCCCGCTTTTGGACCAAGGTGATGCGTGACTTGGGGCTAGTGACATTTGACGAGCCATTTACCAAGCTGCTGTGCCAAGGCATGGTGCTTAACCATGTGTATTCGCGCAAAAGTGCCAAAGGCGGCATCGATTATTTTTGGCCACACGAAGTGGAGCACCTGCATGACGAGGGCGGCAAAATCGTTGGGGCTAAGCTAAAAATCGATGGCTCGATGGTGGACTACGGCGGCGTGACGACCATGAGCAAGTCAAAAAGTAACGGCGTAGACCCGCAAGATTTGATTGACCGTTACGGCGCAGACACCTCGCGCCTGTACATGATGTTTACTGCACCACCTGAGGCTACGCTAGAGTGGAACGATGCCGCAGTCGAAGGCAGCTACCGCTTTTTGCGCCGTGTGTATAACTTTGGCGTGAAACTAAACGCTACAGAAAATATAGCTGCTCGAGCAGTAGATACTAGGACTACAAGCACTTTAGGCACTTTAAGTAAGCAAGCCAAGGCTTTGCGCCTGGAAGTGCACAGCTTGCTCAAACAAATTGACTACGACTACCAGCGCATGCAGTACAACACCGTGGTCAGCGGCGCGATGAAGCTGCTTAACGCACTAGAAGATTTTAAAAACGATGCGAGCGAAGGCGATCAAGCTGCAGTGGCTGAAGGCTTTAGCATTTTGCTGCGCGTGCTGTACCCAGCCACGCCCCATATTAGCCACGCACTGTGGCAAGACATGGGCAACGCCAAGCTGCAAGGCGAGCTGCTAGATGCGCCGTGGCCAGTGGTAGACGAAAGTGCTTTGCTACAAGACGAGATCGAGCTGATGCTGCAAATCAACGGCAAGCTGCGTGGTGCCATTGTGGTGCCTGCAGGCGCTGCTAAAGAGGCCATTGAAGCCATTGCCTTGGGCAGCGAAGCCTTTGTCAAACAAGCCGCCGGTGCTGCTGCCAAAAAAGTGGTAGTGGTGCCAGGCCGCTTGGTTAACATCGTGCTGTAGGATTGGGTTATGTACCATCACACCCCCTCACCATTTTTAAATCGTCGCCGAGGCTTGGCTTACCTAGCCTCGGTGGGCTTGGGCAGTGTGGTGCTAGGTGCGGCTCTAACAGGTTGCGGTTTCAAGCTGCGTGGTGCGCAAAATTATGCCTTTACCAGCATACTCATTAACACCCCCGCAGTGACT
This sequence comes from Polaromonas sp., assembly GCA_043747295.1. Lineage (GTDB taxonomy): Bacteria > Pseudomonadota > Gammaproteobacteria > Burkholderiales > Burkholderiaceae_C > JAAFIP01. The sequence goes on along the minus strand of JAYTPK010000062.1, from coordinate 6,964 downwards.
GATTTAGTCAACGAGCTGCAGCGCGGCATACAAGGCAACGATGTGAAAGTGCTGCTTGACACCAAGCAGCAAGCCAGTGTGCAGGTAGTGCTAGATATTTTGAGCGAGCAGCGCGAAAAAGTAACCGTGGCCACCACCAGCAGCGGCCAGGTGCGCGAGTTTCAACTGCGCCTGCGCATTAAATTTCGCCTGCGCACCGTAGGCGGTAAAGATTTGATTGAAGAGACTGAGCTTTTGCAGCAACGAGACATCAGCTTTAGCGAGAGCGCTGCGTTGTCTAAAGAAGTTGAAGAAGCCCAGCTTTACCGCAACATGCAAAGCGACCTAGTGCAGCAACTGTCGCGGCGCTTAGCTGCAGTGCGTACACTGTAGTTTTAGCAATAAAAAGTGCTTGTAGTCCAAGTATTTATTGCTCACGCAGCTATTAAATTTATAGCTAAATGAGTCTTTATTTGTCAAAAAAATAGTGCTTTAGACCCGCCAGAATCATCTCTACAGCAATGGCGGTCAGAATTAATCCCATCAGCTTTTCCATAGCGGCTAAGACAGATTCACCCAGCACTTTATTGAGCCAGCTAGCCGACAGCAGCACCACTAAACAGATTAAAACTGCGCACACCAGTGCGCCTGTCCACTGCCATAGCCGATCGGGTTGGCGCGATGCTAGCAACAATACGGTTGCCAAGGCAGACGGTCCCGCCATCAAGGGGATCGCCAGCGGGAAAATGAAGGGCTCTCGTCGTGGCCCTTCTTCAGATTTGGTTTCGCTTGGATTTAAAAAAATCATGCGAATAGCGACCATTAACAAGATCACGCCACCCGCTACTTCCAGCGAACGTTCAGACAAACGCATCAAATGCAAGATCTGATGGCCCATGACCATGAAAATCATGAGCATGGCCATGGCAATAGCTGACTCACGTATTGCAACCCAGCGCCTGCGCTCAGGCGCAACATCTTTGAGTACGGAAATGAAGATGGGTAAACCACCCAAGGGGTCAAGAACCAACAGCAGCAGGATGAGGGCGGACGCGAAATCGTGGTTCATTCGATCAATACGCGATGTGTTGCCTTTAAAAAACTAGTGCTTGGCAACCCCATGGCTGCCAAGCACACCCGCCAGATTAGAAGCTGTACTTTGCAGAACCCATCACGCGGCTCAGCTTGCCGGAAGTACCGCCAAAGGTTTCGCGCGTACCCCACAAATATTCAGCGCCAAGGTCAAAGTTTTTCACCGGCGTCCAGATCGCGTTGATGTGGCCTTGGGTGATCTTACGGTTGTTAGCAACAATGGCGGCAAAGTCGTTGCTCTGCGCTGTTTGTATAGCGTAGGACACGTTGGCACGCAGCGTGTCGCTGAACTTGGCTTGGTATCCCAGCACAATACCGCGCGCTTTTTCGAACAGAATTTTGTTGCTAGCAGCATCATAAATGGCGGCATCAGCAAAAGAAATGTTGTAGCGACCTAAGCCATTGCCGTCGGTGTATTGAATAGTAAAGAAGTCGTCTCCACGGCTCTTGATCGTGGCACCCACGCCAAAGCCGTAGCCGTTGCGTTTGGCGCTCAAACCGGCGCCATCGTCAATGCGGTACTCGGTGTTAAGCAAGCGCAGGTTCCAGCTACCCCAGTCATGTGACTTGTCATAGCGAAAGATCGCATCAGGGCGCTTGTCAAAGTTGGCGGCTAGTGGTGTGCCGGCGCTAGTGACAAAAGATACTGGGTTTTCCAATGCTGCAGTAAAAGTGCCGTAATCTGGCGTGGCATAGGCGTAGCGGATCATTGGCTGGCGCACGAACGGAGAAGCTGGTAGGCCGTTGAAGTCCAAGGTCTCAGGCAGAGTGTCTAGGTCCATAAAGGTAGACCAAGTTTGCCCAAAGGTCCATGGCCCCAGCGTTACATAGCCGTGGCGCAGACGCGGGCGGTAGCTGTTGGTATAGGCCTCGCGAGACGCTTGCGCGGACGCGCTGTCCAGCGTGTTACCCGGATCGGTAGCAAAGTCAAATTCCACTTTGGCACCCAGTGCGCCGTATTTGGTGGGGGTGCTGGCCTCTACACCGAGGCGAGAGGTGCGTGCCCCCATCTTGAAATTACCTGTGCGGTTAGCATCTGGCGAACCGTCCAGCGGTTGAAAAGCAGTCGCTGAGGAAAAGTCATACTGCGTAGCGGCTTTAGTGTCGCGCCAAGCGGACAACTCGGCAAAGCCGTACACCCTGACAGATGTCTCACTGCCGGGCACCCGGAAAGAGCCCGGAATATCGCCAGCTACCACGGCCTCTTTTTGATTGGCTTCAACTTGGTTTTTCAAGTCAGCCAAAGCTGGTGCAGCAGGCGCAGCTTTTTGCGCGGCAGCTTTAGCTTGATCAGCTTTGAGCGCCTCAAGTTGTTGCATCAAGGTGCGCACTTGCGACTCCAGCTGCTGCATGCGCTGCTCGCTGGTTTGCGCTAATGCGCTGCTGCTGATGAGCCAGCCAGCAGCGGCCAGTGCGAGGGGAATGGTCTTTAGTTTCATAGTCATCTCCATAAAAGTTAGTGGTACGCTGATGCCATGCGTTGTTCGACGGCACCAGAAAATTGAGTTAATGCGGTAGTTAATATCAAGTAAATGAGCCCCGTGGCAATGAACACGGGTATGGGCTGAAAGCTCTCTGCCTGCACGCGCTGGGCAATCATGTTGATTTCAACGACGCCGATAGCGTAGGCCAATGAAGAGTCTTTCAATAGGGCAACAATGTTATTGGCCAGCGCTGGCAAGCTGACACGCGTGGCTTGCGGTAGAACAACATAGATAAAGGCCTGCACTGGACTAAACCCCATGGCTTGTGCAGCCAATTTTTGGCCACGCGGAATAGCCAGAACACCAGCCCGAAAGACCTCAGCGTTGTAAGCGGCTACGTTGATCGACAAAGCCACTACGGCAGTCCAAAACTCGTTGAGCTGCAATTGCGGTGCCATAGCCGGTAAGGCCAAGTAAAAAAATAAAATCTGCGTTAACAACGGCGTACCGCGAATTAACCAGACCACAAGTTCACTGGGCCAACGAAAAGCTTTGATGCTTGACATCTTGCCCAAGCCCAAAGCTACCCCCAACACGCCGCCTATCAAACCAGATATCAGTGTTAACGCCACCGTAGTGCGCGCGCCTTGCGCAAATTGCGTTGCCGCCGCGCCAATCGGATTAGGTAATGGCGCAAGTAGTGCCGCCAATGCCCACAAGAAAACAAACAGGCCCAAGATAGACAAGCCCATTTGAACACCCGTACGCTTTTGTACAGACAGCTTTTCAAGCCAGCTGAAGGTTTGCGTGACAGGGGCGTTCATGGGTTGATCTTGGCTTGAGCTTTGCTTGGGATATCAAAACCGCTAAAGTGGATTACTTGCAGGCCGAAATATCTTCGTCAAACCAGCGCTTGGAAATGCTGGCCATGGTGCCGTCCGCTTTGAGCGCATCTACCGCTTCAGACATCGCTGCCTTCAGTTCTGGGTTGCCTTTTTTCAGGATGAAAGAGATTTTTTCTGTGAACACCATTTCTCCCAGTTGCAGCTTGTTGCCGCCAAGTTTGGTGGCCGAGTTTTTGGCCACGAATTTGTCGGTTACCCACGCATCGGCGCGCTGTCCCATGAGGGCTGACAGTGCATCGGTGTCTTTTGGCAGAGTTTTAACTTCTTTGAGACCAGGCAGCTTGGTTACCGCGTCAGAGTAGGTGGTAGCCAATTGCACGACCACAACCTTGTCTTTCAAATCTGCCACGGTTTTAGGCCCACCGCTGCGCGCCACCACTTGGCCGCCTGAGCAATAGTGTGGCGAGGTGAAGTCGACTGACTTTGCGCGTTCATCGGTGTAGCCATGTGATGCAATGGCAGCGTCAAAGCGGTCTTGGCGAACGGCGGAAATCAAAGCATCGAATGCTAATGCTTTCCACTCAATTTGTAGCCCCATTTTTTTAGCCACTGCCTCTGCTACGTCAATTTCGTAACCAGTCAGCTTAGTACCTAAGAAATAATTAAATGGTGCAAACGCACCCTCAGTGGCCAGCTGCAATGTGCCTGCCTTTTTAATGGATTCCAAATCACGCGCGTGGGCGGGGGTGAAGCTTAAGGTCAAGGCCGTGACAGCGGCTAGGCCCATGAGCCAGTGGTGCATTCGTTTCATTGATAACTCCTGAAATGATGATAGAAAATTGCTTTAGTGTCTTGCTACTTGGCAATGACGGTTGCACAAGGGCCTAGGCATGTCCATACTAGTTACTCGGTGAAATAATAGCAATGGGATGTGCAGCATGTAAGTTTTGTGGAAAGACATGCAAAATATATGCCCAGTAATGATTAAACGTTGATTTAAACCAGCTGGGCATGCTTACTTCAAATTAAAGTAACTGATGTAACATTTTAATCACACGTGTTAACCCCGCATCAAGGTGCTCTTGCCAAATAAGCTCTCCACCAGATCCACTGCCAGCTCGGCGGTGCGGTTGCGAATATCAAAGGCCGGGTTGAGCTCCACAATGTCCAGTGACGATAAGCGGCCGGTGTCGGCAATCATCTCCATGCATAGCTGCGCCTCGCGGTAGGTAGGCCCGCCGCGAACGGTGGTGCCTACGCCGGGTGCGATGTCGGGGTCTAAAAAGTCTACGTCTAGGCTGATGTGCAAATGCGTGTTTTTGTCTACCAGCGCCAGCGCCAGTTCCATCGCGCTGCGCATGCCCATCTCGTCGATGTAGCGCATGTCAAACACTTCAATGCCCATGTCATGCACTAGCTTTTTCTCGCCTGCGTCCACACTGCGAATACCGATTTGGCGCAGCTCTTTGGCTTTAAGTGCGGGTGCATCGTGTGAGAAACCACCAATCTCTACCAACTCGCGCGGGCCTTGGCCACACAGACAGGCCACGGGCATGCCGTGGATGTTGCCGCTGGGGGTGAGGGTGGCGGTGTTGAAGTCAGCATGCGCGTCAAACCACAGCACGCGCAGTTTTTTGCCCACCGCTTTGCAATGCTTGGCCACGGCGCTGATCGATCCAATACCTAAGCAATGGTCACCGCCCAACATCACAGGCAAGTGGCCGGCTTGCAATTGGCCCAACATGGCATCGTGCAGCAGGCGGTTCCACTCTACAACTTCGTGCAAATGCCTAAACCCATCTACTGCAGGCAGCCACGGGTTAGCCGGGCCGCTTAAGTTGCCGCAGTCTTTGACGGTCAGGCCAAACTGCGCAATCGCGCCCGCAATACCCGCCACGCGCAGCGCCTCTGGCCCCATGCTGGCCCCGCGCGTGCCCGCGCCAATGTCGGTGGGCACGCCAATCAGGCTAACAGTGTTGAAGGTGGTGGTGTGTGTCATGCCGCCACTGTAGCAGCGCGGGTGACGTTCAGTGTGTTGGATGCAGCAGGTTTAAGCAATTGATACAGGTTTTTGGGGTTGTCAAGCTGCGCAATTAAATCGATGTCGTGCCCCAGTTTGAGCGCACTTGCTGCTTGGTTGATAAACCGCAGCGCAGAAAAATCTTCTATGGCAAAACCCACCGAATCAAACATGGTGACCTGTGCATCACTAGCGCGCCCCACCAGGGTGCCTGCCAAAACGTGCCACAGCGCAGTGACTGCAAAGTCCGCAGGCATTTGCTGCAAGTCGCCTTCGATGCGGGTTTGCGGTTCAAACTCTACAAACACGCTGGCCATGCGCAGCACGTCGGGGTGGATTTCGGTTTTGCCGGGGCAGTCGCCGCCCACGGCGTTGATATGCATGCCCGGCTCGATCATGTCGGGGGTGATGATGGCGGCATTGGTTTTGTCGGCCGTAATGGTGGTGATGATGTCTACCCCGCGCACCGCCTCGCGCGTACTGTCGTAGGCAATGACGCGCAGGCCTTTGGCATCAGGGCTGGCTTGCAGGTTGCGCATGAGCTTGTCAGTAGCCTGCAGATCAGTGTCGTACACATGCAGCGTGTCAATGCCCAGCAGGTGGTGAAACGCCAGCGCCTGAAACTCGGCTTGTGCGCCATTGCCAATCAGCGCCATGGTGCGGCTGCCCTCGCGTGCCAGCGCACGGGCAGCTACTACGGACGTAGCGGCGGTGCGGATGGCGGTGGTCAGCGTCAGCTCGCTGACGAGCAGCGGCATGCCAGTGGCCACATCGGCCAGCACACCAAACGCCATCACCGTAGGCAGGCCGTGCTGTGGATTTTTGGGGTGACCGTTGACGTATTTGAAGGTGAAAATTTTGTCGTCAGCAATCGGCATCAGCTCAATCGCGCCGTGGGCGCTGTGGCAGGCCACGCGGGCGCTTTTGTCAAACTGCTTCCAACGCAAAAAATCTTGGTGGATACACGCAGCCATACCTTGCAGACAGTGCGGCAAGCCTAGGCGTTGCACCAGGCTTGCGACATCGCGGGCGCTTAAAAAGTGGGTTTTTAGCTGTTGTGCGCGCTGATGGGTGGTGTTTTGAAGGTTTGTCATGGTGATCTCCTGCCCCCCCCTGAGGAGCTAATTAAAGGTACTCATGCAGTGTCGCTAGAAGGAAAATCAAGGTAAATAGCTAAAAATGTACTAAATGTGGTAAATAACTAGCATTTTGATAAGTCAAAGTGCCAAAATAGCAGATATGGATGAAACTGACCGCCAGCTGCTGTCCCTGCTGCGCCAAAACGCACGCTTGTCGATAGCCGATTTGTCGCACAAACTGGCCGTGTCGCGCGGCACCGTGACTAACCGCATCACCAAGCTGGAGGACGCGGGCGTGATCGTGGGCTACACCGTGCGCGTGCGGCCCGACGTGCAGCGCAATGAGATCAAAGCCTGGATGAGCATTGCAGTAGAAGGCAACCAGACCCGCGCGGTGATAGCCAGCCTGCTGGGCGAGCCGGGTGTGGCCATATTGCACGACACCAACGGCCGCTGGGACTTGCTGGCCGAGCTACGCGCCGAGAACCTGCAAGACCTGGGCAAAACACTAGAGCGCATTCGCCT
>JAYTPK010000061.1:0-1959 GCA_043747295.1 Polaromonas sp. | reverse complement strand
GACAACGATGTGTATGGCCATGTGAACAATGTGGTGTATTACAGCTGGTTTGACACCGCAGTTAACGGCTATTTGATAGAGCAGGGCGTGCTAGACATGCACCATGGCAGCACGATAGGACTGGTGGTGCAAACGCAGTGTGATTTTTTTGCACCGGTGGCTTTCCCGCAGGCCATTACAGCCGGGCTGCGGGTGGCGCACCTAGGGCGCAGCAGTGTGCGCTATGAGGTGGGCATATTTGCAGATGACGCGCCAGTGTCTAACGCTGCAGGGCATTTTGTGCATGTGATTGTCGACCGCGTGACCCGCAAAAGCGTGCCTTTGCCCGACAATTTAAAAGCTGCGCTACACGCGCTAATGGTCCATAGCATTTAGGACTGCACCCTTAAGCCAACGCGCCTTGGCCAACACTCACCCTACTTTTATTTTGGAGATTTTTGTTTTGAAATTGACTGACCTGCTACCCACCCCCCAAGCCAGCACTACAGTGGCCGACCGCGCCAGCGTTGACGCAGCCATGCTTAGCCGCCATAGCAACCGGGCGTTTTTGCCTAAGGCTGTGCCTAAAGACATGCTGCAAAACTTGTTAGAAGTCGCCTCACGCGCGCCCAGTGGCACCAACACCCAGCCGTGGAAGGTGTATGTACTTCAGGGCGCTAGCCGTGATGGTTTGGTCAGCAAAGTATGCGCTGCGCACGACGCCATCACCGCCGACCCTACGCTGGCCGCGCAATACACCGAGGCGTATGACTATTACCCCGAAAAGTGGGTGTCACCTTACATTGACCGCCGCCGCGAATGTGGTTTTGGCCTGTATGGTGTGCTGGGCTTGGGCAAGGGCGACAAGGCGGGTATGCATGCCCAACATCAACGCAACTTTAAGTTGTTTGATGCACCCGTGGGATTGATGTTTACCATCGACAAAGTGATGGGGCGCGGCAGCCTGCTGGACTACGGCATGTTTTTGCAAAACATCATGCTGGCGGCCCGTGCGCGCGGCCTGCACACCTGCCCACAAGCAGCGTGGAACGGTTTTGCCAAAATTATTCTGCCGCATATTGGTGCTGCAGACAACGAAATGCTGGTGTGCGGTATGTCGCTGGGCTATGCAGACGAGGGCGCTTTGATCAACACCTTTGCCACCTCGCGGGTGGGCGTACAAGACTTTACGACGTGGCTAGATTAAATTGCGGGCAAAAAAATGCCAGCAAAAGCTGGCATAAATTAAATCAAGCAACTACTAAAAACGCATACTGAAACTTGTGAAGTTATTGATGTAATGACTGAAATACTTATTGAGGTAATTACTGGGAAAGCGTGCTGGGCCGTGAGGCCAAGCCGTCGGGCAGCAAGCCCTGAAAACTGATGTTTAAGCGGCGCACGTGGGCTGCGGCGGCTACTTCGCCTTGGGTGGCTGCCACGGTAGACATCCAGTCGCTGCGCAGGTACCACAGTGCCTCTAAATCTGGCGCGTATTGAATGCGCCTGCGCACTACAGGGCGCAGCGCAGCACCAGCTTCGCCCAATATGTCGAGCATGGACTCACGGATCTGCTCCGTTCGGTCGTGCAGCTCGTCTTCATTGGGAATGGGCTGCAAGCCCATCATGCCCCAAACACTTGAAATGGTTGTCTTTACCCACCGCATAGCTAACCTTGCCTTTGTGTCGAATTCATCCCTCTACGATAGAGCTAGCGATGATTAAGTGCAAGAAAAATACGTAAAAAATGGCAATTAGTTCACAATTAACAACATATAAATCAAGCACTTAGTAAGCAATTGTGATGCAAACTGTGAACATTGATGCAAATTTTACATTAGTCTTACGGGTTACTACCGAGCGTCTGAGCTCTTGCATAATGAGCCCATAAAATTAGGAGGCACACCATGCGGTGGATTAAAAAATCAGTTTGGATTTTGGCTACTTTGCTAGTGTTGGCTGTTGCGGTGGGCGCGGTGT
>JAYTPK010000060.1:0-4147 GCA_043747295.1 Polaromonas sp. | reverse complement strand
ATTCACGCAAAGTCACGGCTTTGCGCCAAAACGGTGAAGTGGTAGAGGTATCAGGTGATGGGCTGCGCGCAGCCCAATCTGGCCTATCGGACAAAGCTGCCCCCACTATCAAGATTCGTCGTGGTGCACTTATTCGGGTCAGTAAAAATGTCAAAGGCACATGGGACATGACTCAGCTGCCTGAGGTTGAAGGTGCATTTATTGCCCTTGATCCGCGCGATGGCTCGGTGCGCGCTTTGGTTGGTGGCTTTGATTACGCCAAAAATAAGTTTAACCACGTCACCCAAGCGTGGCGTCAGCCAGGTTCAAGCTTTAAACCCTTTGTGTACTCAGCGGCATTAGAAAAGGGTTTGTCACCTGCCACCGTTATCAACGACTCACCATTATTCTTTGACGCAGGCGTGACGGGCGGTCAACCCTGGGAACCCAAGAACTACGACGGTACATTTGATGGCCCTATGTCGATGCGGCGTGGTTTAGCCAAATCCAAAAACATGGTGTCTATCCGTATTTTGCAGTCTGTCGGCGCAAAAGAAACGCAAGATTGGATCACTAACTTTGGCTTTGATGCCGAGCGTCACCCGCCCTACTTGACGATGGCCTTGGGTGCAGGTGCGGTCACTCCCATGCAAATGGCTACAGCCTATTCAGTATTTGCCAACGGTGGCTACCGCGTGAACCCTTGGATGGTGGCCAAAATCACTGACCAAAAAGGAAAAGTGCTTTTAGACTTTACGCCACCGCTGCGCAACGAAAGCATGCGCGGCATTGACGCACGCAATGCGTTTGTCATGAGCAGCTTGCTACAAGAGGTGACGCGATCTGGCACGGCAGCCAGCGCGTCAAAACTGCTCAAGCGCAGCGACATTTACGGCAAAACAGGTACCACTAACGATTCTATCGATGCATGGTTTGCAGGCTATCAACACACCGTAGCTGCAGTCACTTGGATAGGTTACGACACGCCGCGCAAGCTAGGCGACAGAGAGTCTGGCGGCGGCTTGAGCTTACCTGTGTGGATTACTTATATGGAAACCGCGTTAAAAGGCGTGCCCGTGGTGGAGCCCAAGTTGCCAGAGGGCGTTATCAGCATTGGCGGTGAATGGTATTACGAGGAATATGGCTTTGGTGCAGGTGTGCGCAGCCTAGGCTTAGAGGACAGACCTGCTGCGGCACCACCCACTGAAGGCACGCCAGACCAGCAACCCTCAGCCCCTGAGGAAAAGAAAAGTATCTTAGATTTGTTTAAAGGCTAAGTTATAAAGGGGTCTAGCAGCTATGCTTGGCTAAAACTCAAAGTCTGCATCGATTGATCGCTCGCATAACGGCTTAAATCAGCAAAAAACTCAGACTGATCGCGGGTATTGCGCCAAGTCCCGTCGTATTTGTAGTGAAACCCACCTGCGCGGGCCGCCATCCAGACCTCATGTAAGGGTTTTTGCAAGTTGATGATAATTTGGCTGCGGTTGGCAAACGTTAAGGTGATCATGCCTCCTACGCGTTGATTATCAATGTCAGCATCAGTTTCGTCATTGATGCGGTCGCAATCAGCTTCTACATTGCGCAGCAACGCCTCGGCATGGTCAGAATATTCTAAATCGGTCATAGCAGCACAATTACAATCAAGGTATGGAAATCAACAACACTATTGTAGGCAGACTAAACCAAAGTCGCATCAAGCGGACAAGTTTACTAGTGCTTGCTATGGGCATATCTGCTGCCGGTTTAATGACTGGCTGCGGCCAAAAAGGCGGTCTTTACCTGCCCACTGACCCTGCCGCACGCAACCGCGCTACGTTACCGCAAACCGTTTCTCCGATTCCTAGTAGCGCCAATGCAGGCACTGCAACCATCACACCACCGGCAGCACCAGCATCTGCTGCACCGTAATTTTTATATGACACAAGCACTTCCAGGCCAACCCTTTGTAGCCTACCAAAATCAGCAACTGCATATTGAAAGCGTAGCCGCAGCAGCTTTGGCCCAACAACACGGCACACCGCTGTTTGTTTACTCTAAGGCCTCCATGCTCCACGCTTTGGCGGCCTACCAGCGCGGCTTTGCGGGGCGCAATGCCTTGATTTGTTATGGCATGAAAGCCAACTCATCACTGGCAGTGATCCAAGTATTTGCCCAAGCAGGTTGCGGTTTTGATATTGTCTCAGGTGGCGAGCTGGACCGCGTGCTGGCAGCAGGTGCCACACCAGCGAAAATTATTTTTTCAGGCGTAGGTAAAACACGCCTTGAAATGCGCCGCGCCTTAGAAGTAGGTATCGCCTGCTTTAACGTAGAGAGTGAGTCTGAGCTAGAGGTGCTAAGCGAAGTAGCCCTGTCAATGGGGAAAATTGCACCCGTCAGCATCCGCGTGAATCCCAACGTTGACCCGAAAACCCACCCCTATATTTCTACTGGCCTAAAGGGCAATAAATTTGGCATAGCCCATGAGCGCACGGTGCCTGTGTATATACATGCAGCTTCTCTCAAAGGATTGAAAGTTGTAGGTATTGATTGCCATATTGGCTCGCAAATTACTACCGTAGAGCCCTATTTAGACGCTATGGACCGCGTACTTGACTTGGTGCAAGCCATACAAGCCGCTGGTGTGCCCATCCACCACATTGATTTTGGTGGCGGCTTGGGCATCGACTATGCGGGCGACACACCGCCTGCAGCTGATGCGCTGTGGAAGCAACTGCTGGCTAAGATTGATGCGCGCGGCTACGGCAATAAACAACTCATGATTGAGCCGGGCCGCTCGCTAGTGGGCAACGCGGGCGTGTGCCTGAGCGAAGTGCTGTATCTCAAACCGGGTGAGCAAAAGAATTTTTGCATCGTTGATGCTGCCATGAACGATCTGCCACGCCCTGCAATGTACCAAGCACACCATGGCATCGTAGCCGTTGCACCTCGCAGCGGCCCTACCACCTGCTACGAAGTCGTAGGCCCCGTGTGCGAAAGTGGTGATTGGCTAGGCCATGACCGCGATTTGAACGTGCAGCAAGGCGACTTGGTGGCCGTGCTATCAGCTGGTGCTTACTGTATGTCGATGGCTAGCAACTACAACACTCGTGGTCGCGCAGCCGAGGTGTTGGTAGACGGCACCAGTGCACATATGATTCGTCGTCGTGAGACGTATGCTGATCAAATGCAGTATGAAAATTTACTGTAATTTTACGTAATTGCTATTTATTTTGTAGCGACTTAAGTAATAAATACTTGAACTACAAGCGCTTTTCTTTGGTAAATCGCTCTAACGTGATTTATGAACCCGCTTTTTATTCAAAAACTGCACAACACGCCAACCCAGCAATACCGACAAGATAGCAGCGTAAATAAACACCTCGGTAAAGTTGTTTTTGCCAGAGCGCATCCAGAAAAAGTGCAATATACCCAAACCTGCAACTACATACACCAGCTTGTGCAAAAGCTGCCACCGCTTTGCACCTAAAGCCTTGATAGCGCGGTTAAACGAGGTAGCAGCTAAAGGCGTAAGCAACAAAAAAGCCGAGAAACCCACCAAAATAAATGGGCGCTTAATGATGTCTTTAACAATGTCGCCCACATCAAAACTCATGTCAAACCACGAGTAACTTAGCAAGTGCAACACGACATAAAAGTAAACAAACAACCCCAGCATGCGGCGAAAACGCGCTAATTGCGGTGTTGACGTGATGACCCTAAGCGGGGTGACCAATAAAACAATGCACAAGAATCGCAAAGTCCAATCACCTGTAGAGCGCACCAAATACTCAGCAGGGTTAGCGCCTAAGTTATTGGTCACTATGCCGTATGCAAGCCATGCTAATGGCACAAGGCATAGCGCAAACAAGACTGCTTTAGCTGCTGGCTTAAGCAGCAGGCCGCGATTCAACACCATGGGAATATGCGCAACAAATTGCACAGGTAGGTAGCAGCAGTCAATGGCAGCAATGTTTAGAAGAACTTTTTAAGATCCATGCCAGCGTACAACGATGCTACTTGCTGCTCATAGCCGTTGAACATCATGGTTTTGCGCTTCTTAGCAAACACGCCGCCCTCCTCGCCAATACGGCGCTCGGTCGCTTGGCTCCAGCGTGGGTGGTCTACCGTGGGGTTCACATTCGAGTAAAAACCGTATTCATTGGCGGCGGCTTTGTTCCAAGCTGTG
>JAYTPK010000059.1:0-6234 GCA_043747295.1 Polaromonas sp. | reverse complement strand
TTTTTTTATGCCCTTTTATTCACCCACAGCCTCTGGATGCACACCATGAACCGCTGCACAGCACCCTTACCTGATCGATCTCCAAGCAGATCAAATGCTATTAATATTATAGCTACTCAACCAATAAATATTTGGACTACAGGCCTATTTGGCACCTTTTTAGTGCTTTTAAGCCTAATTTGCAGCCCCGCCCAAGCCCAGCAAGAAAGCGGTGTGGTGCTAAGCGCGCCTGAGACCAGCATAGTCGATCCCAATAAAGGCAGGTCTTTTCCTCCCAATGCGATGCGCGGCACGCTAGAAGTGGTGCAGGGTGCAGAGGTCATCATGGACGGGCAGGCGGCGCGCATGTCGCCCGGCGCACGCATACGGGGGCCTAACAACATGCTGGTCATGTCGGGCGCCATGGCCGGACAGCGCTATGTGGTGAACTTTACGCGCGATACCTTTGGCAATATCCACCAAGTGTGGGTACTGACCGAACTAGAAGCGCAGCAAAAGATCAAAACCGCTACGCCTGAGCGTAATTTTGTATTCGGCTCTGAGGGCGATAAGCCTAAAACCGACGACGGTAAGACGCCGTTTAACCAGTTGCCTAAATACAAACAGTAATTTACAAGCAGTAATTTACAAGCAGTAAGTGCACACAGTGGGCTACATGCACTAGTTGGGGTACAGCCGAGCCGTACTTCCTCACCAGCTGCTTTTAGCCGCATAACTGACTGCAGTTGGCGTGTCACCCCCGAAAATAGTCAATAGAGTGCATTAAAAGCACTATTTACCTATCAAATAAGCCTGTAGTCCAAGTATTCATTACATTTGTAGCTACAAAATTCATAGTATCCAAGAGATCTTCATCATGTCCAAAAAAGTCTTCATCAAAACCTTCGGCTGCCAAATGAACGAGTACGACTCGGACAAAATGAGCGACGTGCTGCACGCAGCCGAAGGCTACGAAAAAACCCAAAACATAGAAGAAGCCGACCTGATTTTGTTCAACACCTGCTCGGTGCGCGAGAAGGCGCAAGAAAAAGTGTTTAGCGACCTGGGTCGTGTCAAACACCTGAAAAAGAAGGGCGTCAAAATCGGCGTAGGTGGCTGCGTGGCCAGCCAAGAGGGCGCGGCCATCATCGCCCGCGCCCCGTATGTCGACGTGGTGTTTGGCCCCCAAACCCTGCACCGCCTGCCTGAGCTATTGGCCAAGCGTGACCGCGAAAAGCGCCCGCAGGTAGACATCAGTTTTCCCGAAATTGAAAAATTCGACAATATGCCGCTGGCCCGCGTAGAAGGTGCCAGCGCGTATGTGAGCATCATGGAAGGCTGCAGCAAATATTGCAGCTACTGCGTGGTGCCCTACACCCGTGGCGAAGAGGTCAACCGCCCGTTAGAAGACGTGCTGGTCGAAGTGGCCGGTTTGGTAGACCAAGGCGTAAAAGAAATTTCTCTCTTGGGCCAAAACGTCAATGCTTACCGTGGTGTGATGGGCAACACCAGTGAGATTTGCGACTTTGCCACCCTGATCGAATACGTTGCCGACATCCCCGGCATCGAGCGCATCCGCTACACCACCAGCCACCCCAACGAATTTACCCAAGCCCTGATCGACGTGTACGACAAAGTGCCCCAGCTGGTCAACCACCTGCACCTGCCCGTGCAGCACGGCAGCGACAAAATTTTGGCTGCCATGAAGCGCGGCTACACGTCACTAGAGTACAAAAGCACCATCCGAAAGCTACGCGCCATCCGCCCCGGCATGCGCATGAGCAGCGACTTTATCGTCGACTTTCCCGGCGAGACAGAAGATGACTTCAACAAAATGATGAAGCTGATTGACGATGTAGGCTACGACAACAGCTTCAGCTTCATCTACAGCCCACGCCCCGGCACGCCCGCCGCCAACCTGCACGACGACACTCCACATGATGTGAAACTCAAACGCCTGCAGCACCTGCAAAAAGTGATCGACGACAGTACCGACCGCATCAGTAATGAGCTAGTGGGCACCACCACCCGCATCTTGGTAGAAGGCAAATCCCGCCGCAGCACCGACACCGCCCCCGAGCTAATGGGCCGCACCGAATGCAACCGCGTAGTCAACTTTCCCGCCAGCCCGCAGGCGATGCGCATGGTGGGGCAGATGATGGATATTGAAGTGACAGAGCGCTTGGGGTATTCGCTGCGGGGGAAGCTGGTGATAACGTGAGTTTTCGCTACACTTGCATAACTAGCGTCATAAACAATACAGCGAGAAATTCAGATGTCACTACCAAATGAGCCAACTATTCCGCAACCTACTCCTGAGCGGAGGGATCAAGCTAACGTACCGCCAAGACCGTTGCGGTAACAACAAAGAAAACGACTGGGCTTAGGATAATAGATATGCGTACACGGTCAAGCCAGACAGCGATTCGATGATTTTTGGATATAGTAAGTTTGATTCTTTCTTCTAGATTGCGCAGCTCAACAATACGTACGGCATCTAAAGAGTACTCTTTTAGATACAGGTTCATTGGTTGATTTGTAGGTGCCTGCATCTCAGTGCTAAGTATGCAGTTGATAACTAGAAACATAGCTGTAGCGATCAGCCAGATACAGAACCAAAAAGCACCAATCTCACTAGCCTTTGAGGGTGATTCTTCAAAAATTTTCGCAGCGTAAGCCATAGCCCCACCTATACCTGCTAATAATATCGTCAACGTTGACGCCGCGTCTTTTGCCAGAGTTTCGGAATTTTGCAGTCGGAATTTAATGTTTTCCATTCCTGCTTTTTCTGCAAAATCAATCAGTTCATTCATGCTCGTCTCCGGTTAAAAATGTCTGGTACAAATTATGCTCGAACAAATTGGGTCCGATCGCATTTAAATCTTTTACCAGGCTTGCAGTCAGACTAAATAAAGACTATATTTAGTCCATGCAACACACCACTCACATCCAACCTATCTCCTACCTCAAAGCCAACGCAGCCCAAGTGCTCCGTGATTTGGCGATTGACCGGCGACCTTTGGTGATTACGCAAAATGGGGAAGCAGCAGCGGTTCTGCAAGATATGGCTTCGTTTGAGAAAAACCAGGAAACGATGGCTTTGCTGAAGATTTTGGCGCTGGGTAATGCACAGATTGAAAAAGGGGAGGTAACAGCAGTAGCTAAAGCTTTTGCCGAAGTGCGTCGTCGTAATAAGGCGACCGCATGAAGCAGTATGCGGTGTCGCTCACGGATGACGCTAAAACTGACTTACAAGACCTCTACGATTACATTGCCGAGCATGACGCACCTATCAAAGCAGACGGCGTATTAGACAAGCTAGAGGTATTGATTGCATCGCTGTGCAGATTCCCTGAGCGTAGCACAGTGACCAAAGAGCTACGTGATGTGGGGATCAAAGATTATCGGGAGGTGTATTTCAAACCCTACCGCGTTATTTACAGAGTGCTAGGTGCCAAGGTCTATGTCTATTTGATCGTGGATGGGCGGCGCGATATGCAAACGCTCCTGACTCAGCGCTTGATCAGACCCTGAAACACCGCGACCTAATAAAGATAGCGTGTCTTAAAACTACCACATCGAACAGGGTGAGCGGTGTGAGCGTATCGATGAAAAAATTGTAGCGAGGCGCGGCTAACCATCTACAGATCATTAAAAATCCGAGCCGCATGTTCGCGGAGATTTTTTTGCAGCGATACGTTCTCATCGCCCGTCTAAGCTAAACAAGGACCCCATTGATTGCTGCAGGGAAGTCCAAAAAATCTAACTAAAATCCAGTAATGAAAAAACTACTGCTCACCCTGCTGATAGCCTGCACCAGCGCCGTAGCCCAAGTGTCTACAGTGACCAGAAACCCCGCTAGTTACACACAAGAGGTGTTTGCCTACAAAGGCAGCCGCATAGTGCAGGTAGACGAGGCCAGCTCGCCGGGTAATGAAGAGAATGTGTTTATCTTTTCTAAGGTAGAAAAGTTTGCCAAGCCCGATGTGATGTACTTTCAGCGCTTTACCAAAATGAGCGGCCAGTGGAAGTTGAATGCGTCGACTGAAATGCGGCACGACGGCATTATCTCGGTGACCAATAATCGCAAGGCATTTACCGATGCAGATAAAAACAAAAGCGTAGATGCTTTGTTTATTTATGCTCTTAATGATAACGAATTAAAACAGCAGTCGATTCACCTGCTGTTCTCCCAAGCTGACAAAATCTACACCATTGCCGCGTACAGGGCTGATGATTACGCAAGTTCTAAACTTTCAGACAACTTTGCAGAGCTAAGCCCGGCTGTTAAAAATAACGTGCTGACCTATTGGGGTAAGCTGGACAAAGCAGACAAGTAAGTAGAGCGAATGCGTTAGAGTATTTTCATCGGTGCGGGAGCGCAGGGGTGCAGGTATGCTATGTGTGGGTTACAAACTATGGCAGTTCATTTGCTTTTTAGGCCCACATCACCTTAGTGCCTTCGAATGCTCTGGCCTCGCCGCTGGCTTGGTATTGGGCCCAAGCCGTCAGCACTAGCATGGCTACGAAACCGCCCGCAATCAACACAGGGTAGGCGGCTAATATTTCAAGCAGTGAATATTTGAAGTTGAGCGGACGGCCTATACCCAGCATGGCGGCATAGAGCCATGACACCCCTGAAACTGCGCCAGAAAACAAAGTCAATACGCGTTGGCTAAACGACAGATGGAGCAGTGAGCCCGCTTTTTGCATCAGCGGCAGCACATATTTATGCAGCGCAAAACCGTTGAGTGTAAGCAACATAACTATCGCTACCTTAGACTGTAATTTGGGGTTAGAAAGATAGTTCCAGCCCTTTAAGTAGACATCTAAGGACACTAACACCACGCCTGTCATCCACAGCATCCATAGGGCAGCAGATACCGTTTTTTGCAGCTGTGACAAATGCTCAGGGTCAAGTCGGTTGTTGGGGTCGGCCACCACCAATTGTTTAACCATCGCAATGTCGCTGGTTAACACCATACCAATCGCAACGCAACAAGCAATCAGGTGCACAAACAGTACGGCCATGCGGGTAAATTCAAATTCCATTCTTTATCCTCTGTAGTTTTAGACAATCGCCCAGCCTTGTGATCTGCGCTGGTGAGATACCGCTTTGAAAAACTCCCAAGCCCGGACTATGACTTAATTGCGCAAGGAGTTATGAGGTGTTTTGAAATACGATGTTCCGCGCACAAAGTTAACTTTGGTATTGCTTAAAGATGGGATATCTTCAGTATTTGTAACGCATGCTTCTTTTTTATCAAAATAAAAACGCTTTTAATTAAACATAGTTGTACTGGTAAATTTTGAGATCACAACTGTTTTGATACTGAACTTACACTAAGCACAATACACAAGTGCAGCTTCGCATCGATTGGCAGTGGTTTACTTAAAGCACTTGAGCAAGTTAATTTTGTTTTGCGTATGCCGCACACTACGCTACAAATTTAATAGCTGTCTGATCAATAAATACTTGGACTATCGGCCTAAAACATACTTATTTTTAAAATTAATAACGGTATTTTGGTAATGTGCCGCGCCCACTTGGTGCAGGTCACTGTGGCCGCCACCTTCCACGGTGAACCACTCTTTAGGCGTATTGGCTGCAGCAAATAATTTTTGCCCTAAGACTAGAGGTACGGTGGTGTCTAATCTGCCGTGCATCATCAGCAGCGGCGCTTGCACTTTGGCTATTTTGTCGATAGAGGCAAATCGTTCGTTGTTAAAACCGCTGGCCAAGCGCCCTAAAAAATTGGCTTCGGCGGCAATGTCGGGAAAGGTGGTGAAGGCAGATTCCAAGACGATGGCGGCGTAATCAGCAGGTGCTTTTAGGCGGCTGGCTATGTCCACCGCCACGCCGCTGCCCATCGAGTGGCCGTAGATCACGCGCTGCGTGGGGTTGGGTTGTTTGCGTTTTAATTCATCCCACGCTAGCTGCGCGTCTTGCAAAATAGTTTGCTCCGATGGCACGATAGCCGTGCTGCGGCCCCAGCCGCGATAGTCCACCGCCAGTACGGCAAAGCCTGCGTCGCGCAGGGCGTTAATTTTGTTCAGATTTTGGTACAGGTTGCGAAAGGTGCCGTGGTAGTACAACAGGGCTGGCGCAGCAGGGTTGGTGTGTGGTAGCCACCAGATTTCGATTTGCTCGGGCAAGGCGGTAGTTGAGGCGCTAGTTGGCTGGCTGGTGGTGGGGCTGTGGGTGGGGCTGTGGGTGGGGCTGTGGGTGGGGCCGTGGGGGGGGCTAGCAGCAGG
>JAYTPK010000058.1:0-9289 GCA_043747295.1 Polaromonas sp. | reverse complement strand
GTCCAAAAGCGCTTTCACGCAAATGCAGGAGCAGATGCAAAAGCAGAGCGAACAGATGTTGAGCGCGTTTGGTTTGAAAAGATAAAAGAGTTGGCTCTGAGACAATAGAGCTATGAGCGCAGTTATTTCCCCACCCACTCCCACTTCCCCCACTCTCCACAAGCCGGCCCCACGCGTCGGCTTTGTCAGCCTGGGCTGCCCCAAGGCGCTGACCGATTCAGAGCTGATCCTCACGCAATTGAACGCTGAGGGCTACCAGACCTCAAAAACTTTTGAAGGCGCTGACCTCGTCATCGTCAACACCTGCGGTTTTATTGACGATGCTGTCAAAGAAAGTCTAGACACTATTGGAGAGGCGCTGGCCATCAACGGTAAAGTCATCGTCACCGGCTGTCTGGGTGCTAAAACAGTGGACGGCGGTGCTGACACCAGCGGCGGTAAAACTGACGAGAACTTGGTGCGCAAAATGCACCCTAGCGTACTGGCCGTGACTGGCCCGCACGCCACGCAAGAAGTGATGGATGCCGTGCACCTGCACCTACCCAAGCCGCACGACCCATTTGTCGACCTCGTGCCGGCCTACGGCATCAAGCTCACCCCCAAGCATTACGCCTACTTAAAAATCAGCGAAGGCTGCAACCACCGCTGCACGTTTTGCATCATCCCCAGCATGCGTGGCGATTTGGTCAGTCGCCCAATTGGCGATGTGCTGAAAGAAGCCAAGGCGCTGTTTGAAGGCGGCATTAAAGAATTGCTCGTTGTTAGCCAAGACACCTCGGCGTATGGCGTAGACACCAAATACCGCACCGGCTTTTTTGACGGCCGCCCGGTTAAAACGCGCATGCTGGAGCTGGTCGACGAGCTAGGCAAACTGGCCGAGCCCTTTGGCGCGTGGGTGCGCCTGCACTATGTGTACCCATACCCCAGCGTGGACGAGGTCATCCCGCTGATGGCGGCAGGTCGTGCCTTGCCATATTTGGATGTGCCGTTTCAACACAGTCACCCTGATGTTTTAAAGCGCATGAAGCGCCCCGCCAGCGGCGAGAAAAACCTAGACCGCATCGCCCGCTGGCGCGATGCCTGCCCCGAAATTGTCATCCGCAGCACCTTTATTGCAGGCTTTCCGGGCGAGACCGAAGAAGAATTCAGCCACCTGCTGGACTTTATGCGCGAGGCGCAAATTGACCGTGCAGGCTGCTTTGCCTACAGCCCTGTCAAAGGTGCCACCGCCAACGACATCCCCGGCATGCTGCCCACTGAGCTGCGCGAAGAGCGCCGCGCCCGGTTTATGGCCGTGGCCGAGGAAGTGTCGGCCGCCAAGCTGCGCACCCGCATCGGTGCCACCATGCAAGTGCTGGTAGACAGTGCCCCCGCCATGGGCCGCAAAGGCGGCGTTGGCCGCAGCTACGCCGACGCCCCCGAGATCGACGGTGTGGTCAAATTGCTGCCGCCCGAGAAGATCAGCAAACAGCTAAAAGTAGGCGAATTTACCAAAGCGCGCATCATCAGCACCGACGGACATGATTTGGTGGCGCTACCAATATAATAGCTAGCTATGTAGTAAATGCTTGGACTACAAGCTCTTTTTATGGGTAAAAAAATAAAAATGCATGCAACAGCCAAATCCTAGACCCTGACACCAAGCTTGGTATTGGGTTGTGCGCTGTACCAAACGCATTGCGTGGTTGAGCCAAGGTCTTGGCCGTTGCGCAGAGCTTGCTCCAGACTGTTGCTGCATTCTTCAATCTCAGCCATCTGATAGGGCATCAGCCCATGTTCGTCTGGTTGCTGCGGCATAAGCCACAGCTTTCCGGCGTTTGATGTGCGCAGGGCTGCGCTGTCTAGTCGTGCCATAAGCCCTCCTATTTGGATTGGTCAAAAGCTTTTGATTTGAATCTTCAAAAAGCTTTGCTGACAATTCATATTAGACGGTTAACACAACCCTTGCGGGCTTGGGGTTGTCAGTTATGTTGCTGTTTGCAACGATGTAATTGCTATATCTTTTATAGCTGCCTGAGCAATGAACACTTAGACTGCAGAGCTAAAATGCTGCTAAATGCATACCAAGGAGCTTGTCATGCCGCGCTACGTTGCCTTTCTGCGTGGGGTCAGCCCACAAAATGCCAAGATGCCCGATTTGAAGCGCTGTTTTGAAGGTGCTGGTTTCACCGATGTGAAAACTATATTGTCCAGCGGCAATGTGATTTTTGATGCACGCTCGGCAGCTGAACCGTTGCTAGAACAGCGCGCAGAGGCTGCAATGCTAGACGTGCTGGGCCGCAAGTTCTACACCATAGTGCGGTCGCAAACTATGCTGTTGGAGCTGTTGGCTACAGACCCGTACGCTGCATTCGCATTAGCACCTAACTCCAAGCGGGTTGTGAGTTTTCTGCGCAAACCCAGCCCTGAAAGCACTATGCTGCCGCCAGCGGTGGAGGACGCTCAGATATTGAGCATGGTAGGTCGAGAGGTTTTTACCGCCTATGTACCGCACGAAAAAGGCCCCGTGTTTATGACCTTGATTGGCAAAACATTTGGCTCTGATGTGACCACCAGAACTTGGGAAACGGTGAGGAAATGCGCTGTAGCCTAGAGCGCCACGCGTTGATATGAGCCGCTGTCTAGAAAGAGATTGGGCCAAAATCAGGCCGCAGCCAGCGCTGAAACTAACCATTCTCTGCACCAGGCAGCGCCATCCACCTCGGGCATGGAGCCTGAGGATGCGTCGTGCTGCCAAACATCGCCCACGCGCTGTGCGCCAAGGCCGCTTAAGCGCTCGTCAAAGCGCTTGCCACCGAAGCAAAATGTTTGTGGATAGGCGCTGTCGCCGAGCGCAATTACGCCGTAGCGTACATGGCCTAAAAACTTCGGGGTGGCGTCTAGCGATTCATACAGCATGCGCGCGTTGTCGGGTACATCGCCTGTACCGTAGGTGCTGGTGCAAATCAAATACAACTGGTCGGGGTTGTCAAACACACTGATGTCCAAGCCGTCCATCAGCTGCACATCAATCTCGCTGACCAAGTCGGCGCAGTCCATTTGGATGGCTTGGGCTACATAGTCGGCGGTACTGGTCATAGTACCTACAAGAATTTTGAGTTTTGTCATAGGAAGGGCGCCAAAAAATGGGGTAGGGCGCAGTGCCTATTTTGCAGCTTCGGTTTTGTCAGGAATGGCAGTGTCTACAGCAGCACCCACAGCAGCGCCCACGACTTTGCCAGTGATTCTAGCGGTGCCTACTGCCACGTCTGCAGCCGTGCTCACGGTCTTGACAGCTGCAGTGCCTACAGCGTCGGCAATGGCGATTACGGTGCAGCCTTGCAGTGCGCTGCACAAGCAAAGGGCTGCGGTCAAAATATAAAAACGTAGTGGATAAATTGTCATAGGCTCTTTCAAATATCACGGCTGAGCGAGGTATCCATTAGCTATCATATGCATAGCTGCTTTAGTAATGAATACTTGGACTACATGCTATTTTAGCTAACAAATGCAAGCTAGAAGGGCTGCTTAATGACTACCCCAAACTTCATTGGCCGTTTCAATCACCAGTCGTAACTTGTTACGTTGGTCTTCCACTGCAATGTTGTTACCGTGCACTGTGCTGCTAAAGCCGCACTGGGGTGATAAAGCCAGTTGCTCCATGGGCACATATTTGGCGGCTTCGTCGATGCGGCGCTTTAAGGTGTCTTTGCTTTCCATCTGGCCAAATTTGGTGGTGACTAGGCCTAGCACCATGGTTTTACCTTTGGGCAAAAAGCGCAGTGGGCGAAAGTCGCCACTGCGGTCGTCGTCATACTCTAAAAAGTAAGCGTCAATGTCCATCTCCGACAGCAGCGCTTCGGCTACGGGTTCGTAGTTGCCAGCGGCGGCGTGGGTGCTTTTAAAGTTGCCTCGGCACAGGTGCATGGCCAGGGTCATGCCTGCGGGCTTTTGTGCCACCACCAGGTTGATAAATTTGGCGTAGCGGTGTGCCAGCTCGTTAGGGTCATCACCACGGCCGCGTGCGGCTTCGCGCATTTTGTCGTCGCACAGGTAGGCCAGGTTGGTGTCGTCCATCTGCACATAGTTGCAGCCTGCCGCGCTTAAACTGCGCAGCTCGTCGCCATAGGCTTTGGCCACGTCAGCGTAAAACGTAGGCTCTAGCTCGGGGTAAGCCGTGCGGCTAATGCCTGCGCGCCCGCCGCGAAAGTGCAGCATGGTGGGTGACGGGATAGTTACCTTTGGGGTGTGACCTGCGCTCACTTGGGACTTGAGGTATTTGTAGTCTTCCAGCTGAATCTGCTTGGTGTGGGTCACTTTGTCTACCACGTGGATGGCCGGGGGCACTAAATGGTCTACACCATCGGGGCCTCTGGCCAAAACGGCCTCACCTACTTTGACACCCCCGAGTTGCTCTAAAAAATCCAGGTGAAAAAAGGTACGGCGAAACTCGCCATCGGTAATGCTTTTGAGGCCCACAGATTCTTGAAATTTCACGATCTCGGTGATGGCTTTGTCCTCCACCACGCGCAGTTGCTTGGGGGTGATAGCGCCTTTGGCTTTTTGCTCACGCGCCTCCAGCAGGTATTGGGGGCGCAAGAAGCTGCCAACGTGGTCAAAACGGGCAGGGAGTTTGGCGTGGATGGTCATAGGCGTCTCTTTTAGGGTGTGATGGAGTAATTTTAAGGCACTTAAATTCTGATAGTCTGAATACAATAATAGGGATAAACCATGCATTAGACACAAAATAAACCGAAATTTTATGGTTTATGTATACAATTCGTATCCATGAGTACGCTGAAAACGTCTTTTCCGCTGAACGCTTGGTACGCAGCTGCCTATGACGTAGAGGTCAAGCACGCGCTGCTGGCGCGCACTATTTGCAAACAAAAAATGGTGATGTACCGCCAAAGCAGTGGCCAAGTGGCAGTGTTGGAAGATGCCTGCTGGCACCGCCTGCTGCCCTTGTCGATGGGGCGTCTGCAAGACGACGAGGTGGTGTGTGGCTACCACGGCTTGGTTTATAACGCGCAGGGCCGTTGCACTCACATGCCCAGCCAAGAAACGCTGAATCCTTCAGCCTGCGTGCGCAGCTACCCAGTGGTGGAGCGGCACCGCTTTATATGGGTGTGGCCAGGCGACCCGGCTTTGGCTGATGCAGCCCTAGTGCCCGATATGCACTGGAACGACGACCCCGCTTGGGCGGGCGATGGCAAGCTGATTACCGTGAACTGCGACTACCGCTTAGTGATCGACAACCTGATGGACCTTACGCACGAAACCTTTGTGCACGCTAGCAGCATTGGCCAGCAAGCCGTGGCTGAAGCACCATTTGTCGCCACGCACGGCAATCGCCACGCCACTGTCACGCGCTGGATGGACAACATCGACGCGCCACCGTTTTGGGCGGGGCAGATTAAGCAAGCCTTAGGCTACGAAGGCAAGGTAGACCGCTGGCAAATCATCAAATTTGAAGCGCCTTGCACGGTGGTAATTGACGTGGGTGTGGCGCAGACCGGCACTGGCGCTGTGCCGCCGGGCGGCAACCAAGGCGATGCACGCTTGAGCAACCGCGCGCGCGGTGTGAACGGCCAAGTACTGAACACCATCACCCCAGCTACAGACGACACATGCCACTACTTTTGGGCTTTTGCGCGCAACTATTGCTTGGGCGAGCAGCGCATGACGCACCTGCTGCGCGACGGCGTGGCTAACATCTTTAGAGAAGATGAACATGTGCTGGAGGCGCAGCAAATTGCGATGCAAGAGCACCCCGACCACCAGTTTTATAACCTTAACATCGACGCAGGCTCGATGTGGGCACGCAAGCTGATAGACAAGCTGGTAGCGCTAGAAAAACCTGCGGCCACGGTCATCCCCATTGCATTGGCGGCTTAAGTTGAGACAGGTAACACTATGAAAACCATAGCTGCTAAATCAGTAAATACTTGGACTAATGGCATAAATGGCTCTGAAAACAGCACCGCCAGTGCGGCGGTGCGTGCCCAGCTGCAGTTAAGAGAGTTGATATTGTCGGGCGAGTTATCTGGCGGCATGCGCATTGCTGAATTGGCCATTGTGGACAAGCTAGGCATGTCGCGCACCCCCATTCGCGCTGCGCTGATGCGCCTTGAGCAAGAGGGTTTGCTAGAGGCCTTGGCCAATGGCGGCTATGCTGTGAAAAGTTTTAGCGAGAGTGATATTGCCGACGCGATTGAGCTGCGTGGCACGATGGAGGGCTTGCTCGCTCGCCGCGCGGCCGAGCGTGGCGCACCTGCGGCGGTGCTGCTAGAGGCGCGCCAGTGCTTGAAGAAAATTGACGATGTGCTGGCTAGCAATGCCCTAAACGACGAAGCGTTTTCTGGCTACGTAGATTTAAACCAGCGCTTTCACGCTCTGTTGTGTGAGATGGCTAACAGCCCAGTGATTGCCCACCAGTTAGAAAAAATAGCCAGTCTACCGTTTGCATCACCCTCGGCGTTTGTGGTGGCGCAGGCCAATTCGCCCCGCGCACGCGACATGCTGGTGGTGGCGCAAGACCAGCACCGCCAAGTGATCGATGCGATAGAACAGGGCGAGGGCGCGCGTGCCGAGGCCATCATGCGCGAGCATTCACGCCTGGCGCAGCGCAATTTGCGTCACTCGTTGACAGGGGACGAAACAGGCGAAATCGCAGAATCGCTCAAGGTGATCAAGCTGCTGCGCCGCCGGGGAGCAGGGCGATGAAGCATGTACAGGTGTGGCAGCAGGCCAGCGTGGTGGCTACAGATGACGTTACGCCCACGGTGCGGGTATTTTTGCTTAAGCCCTCCGCTGAGACGGCTGCACGCTGGGACGCCGGTGCGCATTTGCAAGTTCAAGTGCGGGTCAATGGATCACTGCAAACGAGGCATTATTCGCTGGTCGGCCCCTGCGATGCAGTGCATTGGCGCATCGCCGTGAAGCGCATGCACGATGGCCGTGGTGGATCGTTGTCCATGTGGGCCTTGCAAGCGGGCGATAGTTTGGCAGTCAGTGGGCCGCACAACCACTTTGCGTTAGACACTTCTGCTTCGGCCTATTTATTGATTGCTGGTGGTATTGGCATCACACCCTTGGTGTCGATGGTGCTGCAAATTAAAAAACAATCACCACACAAGTCTCTGCGCATGCTCTACGGTGCACGCACAGCCGAAGAATTGGCTTTTGCAGACCATATACGTACCAGATTAGCTGACGACCTGCAAACCTTTATCGCCAGCGAAGGCCAGCAAATGGATTTTGCAGGTGAGATTGCCGCACTGCCGCCCAAAGCGCAGCTCTACACCTGCGGCCCTGTGCCCATGCTAGAGGCGATTCGCACTGCCTGGTTGGCAGCAGGGCGCAGGCTGTCTGATTTGCGCTTTGAAACCTTTGGCTCTAGTGGCAGTATGGCCGCGCAGGCATTTCGCGTGCAGATCCCGCGCCATCAGCTGGACATCATGGTGCCCGCTGACACCACATTGCTAGACGCTTTGCAGGCTGCTGGCATTGATACCATCGCCGACTGCCGCCGTGGCGAATGCGGTCTGTGCACCATGGATGTGTTGTCGGTAGATGGCCAGATAGACCACCGGGATGTGTTTTTAAGCCCGCATGAAAAAAAGCTGAACACGCGCATGTGCGTGTGCGTATCGCGTGTGTCGGGCACCTTGACGCTAGACTCGGCTTGGCGGCCAGATTTGCTATGTCAGTCATCACAGACAGCCACCTAATCAGACTTTAAAATTCACTTCGTTCGCTTCAATTACATCAACTAGGAGACATTCAGTGCAAAAACGTCAATTTATCCAAGCCGCCGCTATGTCGGCGATCACTCTGGCGACATGTGCCGCAATGGCGCAAGACAACACTTTCAAAATAGGTTTGATTTTGCCCATGACCGGCCCGTTTGCCTCCACAGGCAAGCAAATTGAAGCAGCAGTGCGCCTATACATGGCGCAAAACGGTAGTTCTGTGGCAGGTAAAAAAGTAGAGATTATTCTCAAAGACGATACCAGCGCACCCGATGTCACCAAGCGCATTGCGCAGGAATTAGTCAATAACGACAAGGTCAATGTTTTGGCCGGTTTTGGTCTCACACCTTTGGCCTTTGCCACTGCACCCGTGGCGACACAGTCAAAAACACCCATGGTTGTCATGGCTGCAGCCACGTCTAGCATTACCGAAGCATCGCCTTACATTGTGCGCACCAGCTTCACGGCAGCTCAGGTAGTTACTGCCTTGGCTGACTGGGCAGCAAAAAATAATATTAAGCGCGTCGTGAGTTTAGTGACTGACTTTGGCCCAGGGGCAGATTCGGAAAAGTACTTCTCAGAGCGTTTTGTTTTCAACGGTGGCGTGGTGGTGGACAAACTGCGCGTACCACTGCGCAATCCAGATTACGCACCGTTTTTACAAAAAGTGCGTGATGCTAAGCCTGATGCCATGTTTGCATTTGTGCCCTCTGGCGCAGGTTCTGCACTCATGAAGCAATTTGCCGAACGTGGCCTAGACAAAGCTGGCATTCGCGTCATCGCTGAAGGTAGCTTGACGGATGATGACATTCTTAACAGCATGGGGGACATAGCCTTAGGCGTGGTGTCTTCACACCACTACTCGGCCAACCACAACTCAGCCATGAACAAAAAGTTTGTCGAAGCTTTTGGCAAAGCCAATGGCGGTTTGCGGCCTAACTTTATGGCTGTTGGTGGTTATGACGGCATGCGTGTGATTTACGAGGCTGCCAAAACCACCAAAGGCGGTACGGGCGAAGCGTTGCTCAATGCCATGAAAGGCCAAATCTTTGAAAGCCCACGCGGCCCTATGTTTATCGACGCACAAACCCGTGATGTGGTGCACAACGTGTACATCCGCAAGGTCGAAAAAGTTGGCGCTGAAATGCACAACGTAGAATTTGCAACGGTTACCGATGTGAAAGATCCGGCTAAAACCAAGCCGTAATGCGAACCAGTCATTGAAACTTAGACAGCAGCATCCTTTAGCCATGTTAACGATTCTCTTCGATGGTATCGCCTATGGCATGCTGCTATTTATTTTGGCGGTAGGCCTGTGTATCACGATGGGTTTGATGAACTTCATCAACTTGGCACACGGTGCTTTTGCGATGGCGGGAGGCTACCTCACCGTGGTGCTGATGCAGCGCTTTGGGGTGCCCTTTTTAGTGTGTCTACCGATTGCATTTATGGGTACCGGTCTGTTGGGTGCTTTGCTGGAGATAACTTTGTACCGCCGCATGTACAACAAGCCGCACCTTGACCAGGTGCTGTTTTCTATCGGTCTAACTTTTATG
>JAYTPK010000057.1:0-3527 GCA_043747295.1 Polaromonas sp. | reverse complement strand
GTGTAGTTGTCCCAAGCCGCGAACACCAGCAGGTGCGAGCCATCGGTGATCTGCTCTTGGTTGTTCGCTTTGGCTTTGATTTTTTCGCGCACCTCTTTGTTGGTCACCACAATGACCTCAAACGGCTGCAAACCGCTGGATGTTGGCGCTAAACGCGTGGCTTCCAAAATACGCTCCACCTTGTCTTGCGGCACATCCTTGGCCGGGTTCATCTTTTTGGTGGCATAGCGCCAGTTGAGTTTGCTGATTAAATCTGACATAAAACACTTTCAGGGGTATTTTTAAGGAATGAAAACACGAACTGCTAAGGGTGAAGTTAAAACTAGCGCTAGCAGTACATCGCGTACATGGGGCAAAAACTAACTTTCTCAAGTGAACCGGCCAAACTTCTATTACCTTGGCGACTGCCATTATCCAATGGCTCCCCGATCTTGTCAGAAGTATAGCCATGCCACTGCATTTTCAGGGGTTTTCCCCGCCTAGTGCCTAGCGCTCTCTCGGTTAGACTTTTGACTGCTAAAAAAGGACACCCCTCATGTTTGAAAAACCTTCCCGCCGCCAATTTTTCGCCACCTCTGCAGCTATAACGACAGCCATCAGCGCCGCGACTTTGGCACCCAATTCACTGGCGCAAACCGCCAAATGGCCGACCAAGCAAATCCGTATCGTCGTGGCATTTCCACCAGGTGGGCTGACCGATTCATACGCCCGCATGTACGCCGAGCAGCTGACCGCCAAGTTTGGCGTGCCAGCGGTGGTGGACAACAAACCCGGCGCTGGCGCCATCATCGGCATCGACAACGTCGCCAAGTCCGCCGCCGACGGCTACACCTTGCTGATGACTACCTCTGGCACCGTGTGGCAAAACCGCGTGTTGTACAACAAGTTGCCCTACAACTTGGACAAAGACTTGGCGCCGATTGCCAACTTTCCGTCTGGCCCTTTGATCGTTGGTATTTCCGACAAAATTCCCGCCAAAAACATGCGTGAATTCATCGAGTTTGCCAAGAAAAACCCGACCAATATGGGCACCTACGCGCCAGGCTCGATCCAGCACATGGCTGCCGACCAAATCAATCGCAGCGATGGCACCAAAATCGTGCCCGTGCATTACCGTGGTGAATCGCCCATGTGGGTTGACCTTGCTTCTGGGCAAATTCAAATCGCCATCGGCAGCTACCAAGCTTTTGCTACCGTGCAGTCACGTGGCGTGCGGCCCATTGCCGTGCTGGGCCAAGCCCGCTCGCCCAAGCTGCCAGACGTGCCTACCTTGGTAGAGCAGGGTTTTACCAGCAGTTTTTACGGCCTAGAAGGTGGGTTGCCGCTTTTGGCGCCCGCGGGTACGCCGGAAGCTATTTTGAAAGCCCTCTCCAGTGTGGTGGTAGACGGGGCCAACACAGAGCGTGCCGCCAAGCTGCGTGAATCATTCGCCATCCCCAATAAACCCAAAAACTTAATCGATACCCGCAAAGAGTGGGACCGCGACGTCCCGATTTGGATCAAAATCGCGGTTGATTTGGGCATCAAGTTGGATTGATTTTTCTTCATTTCCCGAATTAAATTAGATAAATAACCTAGATAAATCCATGACAACCCAACCCATCTCCGCAGGTCTGCAACTTCGCTCCCTCGTCAAAGCCAATGGCGAGCTCGAAGTCTCCCTCATCAGCCAAGCCACGCCCACGCCAGCGGCAAACGAGGTGGTGATCCGCATCGAAGCCACCCCTATCAACCCGTCTGATTTGGGTTTGCTCTTTGGCGCAGCCGATCTGAGCACCGTCAAAGTCAGCAACGGATCAACAACATCAGCCAACCCCCGTATCAATGCGCAAATTCCCGAGCGCGCCATGAAAAGCATGGCAGGGCGCTTAGACCAATCGTTGCCCGTAGGCAACGAAGGCGCTGGCGTGGTGGTCGCCGCCGGTTCGTCAGCTGCTGCACAGGCGCTGCTAGGCAAAACTGTGGCCGTGCTGGGCGGGGCCATGTACGCGCAATACCGCTGCATCGCTGCCGACCAGTGCCTGCTGCTGCCGCCAGGCACCACGCCGGCCGAGGGTGCCTCTTGCTTCGTCAACCCACTCACGTCTTTGGGTATGGTTGAAACCATGCGGCGCGAGGGGCACACAGCGCTGGTGCACACCGCAGCCGCGTCTAACCTAGGCCAAATGCTCAACAAAATTTGCATCAAAGACGGCATCGCTTTGGTCAACATCGTGCGCAAACCTGGGCAGGCCGCGCTGCTCAAAGGCCTAGGCGCGAAGTATGCGTGCGACGAATCATCACCCAGATTCATGGCCGACCTCACCCAAGCCTTGGTAGAAACGGGCGCAACGATCGCGTTTGACGCCACAGGTGGTGGCGACTTGGCAGGACGCATCCTTACCTGCATGGAAGCGGCTTTGAACAAAACCGCCACAGAATACAGCCGCTACGGCTCCCCCATCCACAAACAGGTTTACATCTACGGTGGGCTAAACACCGCGCCCTCAGAATTTGTGCGTAACTTCGGCTTCAGCTGGGGCATGGGCGGCTGGCTGTTGTTTCCGTTTTTGCAAAAAATCGGTGCTGAGGCCGCACAAAAAATGCGCAATCGCGTCGCTGCCGAGCTCAAAACCACCTTTGCCAGCAGCTATTCCAAAGTGATTTCACTACAAGAAGCCCTGCAACCCGAAGCCATCGCCGTCTACGGACAGCGCGCTACAGGAGCTAAGTATTTGATTAATCCGAACAAGGCGGCTGACAGCTAAATTCAGTTTTTAACGATTTGCGCTAAGAACCCAGCCGTTGCCTGCCTCGCAGCAGGTATGCCCAGCACGGTATGCGGCGCATCTGGAATCAGCAAAACTGAAGCCGACACATTGCCTTTCAGCGCTGCACCGCAGTGGCCAGCTGGGTTGGCACTGCCTACCCAGCTATTCGATTTTGAAAAGAACGGATCGGTCGAGCTGATGATGTTCAGCACCGGTTTGCCAGCTTCGAAGACATTTTTGGGGTCTTTGACAAAATAATTCTGCTCACAACTCCAAGCGTAAAGAATCCGAGCCATAAATTCTTTGCCCGTGTATTGCGCCACAGCGACTGAGCCTTCGCTAGAGCCCGCCAAAATAAGCTGATTTGCATCTACCCAAGTTTGTGATTTCAACGCGTCCAACATAGACGCAATTTCTGAGCCACGCAAGGCATGCACCCGCTCATACGAATCGACATCTATCGGCGATTTGTAAGTCACGCGGTTCGGCAGACTGAAAGAATCGGGTGCCACACTGGCAATGCCCTGCGTTGCCAGCCACTGCTGCCATTCGCCAATCGCTTTCAGCCCCAAACCCGACGAGCCATGCATAAACACCACAACTGACACCTTGCTGCCATTGAGCTTTGGAATATCTTTGAATTTGCCCGTAAACACAGACCCCCCCGTCGCCTTAGCAGGCAACACAACATCGGCTGTTTGGGCAGACGCTAGCAAAGAATCTGCCGTATGCACCCAAGCCGTCCCCATGATTTCGCCTTTGGGAGTTACTGGCGCA
>JAYTPK010000056.1:0-3585 GCA_043747295.1 Polaromonas sp. | reverse complement strand
GGGCTGCTGGGCTGGAACGGGTTTGTGACTTAGCTTGCATTGCGAAAATTGATCAGGCACTTGTTTCCCGTGTGTCGCTTGTCTTTTTGTCTTGTACGGGAACTGGCAGGCGGCGCACTCAGCAACAAAGCTGTCCTCCATGGTGGCCTATAGCCGCCGACTCCCCCTTTATGCCGCTACGCTGAGTGCACCGCCTGCCAGCTCTTGTGAACATGGTGGGCGATCAACCGCTTACTTACTTACTTACTTGCTTACCTACCTTATCCGCTGCGCTGAATGCACTGCCTGCCAGCTCTTGCACACATGACGGGCAATCAACCGCTTTTGCCTAACCCAACTTTGTACGCAGCCTTGGCGCTTGGTGTGAACAGCGCAGCGGCATAAAGGGGGAGCCCGCAGGGCGGAGGACAGCCGCGGAGATGTTCACGCCAAGTGCCAAGGCGTGCACAGAACAGCCGTTGAAGACACGTTAAGCAGTGTTTTGAGACCTATTTTCAGAGTGCTTTAGTCGTTGTAGGCCGCAGATACTGCTCAACCAGCTATGAAATTAATAGTATTCAGCATTCCATCAACTCAACCGAAGCACGGGCTGCCCCAAACCACGCAAAGAATAATGTGACGAGTCGGGTCCGTCTCGATGAAAAATATGCGGCAAGGCGCGCGTTGTTGAAGCCAGCTCTGCGGAGATCACGTTAGCCCAAAAAGCAGCCCGATCGAACGCACGACCGACCCAACGAATCACACACCAAGCTAAGAAGCCACGTTATTCACCACCACAGCCACAGCAGAAAACCGCCGATCAGCACCCATGCCAGCGTATTCACGACATCCAACTCCCTCGGTAAATGGCTACCACCTCGGGCACCCCGAACAATTCGGTATAAATTGGTGGCACGAAAGTCGCCTTGCAAACGGCGCAGCTTGTCGCCCCACGGTTTAGCCTGGCGTGGCGCTCTGCCTTGCAAAATTGGCTCTACATGGTCCAACAACGCCTTCAACTGGTGCAGCTGCGGCAGCGCTACGCTTTGGTCGCAATGGTTGCAGCGAATGTCTTGCGTAGGGTCCAGTGCCTGGCCGCAGCCAATGCAGTGCATACCCATTTGCAGCGCAGGTTGGTCAACATGCAGCGGGTCACCATAGCGCATGAGCAATGCCTGCGTCAGGCGTGGTAGGTCCACCATCACCACGGGGCTGTCGCAATAGCTGCAGATTGTTGCCGCGCCATCCAGCTGAGCGCCACAGTTAAGACACCCCAAGCTGCGCCCCTGTGCGCGCAAGGCTTGGCGGTCGTGTGGGTAGATGGGCCGCACCATGCCGCGCTCGGCCAGCAGCAGGCTGTAGCCTTGGTAATGCCCGTGCCCGTGATGACATTCTTGTGCAGCAGTGTGCCCAAAACGCGTGAGGTTACGCACGGGTTTGAGCGGTGTCTGGCAGCGCACACATGTAAGACGTGAGGCCAGGGGTGCGTTCAACGCTGGGCTGGCTATCATTTGGCGGATCAGTTGCGCCCAGCCCATACCCGACAGATGAACCGACTCCAGTGCGTCAAACCATACCAAGTGGCAGTGCGTGCATACATCTATGTTTATCTTGGCGGTGTAGTGGCCTTCAACAGACAGCAGCTGCATAGGCTGCTGGCAACTGGTACACAGCGTTTTATGGGTGGGCATAAGCATTTAGTTTAACGGCTGCGCTGTGCCAGCACTATCACAGCTAATGCTGCTGCACCCAGCCACAGCGACAAACCAAGGTTGCCTGCATATTGCAAGCTGGCACCGCTGACCACCGGGCCAATTGCGCCACCCAGCGTGTAGCCCGTAATCATGGCCGCTGTACCCGCCGCCATTGAAGCACCGCTGAAATGATGCGCTACACGGATCATCGTGAGGGTGTACAAAGCACCGCCTACGCCGCCCCACAACAGCGCACTTACCCACAGCACCCACAGATGGCTCTTGACGGGTGGTGTGCCTGGCTGCGTGCCCCAAGCCAGCAACATGACCGACAACAGCAGCACGCCACCAGCGACAGTAAATACTTGGCGCGGCACAAATTTGTCAGCTGCCATACCCGCCGGGTACTGGAACAAAAAACTACCCAGGCCCAACACACCCACAATACTGGCCGCTGCCGACATGGACAGCCCCAAGCTCGCTGCGTTGGCCGCACTGATACTAGACAGTCCCGCTTCAAACACCCCGCCTACAAAAGCAATGCCCACCAAATAGGGCACGGCACGTATCGCCTGCCAGGTGCCGATTGTGCGCAGCAGGCTTGTGTGTGGCTGCGTGGCCCTGGACAACGGCCCGTCACCTGCACAGATGGTGGCCCCTGCATCGCTTTGGGTGGGGGTCGGCATTGCTGCTTGCTGCGGGTTGGCGATACCGCTCACCCATGCCAGTCCCAAGGCCGCAAACTGCACCACTGCCGCGGCGACCAGCGTGGTTTGCGACTGCCACTGCAGCACGGCAGGAACGAAAGGCCCTGCCGCAAGCGCAGCACCCAGCGCCGTTTGGTACAAGCCCATCACATGCCCGCGCCGGTCAGGCGGTGCGTACTGCGCGAGCAAGGCCTCCGTCGCATTCCACACTGCTGCAGCGCCAACACCCCCTGCTACCGCACTGGCACACCAGACCCAAAAGCTACCTGACACGGCATATCCCAGCGTACCCAGCGTCTCCAGCACCAGCCCCAGCACATAACAGCGTCCCATGCCAAAGCGTGCAAACACTCTCGGCATCAGCGGAATGAGCGCCGCCACGCAAGCGAATGGAATCATCGCAAACGCCCCGATCAGCGTGGTGCTGTAGCCGCGCTGCTGCAGCAATATTGCAAGGATAGGGCCGACCATAGCGAACGAGCTCACCACCAAAGTGGTGGACGCTGCCAGAAGCCAAACTTTGCGCATCATCATGAAGCCATACTCACAAACAGCGCAAACACCAAGCTAGCGACTTGAATAGACTTTCTTCAACTGCACAATACAGATGCGGCAGATGCCAAAAGCGGGTTTTACTAATTTACGCTTGTCTGGTGGCTTACGCAACCGCTTTCATGCTCTGTAATGTACTGTGCGCTTGCTGGTCTGCGTGGTAGCTAGAGCGCACCATGGCACCGACAGCGGCGTGGGTAAACCCCATTTTGTAGGCCTCGGCTTCAAACATTTTGAAGGTGTCGGGATGCACATAGCGCCGCACTGGTAAATGCGACATGGACGGCGCAAGGTACTGGCCAATGGTCAGCATATCGATGTTGTGTGCGCGCATGTCGCGCATGGTTTGCAGTATTTCCTCATCTGTTTCACCCAAGCCCACCATGATGCCACTTTTGGTGGGTACGTTGGGAAACAAGGCTTTGAATTTTTTAAGCAAATTCAACGAGAAAGCGTAGTCACTGCCGGGGCGCGCTTCTTTGTACAGGCGCGGGATGGTTTCCAAGTTGTGGTTCATCACATCGGGCGGGGCAGCTTTTAAAATTTCCAGCGCACGGTCGTCGCGGCCGCGAAAATCGGGCACCAGTACTTCAATGGTGGTGCCGGGTGACAGCTGGCGGGTTTTGCGAATGCACTCCACAAAATGGCCTGCG